>CAYXZX010000246.1:0-2512 GCA_964469455.1 uncultured Rhodocyclaceae bacterium | reverse complement strand
ACCGACATCATGGCCGCCGACCCGCACAAGCTGACTTCGATGCTGTTCGAAGGCGCCCTGCTGGCGATCGCCAAGGCCAGGCATGCGATGGAACAGGGTGAGACGTCGGCGAAAGGCCAGTCGATCTCGAAAGCGATGGCCATCATCGGCGAAGGGCTGAACGCCAGCCTGGACAAGGAGATCGGTGGCGAACTGGCGCGCAATCTGTCGGCACTGTACGACTACATGGTGTCGCGGCTGATCACCGCCAACCTCAAGAACGACAAGGCGGCGCTGGATGAAGTCACGCGGCTATTGAGCGAGTTGAAGGAAGCCTGGGACACCATCCGGCCTCAGGTGGCCAAGCCGGCAGCGCCAGCAAGTCACCAATCCGGCTACGTTCGGGCGTAGGGATGGCGTGAGCGCGGCCGAGGTCATCGCCAACTACCAGACGCTCGCGAACCTGACTGCTCGGATGCGCGAGACAGCCTTGCTCGGCGACTGGGATGCACTGGTCGAGATGGAACAGGAACGCGGCCAGGTCATTGCCGCGATCAAGCCGCTCGACGCGACCACCGAACTCGACGACAACGCGCGTCAGAAAAAAAACCATTTGATCTCCGGCATACTGGCTCAGGACGATGAAATTCGCGCGGCAGCCCAGGCCTGGATGGCGGAGTTCCAGGCCGAGATGCAAAGCGGCCAGCGACAACTCCGGCTGCTCAAGGAATATGGCGCCTGACCGCCGGGCAGGCCGCCGCGTACGCCTTGGCAGAATTGGCCAAAGAACCCGCTGTTCTTTCGCCCAATACCCCTCCGGACGGCGCATTACCATGCCGGCGATGCCTTCCCAGATCGAGCTATTCGAAGAAATGAGCGCGCTGTCGGCCCGCATGGTCGAGGCCGCGCAGGCCAATGATTGGGACAAGCTCATCCATCTGGAAAAGTCAGTTGCCGCGCTGCGCCAAACCGTGCTGGCCGACGAGGCCAATGCCTCGTTGAGCACGGCGGAAGCCGAGATGAAGCACGCGCTGATCCAGCGCATCCTCGATGACGACGCTGAAATCCGCCGCCATACCGAACCCTGGATGGAAAGGCTGCGCCGCTTCCTCGGCAGCGCACGCCAGCCGCAAGTCTCACCCTAGGCACTCGCCGCCATGGCCGTGATACCGCCCGACGCCGGAGTGCGCATGCGGATGCAGGCCGAGGCCAGCCTGGTGGAGCAACTGCAGCCGGTCCGGCCGATCTCGAGCGATCTGCCCGACCTGAAGCCGGGCCAGGCATTCACCGCCCGCGTGATCGAGTCCTTGCCCGAAAATACCTACAAGGCACTGGTGGCCGGCCGGCAACTGACCCTGCAACTGCCGGAAGGCGCCAAGACTGGCGACACCCTGGAATTGGTGGTGATCGACCGCACGCCGAAGATGCTCATCGCCCGGCGGGCCGAGTCCCCGCCGGGGGCCGACGCCGCCAACCAGCCCTACGCCTACTCGAAGATCTCGACCGCCGGCCGCATGATCGGCCAGTTGCTGCTTCGTGAAGGCGAGACGCCGCAGCCCGCGGCGCTCAACCGGGGCCAACCGCTGCTCGCCCAGCCGCCCGCCAGCGCCGCCGAGATGGTGCCTACCCTGGCCAAGGCGGTCAGCCAAAGCGGGTTGTTCTACGAATCACATCAGGCGCAGTGGCTGGCCGGCCAGCGCCCGCTCGCCTCCCTCCGGGCCGAGCCGCAGGGGCAGCAAGTCGTTCCGCCGCGTGCTCCGGCCGCGCCGATGACCGGGCCGGCGTCAGCAGAACCCATGATGGCCCGCGCCGGCGATGGCCTGACCTACGACATGCGTGCCCCTTCGCCTGGAGCACCGATGACGACCTCCATCGAAACCGGTACGGAGTCAAGGCCGTCGGTGCCCGCCACCGCCGCCACGCGCACCGAGTCGACGGTCCCCGCGCCGGGCATTCCGGACGAACTGAAACCGCTGGTGCAGCAGCAGCTCGACGCCGTCGCCAGCCAGCGTCTTGCCTGGCATGGCGAAGCCTGGCCCGGCCAGGGCATCGACTGGAAGATCGAGCGCGAGATCACCGATGAGCACCGATCCGGCGGAGGCGAGGAAGACGAGGCACCGCGCTGGGCAACGACGCTGCGACTGACCATGCCGAACCTCGGCGAGATCGACGCCCGCCTGCAGTTGTCCGGATCGAACCTGCGGCTCTCGTTGGGTGCCGGGGCCGACCGGGCCGCGGAGGCCTTGCGCAACCAGGTCGCCGAACTGACCCGGGCGCTAACGGACGCCGGGCTGACCGTGGCGGGGCTGGATATACGCCGTGAAGCCTGAAGCGCTGCCCGCATCCGGTTTACCGACCGATGGCAATGAACGCTCGCTGGCCGTAGCGCTGGCCTACGCCCCGGGCGAGGCGGCACCACGCGTGGTTGCCAAGGGACGCGGACTAATCGCCGAAGCCATCATTGCCCGCGCGAGAGAGCACGAAATCTACGTGCATGAATCGGCCGAGATGGTTTCCCTGCTGATGCAGGTCG
>CAYXZX010000245.1:0-2516 GCA_964469455.1 uncultured Rhodocyclaceae bacterium | reverse complement strand
CGCTCGGCTTCTCGTCCGACGCCTCGCACCGCTACGAGCGCGGCGTCGATTTCGAACTGCAGCGCCGCGCCATCGAGCGCGCCACGCAACTGATCATCGACATCTGCGGCGGCCAGCCTGGTCTGGTGACGGAATCGGTTTCGCCAACCCATCTGCCGGCCCGAGCGCCGGTGCGTCTGCGCACGACGCGCGCCGCCAAGGTGCTGGGCATTCCGCTGTCGGCCGACCAGATCGGCAAGCTGCTCGCGGGATTGGGCACGAAGGTCGAACGGCAAGGTGAGGGCGAGCAAGTGAGCTTCGTCGTCACACCGCCCTCGCACCGTTTCGATATGGAAATCGAAGAGGACCTGATCGAAGAGATCGCGCGCATCCACGGCTACGACAACATTCCGGCGCCGCCGCCCAAGGCGCAGCTGGCCATGCTGCCGCTGCCGGAGAGCCGGCGCGGTACCATGGCCGTGCGCCATCTGGTGGCCGAGCGCGGTTATTTCGAAGTTGTGACGATGAGCTTCGTCGACGCGGCCTGGGAAGCCGACTTTGCAGGCAACGCCAAACCGATCCAACTGGCCAACCCGATCGCCAGCCAGATGGGCGTCATGCGTACGACCCTGATCGGCGGCCTGGTCGACGTACTGTCGGCCAACCGCAAGCGCCAGACAGAACGCGTGCGCGTGTTCGAGATCGGCCGCGTTTTCAGGCGCGATGCTGCCGGCACCCCGGTGGCGGGCTTCGACCAGCCGCTGCGCGTGGGCGGCCTCTGGTCAGGTTCGGCTTTGCCGGAGCAATGGGGGGCCCCGACGCGCAACGTTGACTTCTTCGACGTCAAGGGTGACCTCGAAGCGCTGTTTGCCGGGCAGGCTCTCTCTTTTGAGAAACTCGCGCATCCGGCGCTGCATCCGGGTCGCGCGGCGAGAGTCAGTCTTGGTGGCACGCCGATCGGCTTTGTCGGCGAGCTACATCCGCAATGGGTACAAAAGTACGAACTGGGCAGTTCGCCGGTCGTCTTCGAAATTGGCCTGGAGGCATGGCTGTCAATACCGATGCCGGCTTATCGCGAGGTGTCACGCTTCCCGGCTGTCACCCGTGATCTCGCCATGACCGTGGCCAGGGACCAGTCACTCGCGCCACTATTGGCGGCATTTCGTTCGGTGGCGCCAGACTTTGTTCAAGAAATCCGCTTGTTCGACGTTTACCAGGGGAAGGGGCTGCCAGAAGGCCAAAAAAGCGTTGCATTCCGGATAGTTATGCAAGATACTGAACGAACGCTCGAGGATCGGCAAGTGGATGCGGTCTTGGCCGGATTCGTCAGCGTTGCAGTGGAGCAATTCGGCGGTGCTCTGCGTAGCTAAGAAGAAACGTTTCGGTTGGGAAAAGTAAAAGGGGGCGGAGCAATGACGCTGACGAAAGCCGAACTGGCTGACATGTTGTTCGAAAAGGTTGGCTTGAACAAGCGCGAAGCAAAGGACATGGTCGAAGCGTTCTTCGAGGAAGTAAGAGGGGCGCTGCAAACCGGGGATGGTGTGAAGTTGTCCGGTTTTGGCAACTTTCAGTTGCGTGACAAGCCCCAGCGCCCCGGGCGCAATCCCAAGACCGGAGAAGAAATTCCCATTACGGCGCGCCGCGTGGTCACTTTTCACGCTAGCCAGAAGCTCAAGGCAAACGTCGACAAGGCGCAATTGAATGGCCAGCAATCGCAGGGATGAATTGCCGCCGATTCCGGCCAAGCGGTATTTCACGATTGGCGAAGTAAGCGAACTATGCGGCGTCAAGCCGCACGTGCTGCGCTATTGGGAACAGGAATTCAACCAGCTCAAGCCGGTCAAGCGCCGGGGCAACCGGCGCTACTACCAGCATCACGAGGTTCTGCTGGTGCGCCGTATCAGGCAACTCCTGTATGACGAAGGCTTTACCATCAGCGGTGCTCGCAATCGCCTCGATGACGCCCCCGCGAAACTCATCGCGGCGCCGTCGGGTGACGCTGCTCCCGCATCCGCCGTGCCACCCAGCGGTTCGCTCCGCATGGAACTCGCCGCGATCATAGAATTGCTGCGCTTCTGAGGCACACAGCCGCCATCGTCGTTCTGTTACAATTCGCGCCGTCGGGGCGTAGCGCAGCCTGGTAGCGCACTTGCATGGGGTGCAAGGGGTCGCGAGTTCGAATCCCGCCGCCCCGACCAAGACTACAAAAGGGTTTCCAGTCACAAGCTGGAAACCCTTTTTTCTTTACTGTCCCCCTCATTAGCGCCACATTCGCGTAGCGGCGCCCAGCAACACAGCTTGCCGAGGAGACGAATTGATCGATGGCCGCGCTGAGCAATCCGCTACTGGCTACGCCCTACGCGGCTCCCCCGGCGCAACCCGCAACCAAGGAGATGAAGCTCTCAGTAACTACGTTACACTTCTTCACAGTTGTCACCACGACCAACTTTTATAGCCATTGGCCAAGATTCGACGTGCAAGAGTGGTCAGTCGTAATCGCGCGCCGACAAGGTTGGGTTATTTCTTCGCCCGTACAT
>CAYXZX010000244.1:0-2563 GCA_964469455.1 uncultured Rhodocyclaceae bacterium | reverse complement strand
TCGCCGAATGGACGGGTTCCGCTCCGGTTCCTGGCAGCAACGTCGCCATGACCACGACGGCCAACGAACTCGTTTCGGGCACCTCCGGCGACGATGCCTTCAGCGGCTCCACGACGACCTACCAAGGTGGTGACACTGTCGCTGGTGGTGCTGGCAACGACACGCTGATGCTGGCCCTGGCCTCCGGTGTGTACAACAACGTGACCCTGACCAGCGTTGAGCGTGTTGTGATTGATGCGGACGGTGATGTGACTGTTTCCGCCAGCCGCTGGAACACGGGTACGAACTCGGTTGGCATCACCAACAAGACTCAAGGTTCCGTGGTCGTGACCGACCTGCAAGAAACCGGCGCCGGCCTCGTCTTTGATCTGAACGACGTCGCGGCCGATGTCACGCTGAATTTCGACCAGCAAGCCGCGCAAGGCACCAACTCGGTGGATGTCACCTTGACCGAAGTCACGGGCGCGCTGACGCTGGTTGGCGAAGGCGTTGAGACCATCGAAACCGTCAACCTGCACGTTGCCGACCTCAAGGGCGCCGCCTCCGTGGTCAAGAGCCTGGGCGCCACCAAGGCGTCGACGCTGAATATCGATGGTGGCCTCGCCGGTCAGAAATTCGTGATCGCCGCGCCGCTGCCGGCCACGCTGGCCACCGTGGATGCCAGCACCTTCGTGGGCAACCTGGTTCTGGACAGCACCGCGATGGACTACAAGTTCCTCATGGGCTCGGGCAACGACATGCTGATCGCCGGTGACGCTTATGGCGACAACGAAACCATCGCTGGCGGCGCCGGCAGCGACACCGTGTACGTGAACTTCACCACCAACACCGATGTGACCCGTGAAGCGACCATGACCGGCGTCGAGACCTTGGACGCCGTGTTCAACGCGTCCGTGTCGTTCGAAGGCAACAAGGTTGACGACCTGGCCACCATCAACCTGGGCACCACCGTGGCCGTCGACACCGATCCGCTGAGTGCCACCGGCTACAAGACCGCCACCGCCGCGTCGACCAGCCGCGCCGACTTCAACCGCATGGACGCCACGCTCACCACCGTGAACTTCACGGCCAACGCGAACCAGGGTCTGGAAGTGGACTACGACGCCGTCTTCGGTGTCAACCCCGAGCTGACGCTGAACATCACGGGCAAGACGTCCACCATCGGCAACGCCGGTGGCTCGTCGGTGCGCGTCATCAACGCCAGCACCGTGAACCTGAACCACAACGGCACGGTTGCCGCCACGCTGGCCAACGGCCTGCAGGTGGATGACAACCTCGTCGGTGGCCACACCACCAACGTGAGCGTCACCAACAATTCCGACGCCGACCTGACCATCGCCACGCTGGGCCCGGCGCCGCTGTACTTCGGCACCGCGATCGTTGACGGCAACACGGTGCAGAACCTGAACATCACCTCCACCAAGGCCGGTGACATCTTTGCCGGTGACGCCCTCTTTGCCCTGATGGCCGAGGCCGACAACCTGCAGCGCTTCACGGTCAGCTCGGCAACCGCCAGCAACCTGATTCTGGGTGGCGTCGGCACCGATGCGACGTTCAATGGTGCCTCCGACCTGGAATTCGTTTCGATCAGCGCTGGCGTCGCCAGTACCATCCAGCAGTGGGGCATTGATGCCGACAACTCCATCGGTATCGGTGGTGCGGGCGCGGCCACGGTGTCCACCATCCTGGTGAACGGCGCGACGGCTTCCACGATTGTCCTGGGTGGCGCGTTGGGCACGGACCTGAACGTCAGCGTGGGCCCGGAAGCTCGCAACGATGTGCGGGGCGAAGCCGATGGCGGCAACTGGCTGCAGGCCGCTTCGATCGGCACCATGACCATCTCCTCCGTTGGTAACGCGGTTGCCGGTACCGTCGAGTTCTCGTCCGACATGGACGATCAAGGCGACACCGAAGTCGACGTCGGTGGTTTGATTGGTCTGGATCTGCAGTCGCAGCAAGCGGGCAGCAAGATCACCGTGTCCGGCAGCGCCCTGGTGACGGGTCTGTACTTCCACGACGAAGTGGTTACCACGATCGATGCCTCCGCGCTGACGAACAAGGCGACCCACGGGTCCGTCAGTAACATCATTCTGACCAACGCCGACAACGATGTGACTGGCCCGGAAGACAACAACTTGACCCCGCTGCTTTCCATCGGCAGCCAACACGCCTTCGCCTACTCGTTCTACGTCATCGCCGATGACGAAGTGCACGGCCCGGCATCGACCGGCAAGGGCAGCAGCGGCTTCACGTTCCTGGGTTCGGTGGGCAGTGACTTTGTCTACGCCACCGGTTCGACCGACAACCTGTCAGGCAACGCAGGCAACGACTTCCTGGTCGGCTATGCCGGTAACGACACGGTTGACGGCGGGGACGGCGACGACGTCCTGTTCGGCGACGACCTCGGTCCGTCGGGCAACGGCTCCACCCCGTTCCGCGAAACCGGCAACGACGTGCTGATCGGTGGCGCCGGCAACGACGTGCTGATCGGTGGCAACAATGGCATCGCTGTGGTGGGCGGTCTGCTGGGCGACTACCTCACCGGTGGCGCGGGCAATGACGC
>CAYXZX010000243.1:0-2588 GCA_964469455.1 uncultured Rhodocyclaceae bacterium | reverse complement strand
CGCGTCCAGCCCTACCTCCGCCATGCGCTCCGGCCAGCTGTCCGGCTTGTCCCACCAGGCCAGGTTTTCCGAGAGCGCCGCGATGGCTTCGAGCGAAAAACCGAGCGCCCGTCCGGCATCGCGCAGCGCCGAACGGCTGCGGTAGCTGATCACCGTCGCCGTCAGCGCCGCGCGCGCGCGGCCGTACTTGCCGTAGATGTACTGGATCACCTCCTCGCGGCGCTGGTGCTCGAAATCGACGTCGATGTCCGGCGGCTCGTTGCGCTCCTTCGACATGAAGCGCTCGAAGAGCATGCTCGAGCGCGCCGGGTCCACCTCGGTGATGCCCAGCGCATAGCACACCGCCGAGTTGGCCGCCGAGCCACGCCCCTGGCAGAGGATGTGTGCGCGGCGCGCGAAGGCGACGATGTCGTACACGGTCAGGAAGTAGGCCTCGTACTGCAGCTCGGCGATCAATGCCAGTTCGTGCTCGATCTGCCCGCGCACCTTGTCCGAAACGCCCTGCGGGTAACGTACGGCCAGCCCTTTCTCCACCTCGGCGCGCAGATACTCGGCCGGCGTCATGCCGGGCGGCACGATCTCTTCCGGGTACTCGTAGCGCAACTCGTCGAGCGAGAAGTCGCAGAGCCCCGCGATCTTCACGCTCTCGGCCAGCAGCTCGGGCGGATACAGGCGCGACAAGGCCAGCCGCGAGCGCAGATGCCGCTCGCCGTTGGGGAACAGCGCGTGGCCGGCGGCATCGACCGTCGTCCGCAGGCGCAGCGCGGTGAGCGCATCCTGCAGCGGCCGCCTCGCCCGCACGTGCATGTGCACGTCGCCCGCCGCCACGAGTGGCAGACCCGGCGGCAGGCCGAGCGTGCGCAAATGGTCAAGACGTTCCGCATCGTCCGGTTGCAGAAAGCGCTCATACGCGATCCAGCAGCGGCCGGGAAAGCGGGCCGAGAGCCAGTCGGCATCGTCTCGTGTCGAATCCTTCGTCGCCAGCCACAGGCACAGGCAGTCCGGCACACCCCAGTCGATATCCTTGCGGGTGAGTGCAAAGTCAGCCTTGGCGGCACGCCGCCTGCCCAGCGTCACCAGCGCCGAGAGGTTGCCGTAGCCGGCGCGGTTCTGCGCCAGCAAAATCAGTTTCAAATTCGGTTTCATGCCGTCGGCGAGCGTGATCTCGGTGCCGACGATGAGCTTCAGCCCGGCATCCTTCGCCGCCAGGTGGGCGCGCACCACGCCCGCCAGCGAGCACTCGTCCGTGACCGCCAGCGCCGCGTAGCCGAGTTCCGCCGCCCGCGCCACCAGTTCCTCGGCGTGCGAGGCGCCGCGCAGGAAACTGAAGTTGGTGCAGCAGTGGAGTTCGGCGTAATCGGGAAGCATGGCGCTCCCGGTGGCAGGATCAGCCGGTCAGATCACCGCCCGATCCAGCGGGCTCACCACGCCGCGGCCGCCGCGGTTGAGCACGTGGGTGTAGATCATCGTCGTCTTGACGTCCGAGTGCCCGAGCAGCTCCTGGACGGTGCGGATGTCATAGCCGCCCTCGAGCAGATGAGTCGCGAAGGAATGGCGCAGCGTGTGCGGCGTGGCCGGCTTGGCCAGCCCAACATCGCGCACCGCCTGCTTGAGCGCGCGCTGCACCGGCTGATCCTGCACGTGATGGCGGCGTACCGCACCCGAGCGCGGATCGACCGCCAGCCCCGCCGACGGGAACACATACTGCCAGCCCCACTCTCGCCCGGCGTTCGGATACTTGCGGTCCAGCGCATAGGGCAACCATACCTCGCCATGGCCCGCCGCCAGATCCCGATCATGCAGCGCACGGACCCGCTCCAAGTGCGCGCGCAGGTCTTCCACCACGCTGGCCGGCAGCATGGTCACGCGATCCTTGAAGCCCTTGCCGTCGCGGACCAGGATTTCGCCGCACGCGAAATCGACATCCTTCACCCGCAGCCGCAGGCCCTCCATCAGCCGCATGCCGGTGCCGTAGAGCAACCGGCAGATCAGCCCATACGTACATGGCAACCTGGCCAACAACGCGCCGACTTCGTCGCGGGTGAGCACCACCGGCAGCCGCCTGGGCGCCTTCGCGCTTTCCACCCCGTCCAGCCACGGCAATTCGGCCTCGAGGACCTCGCGATAAAGAAAGAGGATGGCGCTCTTGGCCTGGTTCTGTGTCGCCGCGGCCACCCGCCCGGCCACCGCCAGATGGGTCAGAAACGCCTCGACGTCAGCAGCCCCCAGCTCGCGCGGATGGCGCTTGCCAAAATGACGGATAAATCGTTTAATCCAGTCCAGATATGCCTGTTCGGTACGCAGGCTGTAGTGCTTGAAGCGGATCTTGCCGCGCACCTGGTCGAGCAACCGAGGCGCCAACACAGACGATGAACCTGACATTGCAGGAAATGCGACCCGCCCGGCCATCATGGGACCCTCCGAAACTCGCCAGCCTGGACACTGGCAGGCCCACTATAGCACGATACCTGTTTTTTTGTACAGTTATCGGAGGCTTCTCGTCGCGATGGAACATTATCCGTCGGGCCGGAATGTTTTCCGTCATGACGGAATGTTTTCCGTCTTTTAGGTGGTTCACTTTACGTTAG
>CAYXZX010000242.1:0-2601 GCA_964469455.1 uncultured Rhodocyclaceae bacterium | reverse complement strand
CGGCAAGACCACCATCGTGCGCAACCTGCTCGACAGCCTCGATGCCGAGCGCGTCGTGGCCGCGCATCTCGTCAGCACGCAGCTCGACGCCGAGGATATTCTCTCGATGGTCGCCGCTGCCTTCGGCGTGCGCGCCAAGGGCGCCAGCAAGTCGGATCTGCTGATGTCGCTGGAAGCTTTCCTGATGTCGGCGGCGACGCGGAGCAAGCGCTGCCTGCTGATTGTCGACGAGGCGCAGAACCTGACGCCGCGCGCGGTCGAGGAACTGCGCATGCTTTCGAATTTCCAGCTCGGGACCCAGTCGGTCCTGCAGACCTTCCTGATCGGCCAGCCGGAGTTCCGCGCCATCCTGCAAAGCCCGGACATGGTGCAGCTGCGCCAGCGCATCATCGCGTCCTGTCACATCAGTCCGATGGATCGCGAGGAGACACAGGGCTACATCGAGCATCGCCTGCACTGCGTCGGCGCCAGGGACAAGCCGAAGTTCGATACGGGTGCGTTCGACGCGATCCATGTCGCCACCGGCGGGGTGCCGCGCCGAATCAACGCCTTGTGCGACCGCCTGTTGCTGTCCGGCTATCTTGCGGGCAAGTCCGATTTCACGCGCGAGGATGCGGAAAGCGTGGCCAGCGAGATCGAGGATGAGGTCTTCGTCCGCGTGCCCGCCAAGCCACGGGCTGCCGAAGGTGGCGAGGATCGCTTCGGCGACATTCCCGACCTGCCATCCGACGCGGTGGCCAGTCTGAACCTTGACGACAAGTCGATCGACGAAGCCAGTACCCTGCTCTCGGCCCTGCATGCCGACCAGCTGGGCAGCCGGCTGCGCCGCCTGGAACGCAGCCTGCTGCGGCTGGAGCGCATCAATTCGGCGACGCTGGTCCTGCTGCAGCGCCTGGTCCAGACTTCGCAGTCGCGGCCGCACGCGGTGGATGCGGCGGCGTCGGGTGTCGAGCCGCAGGGGTAGGGAATGGCCGGGCCGCGTATCGCCAACGCCCTGACCATCGACGTCGAGGACTATTTCCAGGTCTCGGCGTTCGCGCCATATATCGACCGGCTGGAATGGAACAGCCGGGACTGCCGTGTCGAGCGCAATGTCGGCCGCATCCTGCAACTGCTCGACAATGCCGGCACCAAGGCGACGTTCTTTACCCTCGGCTGGATCGCCGAACGTTATCCGGAACTGGTGCGGGAGATCGTGGATAACGGCCATGAACTGGCCAGTCACGGCCACGCCCATCTGCGTGCCAGCGAGCAGACGGAAGCGGGTTTCTACGCCGATATCCAGTTGGCCAAGATCGTGCTGGAGGATATCGCGGGTCATGAGGTGAAAGGTTATCGCGCGCCGAGCTTCTCCATCGGACGTGACAATCTGTGGGCGTTCGATTGCCTCGAGCGCGCCGGCTACCGCTACAGTTCCAGCATTTACCCGATCCGGCATGACCATTACGGCATGCCCGACGCACCGCGCTTTGCGCACCCCGTCGGCGGCCTGCTCGAAATTCCCGTTACCACCGTCCGCTCGCTTCGGCGCAACTGGCCGGCCAGCGGTGGCGGTTACTTCCGTCTGCTGCCCTATGGGGTGTCCCGGTGGCTGCTCAAACGGGTCAACGAGATTGATGGGCAGGCGGCGGTTTTCTACTTTCATCCTTGGGAAATCGACCCCGACCAGCCGCGTGTGCCGGGCATCAACGCGCGGACACGCTTCCGCCATTACCTCAACCTGCATCGCATGGAGGCCCGCCTGGAGCGCCTGCTGCGCGACTTCCACTGGCGGCGCATGGACGAGGTCTTTCTCGCGGAGCGGCAGGACTGATGCGTGCGCTGAAGATGCTCGACCGTCGCGACGTCGACGGCGCGGCGCGCTGGGACCAGTTCGTGCTCGGCTGTCCGGGCGCCACCTTCTTCCACCGCGCTGGCCGGCAGCGCATCGTTGCCGAAGTTTTTCGCCACAAGACCTTCTTTCTTTACGCCGAAAACGATGGGGTCATCGAGGGCGTGCTGCCTCTCGCTGAAGTGAAGAGCCTGCTGTTCGGCCATGGCCTCGTGTCGCTGCCGTTTGCCGTGTATGGCGGCGTTGCGGCGATCTGCGACGAAGCGGCCGATCTGCTCGAGGCGGAGGCGCAGTCCCTCGCGCAGCGACTCGGGGTCGAGCATCTGGAGTTGCGGAACGTTGCATCCCGCCATGCCGATTGGCCGGCGCAGGACCTTTATGTCACCTTCCGCAAGGCCATCCTGCCCGACGAGGAAGCCAACATGCTGGCCATTCCACGCAAGCAGCGGGCCATGGTGCGCAAGGGCATTGCCAATGGGCTGGTTGCCGAAGAGGACATTGGTGTGGACCGTTTCTTCGCGCTGTATGCCGACAATGTGCATCGCCACGGCACGCCGGCGCTGCCGAAACGCTACTTCCAGGCACTGCGCCAGGAATTTGGCGATGACTGCGATGTGCTGACCATAGTCAGCCGTGATGGCACGCCACTGTCCAGCGTGCTGAGCTTCCATTTCCGCGACGAGGTGCTGCCTTACTACGCCGGCGACGACGAGTCCGCCCGCCACCTCGCCGCCAACGACTTCAAGTATTGGGCGCTGATGCGGCGGTCG
>CAYXZX010000241.1:0-2645 GCA_964469455.1 uncultured Rhodocyclaceae bacterium | reverse complement strand
GGCCACGTGAGCGCGAGCATGACCAGCGCCGCGACACCGACACCGGCGAACAGCGGCCGCAGGTCGTAGGACTCGCGGATGTTGCCGATCACCTCGCGTGTGTAGATGAGGTAGTCGACGGCAATGAAGTTGAAGCGGCTGGCGAACTCGTTCCAGAAGACGAACTCGGCAACGGCGACGAAGGCCCAGGTGGCGAAAGTCAGCCCTGACAACACGCCGACCGTTGCCAGCAGGACTCCGCGCGAGCGCGGGCCGTCCGGCCAGAATGCGGCGATCAGCGCAAACGGTGGCAGCCACCAGCAGGCGGCGGCGAGATCGAAGACGAAGCCGATGGCGAGGATGGGCAGAATCGTGGTCGGCGCCAGCAGCGTCGCATCGCCGTTGAACGCCAGCAGGCCGACTCGCGTCAGCGTGCCCAACCCCAGGTAGGTCGCCAGCACGACTCCAATCAGCCGGAAGCGGCCGGCCAACAGCCGGCTTGGCGGGTTCAAGCGTTCTTGCCTTTTTGCCAGAGCACGTCGCCGCCGCCGGCTTGCCTGTTGAGCCAGCGGCCGAGCACGAAGAGCAGATCGGACAGTCGGTTCAGGTACTTCCGCATCGTGTCCGAGACGGGTTCCGCGGTCCCCAGGACCACGACCGAGCGTTCGGCGCGCCGGCAGACCGTCCGCGCCAGGTGCGTCAGCGCCGCTTCGCGCGCGCCGCCGGGCAGGATGAATTCCTTGAGCGGCGGAAGCTCGACGTTGAAGCGCTCCACCGCGTCCTCGAGGCGGGCCGGCTGTCCGGTACCGAGCAAGGCGTGGCCCGGCACCGCCAGTTCGCCGCCCAGGTCGAACAGGTCGTGCTGGATGCCGACCAGCAGTTCGCGCGCCTCCTCGGGCAGCGGCTCGCAGAGCAGCAGGCCGAGCAGCGAATTCAGCTCGTCCACGTCGCCGATGGCGGCGATGCGGGCGGAATCCTTGCCGACGCGCGTGCCATCACCAAGGCCGGTGCTGCCGGCGTCGCCGGTGCGGGTGACGATTTTCGAGAGGCGATGGCCCATGGGGTGGAGGCGGCGAAAGTCAGTCGTGATGAGACGCCGCAGTGTAAACCAAGCGGAACCTCTCGGCGCTGCGCTCAGGCCTGATTGCGTACCGCTGCCACCAGCTGGTCCGGTTCCGGCGGCCGCTTGACCACCAGCACGGCGCAGGCAAGCTCGCCGACCACGCGGTCGGTGGTCTGGCCGGCGATCTTGCGCGACAGCCCCTTGCGCTGGTCGTTGCCGATGACGACGAGGTCGGCGCCGATGTCGCGCGCGGTCTCGATGATCGCTTCGGCCGGTGGCCGGGCGACGATGCGCGCCTCGCAGTCGACACCCTCGATGCGCAGCAGGCCGATCTTCTCGGCGACATCCTCTTCGGCACCGAGCCGGGTGGCTTCGCTGGTCGCGGCGGCAAGCACGGTGACGGGCAGGCCGCACGCCCGGGCGATCGCCGCGGTGATCTCCGCGAGCGTCGTGCTGATCGCGGAGCCATCCGTGGCCATCAGGATGCGCTGCTGCAAGGGCTGGGCCTCCGCATTGGCCACCAGGATGTGACAAGGCACTTGGACGATCAGGCGCTGCGCGAGGTCGCCGATCAGCCGCTCCTTCAAGTCGCCGCGCTGCGGCCGGCGGCCGATGACCAGGATATTGGTGTCGGCGGCCCTGGCCGCGGCGACGATCTGGCCGACCGCGTTGGGCCCCTGGCGCAGGATCGACTCGGTATCGACGCCTTCGACCAGCGCCTTGCGCTCGGCGTGAGCCAGCCGGAGGCGACCGGTCTCGAGGTCGTCGGTTGATGCGACGCTGGTCATGATGTCGAGCGTGACGCCGAAGCGCCTGGCCAAGGCGATGGCAATGCCCTCCGGGGCGTGGCTGAATTCGCTGCCATCGGTCGCCAGCATCAACCGCTGCCGTCGCAGGCCATCCGGCAGGATCTTGCCATGGCATTCCTTGAAGATGCGGGTCTTGCAGGTCCGGCAGACATCGGGATTCAGCGTCCAGTAAAGCGCCCCGGTGACGTTGGTCATCACCGGGAAAAACGCGCCTTCGCCGATCTCGTGGTCGTAGCCGCCCTGGCGCAGAAAGTCGTGCGCGGCCGGGTTGAGGCGGTAAAAGTACAGGCCGCCACCGAGCCTGCGGCGACGCCGCGCCTCCTGGGCCAGGATTTCGGCGCCGGCAATGTCGATGCGCACCAGGCTGCTCGCGGCGATGAGGACGGACTTCTGCAGCGGGTTGTCCTCGTCGATCTGCTGCAGGACTGCCTGGACGTAGCTGGCGGAACCGAAATAGACCGATCCGCTGATGCGGACGATTCGGAGTTGCGGGCACTCAGGGCGTCCCTTGGCGCGCACGAAGTGATAGGCGCCCTCTTCGGGGGCCGGCACCACGGGCACCATGTCGGGCTTAGAACTCTTGTAGAGGAACAGGATCAACGACAGGAATACGCCAAGGAAGATGCCGGCCTCGAGATTGAACAGCGTGCCGACCAGCGTCACCGCCAGGATCGCCGTCTCCGGTTTGCTGGTGCGCCAGATGTGGCTGATGTGATGGAAATCGATCAGACCCCAGGCCACCAGGAACAGGATGCCGGCCATCGCCGCGTTGGGCAGGTAGGCGGCGAGCGGCG
>CAYXZX010000240.1:0-2675 GCA_964469455.1 uncultured Rhodocyclaceae bacterium | reverse complement strand
TCGATGACGAGGAACTGCGCGAGGCGATGTCCGAGCGCGGCCTGGGCACGCCGGCCACCCGGGCCGCCACCATCGAGGGTCTGATCGCCGAGGAATATCTGCATCGCAATGGCCGCGAATTGCAGCCGACCGCCAAAGCCTTCTCGCTGCTGTTCGCGCTCGACAAGCTGGGTATCGACGAGATCCGCTCGCCCGAGCTGACCGGCCTATGGGAGTGGAAGCTCAAGGAAATGGAACACGGCCGGCTGGGGCGCGACGAGTTCATGAAGCACATCACCGAGCAGACGCAGGTGATGGTCGATCGCATCAAGAAGGGCGAGTTGCCCGAAGGCACCTTCGGCGTTCTGAAGACGCCCTGCCCGCGCTGTGGTGGCGAGCTGCGCGAGACCTACAAGCGCTTCGAGTGCGCCAAGTGCGACTACAAGCTATGGAAGGTGGTCGCCAGCCGCCAATGGGAACCGGAGGAGATCGAGGAACTTCTGCAGAAGCGCGTCATCGGCCCCCTGCAGGGCTTCCGTAGCAAGATGGGTCGCGCCTTCGCGGCGATGATCAAACTGAACGGCGAGCATATGCCCGAGTTCGACTTCGGCAACGCCGATGGCGAAGGCGAGGCCGAGGAAGTCGATTTCTCGGGACAGGAACCACTCGGCCCGTGTCCCAAGTGCCACGCCAGGGTGTTCGAGCACGGCATGGCCTACGTCTGCGAGAAGGCGGTCGGCGCGGCGAAGTCCTGCGACTTCCGCTCGGGCAAGGTGATCCTCCAGCAGGAAATCTCGCGCGCCGAGATGGCCCGGCTGCTCGAGTCCGGCAAGACGAACCTGCTCAAGGGTTTCGTTTCGAACCGCACGCGCAAGAAGTTTTCCGCCTATCTGACGCGTGGGGCGGACGGCAAGGTCGGCTTCGAGTTCGAGGCACGTGCTCCGCGCGCGCCCAAGGCGAGCGCGAAATCGACCATAGAAGTCAGTGGTGGCGGAACGCCAAGGGAAAAGAAACCGGCCGCCGCCAAGAAGCCGGCCACCCGCAAGCCCGCAAAAAAGTCAGCCTGACAACCGGGCGGCGATCTCGGCGCACTGCTCGACATGACGTCGGGCGATGCGCGTCAGCGTGAAATAGGCGATCAGCGCCGCGACGACCTGGCCGACGATCGGTGCGAACCGCGTCGCCTCCATGATGCCCAGCCGGGGCCCGGCGCGCCGGAGCAATGTCAGGAACACCTGCGACGTGGCCATGCGCGTGGCGAAGAAGCCACCGGCTGCGGTGGTCAGCTTGTAGGCAAGCGCCTTGCGCGAAGGCGACAGCGTCTCAACCTGCGCCTCCGTCAGCCCGAAGCGCCGGTTGATGTCGCCGAGCAGCGCGAGCAGCACGGCAACGTCGGTAATGAGGTCGATCCCCGGCAGCGGCACGAACGAGGCCATGGCCGACAACCCGGCGCGACGGCGCGCCATGGCCAGGCATTGCCGGCTCAGTTCTGCCAGCGACTGGCCGTCCTGGCGGATCGCTGAATCGAACGTGATGGTTGCGGCCATGACTGTCTCCTGCCGAGTGACAAATCGATGGGTGTAGACAAGCGATCCGCTCCTTGGTTCGGAGCGGACCTGCCTGATCGTTACTTGACGGTGAACTTCTGGCTGCTGGCAGACGTGCCGTTGAGGAAGACCTCAACCTGATAGTCGCCGGCGGGCCAGCCACCCGGCTTGCTGATGTGGAACTCGCTGGTGGTCGGACCGGCCAACTTGAGGTCCTGCGTCGTTTCGTTGACCTGGGCCGTCTTGTCGCCCTTGTGGAACGTCCACACCGCCTTGACGCTGGCATTGCCGCTGCCGATGGTCTCGACGACGGCATAGATGGTGTCGGAGGACGCGAAGCTGGTCGTCGGCGCGACGGCCTTCTTGTCGGCGCCAATCTGGTTGGCCAGCACGACTTGCTTGACGGACACCGGCACATTGACAAGATCGGACGCCGGCGCAACGGCAGCCGGTGCGGGTGCCGGCGGCGGAGGCGGTGCCTCCTTCTTGCCGCAACCGGCCATGGCGATGACGGCGGCGATGACCAACAAAGTCTGCGAGACAAGTTTCATGACGAAGCCTTTCGAAAAGTGGCGATTCAGAGCGGAATCCTGATCTTCTGGCCGGGGAAGATCTTGTTGGGGTCCTTGATCTGGTCCTTGTTGGCCTCGAAGATCCTTGGCCAGTCGTTGGCATTGCCATACTCACGCTTGGCGATCTTCGACAACGAGTCGCCCGCGACAATGGTGTAGGACTTGTACGTGGCTTCAGTTTCTGCCGCGGTGCTCGACGCACCGCTGACGACATCGGAGAAGTCGGGCATGTCGTCGCCCGAATTGCCATTGCCCATGCTCATGCTTGTTCTCCTTCGCTGATTGACCGGAACCGGACGCGGCCGGGACTTATACTATATGCCGTAGCGATGGCGGCAGCATGCTGTCGGGCACACAAGTTTGCAATCGCCGCATGGCCGTGACAACCCTGCTACAGGTCGCGCGTTATACTTCCTCGCATCGTTCCCCGTCATGAAAGGATCATCATGGGCATCGTCTGGACCATCGTGCTGGGCTTCGTCATTGGCATCGTCGCCAAGCTGCTGCACCCGGGCAAGGAGAGCATGGGCTTCATCATGACGATCATCCTCGGCATTGCCGGATCGTTCCTGGCCGG
>CAYXZX010000239.1:0-2702 GCA_964469455.1 uncultured Rhodocyclaceae bacterium | reverse complement strand
AACAGCCGCCCACCCGGACCAACTGCGACGCGTCGCCATCGACCCGGTGTCGCGCGTCGAGGGCCATGGCAAGGTCACGCTCCTGCTGGACGAAAACAACAAGGTGCATCAGGTACGCCTGCACATCGTCGAGTTCCGCGGCTTCGAGAAGTTCATCCAGGGCCGTCCCTACTGGGAAGTGCCGGTCATGGTGCAACGCCTGTGCGGCATCTGCCCGGTTTCGCACCATCTCGCGGCCTCTAAGGCGCTCGACATGATTGTCGGTGCCACGCAGTTGACGCCGACGGCCGAGAAAATCCGCCGCCTGATGCACTACGGCCAGATCCTGCAGTCGCACGCGCTGCACTTCTTCCACCTCGCGTCGCCCGACCTGCTGTTCGGATTCGATGCGGACGTGGCGAAACGCAACGTGGTCGGCGTCATCGCCGCCTACCCCGACACGGCGAAGAAGGGCGTGCTGTTGCGCAAGTATGGTCAGGAAGTGATCCGCATGACCGCCGGCAAGCGGGTGCACGGCACCGGATCGATTCCCGGCGGTGTAAACAAGTCTCTGAGCGCCGAGGAGCGCGCGGCGCTCCTGAAGGACGCCTATCAGATGGTCGCCTGGAGCCGCGAGGCGGTCGGGCTGGCAAGACAGTTGTTCGAGCAGAACGCCGACTTCAACAACGCGTTCGGTCGTTTCGATGCCCACTCGATGAGCCTCATCCGCGCCGACGGCGCCATGGATCTCTATCACGGCGGGCTGCGCGCCCGCGACAGGAGCGGCAGCATCCTGTTCGACCACTTCGACTACGGCCGTTACTGGGACGTGATCGTCGAGGACGTCAAGCCCTGGTCCTACATGAAGTTTCCTTTCCTGCGCTCGCTCGGCCCCGAAACGGGATGGTATCGGGTCGGCCCGTTGGCACGGGTCGCCAACTGCGACCACATCCCGACACCGCTGGCCGACAAGGAGCGCATCGCGTTCCTGGGCTTTCCCGGCGCTGCTGGCGCCACGCTCGGCTACCACTGGGCACGCATGATCGAGATGCTGCATGCGGCCGAGTGCATCAAGGATCTGCTGCACGACGACGACATCACGGGCAGCGATCTGGTTGTCACGGGCGAGCGGACCGGTCGCGGCGTCGGCGTCATCGAGGCGCCACGCGGCACCCTGATCCACCACTATCGGGTCAACGAGAACGACGAAGTCATCCGCGCCAACCTGATCGTCTCGACCACGCACAACAACCAGGCGATGAACGAGGCGATCCGGCAGGTGGCCCGCCAGCATCTCGACGGCAGGGAAATCACGGAAGGGCTGCTGAACCACATCGAGGTGGCGATCCGCGCCTTCGACCCCTGCCTCTCCTGCGCCACGCACGCGCTGGGGAGAATGCCGCTCGAGGTGACGATAGTCAGCCATGACGGCACGCCGATCGACCGGCTGATGCGCGGCGCCGACGGCCGTTGCCTGCGCGCGTGACGCCGCCGATCCTGGTTTTTGGCTGGGGCAACCCGAGCTGCGGCGACGACGCTGTCGGCCCGCTGTTTGTCGAGCGCATCGAGGCGCTGCAACTGCCCGGCGTCGAATGCTTCACCGATTTCCAGCTGCAGGTCGAACACGCGCTCGACCTGCGGGACCGCCGGTGCGTACTGTTTGTCGATGCCAGCGTCGCCGCGTCGGCGCCATTCGAAGTGACTCCGATCCTGCCCCGCGACGATGCCAGTTTCACCACACACGCCCTGTCGCCGCAGGCCGTCATGCAGGTCTACGTCGACCTGCACGACGAGCAGCCGCCGCCTTGCTGGCTTCTGGCGATTCGCAGCGAGGCCTTCGAACTCGGCGCACCGCCGGGCGCGGCTGCGTTGGCCAATCTTGACGCCGCAGTCTCTTGGGCCCGGGACTGGCTTCAGGCGGAAGCAACGGCGGCCGGGCTCCGCCGCGAGCGCTCCAGATAGGAATGCAATTCCTCGACCGGTAATGGCCGGCTGAAGTGGTAGCCCTGGGCCAGGTCGCAACCGAGGCCACGCAGGTGTTCGAGCTGCGCCTCGGTTTCGACGCCTTCCGCCACGACGCTCAGCCCAAGGCTGTGCGCCATGGCGATCGCCGCCGCGCAAATCGCTGCGTCGTTGGCGTCGGTTTCGATGTCGCCGACGAGCGTTCGGTCGAGCTTGAGGCCGTGGATGGGCAGCAGCTTCAGCCGGGCCAGCGATGAATAGCCAATGCCGAAATCGTCCACCGAAAGCAGGACCCCCAGTGCGCGCAATTGCCGGAGCACGCCGATGGTCGTTTCGGGCGCCTCCATGGTCACGGTCTCCGTCACCTCGAGTTCCAACTGACCGGCCGCGATCGCGTTGTCCTGCAGCATGCGCCGCACGACGGCGACGATGTCGCGCTTGCGCAACTGCTGCATCGACAGGTTGACCGCGACGCGGATGCTCGCATGACCGGCATCGACCAGGCGCCGGCATTCGCGCCCCGACTCCTCCAGCACCCAGCGGCCGATGGCCTCGATCAGGCCGACCTCCTCCGCCAGCGGAATGAACTTGTCTGGTGGCACCAGCCCCATGACCGGGCTTTGCCAGCGGATCAGCGCCTCGATCGCCACCACCGCGCCCGACGCGATATCGATCTGCGGCTGGAAATGCAGCCTGAATTCATTCCGCTCCAGCGCCAGGCGCAGGGCGTTCTCGAGCTGCAGCCGCTCGGCGGCCGCCTT
>CAYXZX010000238.1:0-2730 GCA_964469455.1 uncultured Rhodocyclaceae bacterium | reverse complement strand
ACCAGGAACAGGATGCCGGCCATCGCCGCGTTGGGCAGGTAGGCGGCGAGCGGCGCCACCAGCAGCAGCACCAGCACCAGGAACAGCGAGGCGAAGATGGAGGCTAGCGGCGTGCGTGCGCCGGCCTCGAAATTGACGCCGCTGCGGTTGAAGGAGCCCGACGACGCGTAGGCCGAGAAGAAGCTGCCGATGATGTTGGAGAGTCCCTGGCCGATGAATTCCTGGTTGCCGTCGACGCGCTGCTCGGAACGCACCGCGATGGCGCGCGAGATCGACACCGCCTCGGTGAGCGCCAGCATGGTGATGACCAGCGCCGGGCCGACGGTGTGGCGCAGCACGTCGAGCGACAAGTCCGGCGCCGACAACGGCGGCAGGCCGGACGGCAGGGCGCCGACCGTCACGATGCCGGTGGCGGCGGTGCCGCGCCACAGGTTGAAGGCTTCGGCGACCAGGCTCCCGACCACCATTGCCGCGATCATGTAGGGGATCTTCTTCAGGTAGCGCCTGGTCAGGATGCCGGCGGCAAGTGTTGCCAGGCTGACGGTCAGTACCCAGGGATTGATGTTGGCGAACTGGACGAACAGTTGATGCAATATCTCGTGGAAGGGCGTGCCGCGCGGAATGGCGATGCCGAAGAAGTTGCGCACCTGGCTGGCCGCGATGAGGATGGCGGCGCCGGCCGTGAAGCCGATGACCACCGTATGCGAGATGAAGTTCACCAGCGCACCCAGGCGGGCCAGTCCGAGCACCAGCTGAAAAATGCCGACCAGGAACGTGAGCGTGAGCACCAGGCCGATGTATTGCGCCGAGCCGGGCTCCGCCTGGTGTGACAAGGCGGCGAACACGGCGATGGAGATCGCCGTGGTCGGGCCGGAAACCAGGTGCCAGCTGGAACCGAACAGCGCGCCGATGATGGCCGGCATCATGGCCGCATAAAGGCCGTATTGCGGCGGCAGGCCCGCGATGGTGGCAAAGGCGACGCCCTGGGGCAGCACGATCAGGGCGCCCGTGAATCCGGCCAGCAGGTCGTCGCGCAAGGTCTTGCGGCTGACCATGGGCCACCAGCGCAGGAAGGGCAAGAGTTTCGTCAGGGGGCCGGAGAGCGGTTTCATGGGCAGCGGCATGGGCTGGTCATTCGACGAACCGGCCGTTGAAGGGAACTTCGGATCCATAAATATTAGCAGAAGCGAATATTCTTGCCGTGGACAAGAAAAATGCCCAACACTACCCGACCGAATGTGAAGACATCGTCAAGTCCCGGGATCGGTGGCCACCCATGGCCCGACGCGGGCGTAAGATGATTCGCGCGGTGGTTCATGATGGCTATCCCGAGGACAAGATCATGAGGAGATCTCAACGAAATCAGCGCAGATGCGCGGTCTGCGGCAACGAGTTTCCGCAGCGCGAAGTCGTGTCGGGCGCCGCCGTGCGTGACACCATCGCCGAACTGATCGTTCACGAACATCCCGCCTGGTCGATGGAATCCTTCATATGCCGGCCGGATCTGTTGCGTTACAGCGCGAACTACGTCGAGTCCTTGCTGGCGTCCGAGCGGGGCGAACTGGGATCGATCGAGAAGGAAGTGATCGACAGCCTGCGGCAGCACGAACTCCTGGCGATGAACGTGGACGCCGAGTCCGAGAAGACCTGGACCTTGGGGGAGCGCATGGCCGACCGGCTGGCCGAGATGGCAGGCAGCTGGGCTTTCCTGTTCGGCTTCGGCGTCTTCATGGCGGGCTGGATCGCCATGAATTCGCTCGTGCTCTACTGGCGCCCCGTCGATCCGTTCCCGTTCATCCTGCTCAACCTGCTGCTGTCATGCCTGGCGGCGGTTCAGGCACCGATCATCATGATGAGCCAGAAGCGCCAGGAAGCGCGGGATCGGTTGCGTTCCCAGCATGACTACCAGGTCAACCTCAAGGCCGAACTCGAGATCCGGCACCTCAACGAAAAACTGGATCACCTGCTGACCCATCAATGGGAGCGCCTGGTGCAGATTCAGCAGGTGCAGATCGAAATGCTCGCCGAATTGCAGGGCAAGTGACGACCAGCGGAGCGATGTGCTTCCGGGCGCTCGCCGCCCGCCCGATCGATGCGGAGGGGCCTTCGCTCAGGCCGTGAAATGAAGCGTGGCGGTGGTGCCACCGCCCGGACGGCTGGTCAGGGCGATGCGCCAGCCGTGACGGTCGCAGATGCGCTTGACCAGCGAAAGCCCTATTCCGGCGCCCTCGCTGTCGGGGCCCTTGTGATAGCGATCGAACACCTGACCGAGTTCCTGCTGGTCGATGCCGGGGCCCGTGTCGCTGACCACGAGCCTGTCGTCGCTCAGGCTGACGCCCACCGAGCCGTGCGCGGCGTGGACGATCGCGTTATGCACGAGGTTGGCGATGACCATGGCGAACATCGCCGAAGGCACCGGCAGGCTGACCGGCGCCGGGGCTTCGAGCTTCAGCGCGATGCCGCGCTCCAGGGCCAGCGGCGTGTGGCGGCCGATGCAGTCCCGGGCGAGCTGTGCGGCATCGCAGCGGGTGTCGGCCGGCGCGGGCTCTTCGCGGGACAGCAACAACAGGGCCGGGATCAGCTCCGACATCTGTGCCGCGGCGCGCTCGATGCGGGCAACCCGACCCGCCTGGGCGGGCGACAGGCTGGGGTCATCGGCCAGCACTTCGGCCGCGCCGCGGATGACGGCCAGCGGTGTGCGCAGTTCGTGGCTGGCGTCGGCGGCGAAGG
>CAYXZX010000237.1:0-2745 GCA_964469455.1 uncultured Rhodocyclaceae bacterium | reverse complement strand
CCTGCCCCTTGGTCCACAGCGCGGTCGCCGAGCCCTGCCATGTGTCGCCGCCGTCCAGCAGCAGCGCGCCGGGACGGCTGACTTTCAGCTGCTTGACCAGCGTGGCCAGATGAGCGAAGCCGCCTACCTTGCCGTAGATCCTGGCCGCCTGCTGGAAGTCAAGACAGGAGAAGGCATGCGCCTCGCGCGATCCGGCCTTGATGCCGAACGCCTTGAGCAGATGTTCGCCGACCAGGTGCGGCACTTTGCCAGACGCCGCGCCGAAGCCGACGTTGACGCTCGGTTCGCGAAACCAGACCGGCAGCAACTGGGCGTGGCAGTCGGTGAAATGCAGCAGGTGAACATTGCCGTGACGCGGGAGGTCGTAGAACTTCTCGCCACTCCGCGCCGCGAGCGCGTCGGGCGCATCGAGCGCCATGCCGGCCGCCGAGGCGGCCGCCAGCACTTGCAGGAACTCGCGGCGATTCATTTGTTGACGGGCGACTCGGGATCGAGCAGCAGTGCGACCAGATGCTTGACCTGTTGTTCATTCAGCGCTCCGACGTGGCCGAAGCGCGGCATCTCCGAGCAGACATTGAAGCCCTTGGCATTCCAGATCTTGCTGTAGGTGTACTTCTGGATGTCGGGTGTGTTGCCGCGCAGCTTGCCATATTGGAAGAGGCTGGGGCCGATGGTGCCGAACGAGCTTTCCTTCGGGCTGATCTGGTGGCAGTTGTAGCAATTGCCTCCCACCGGCAGGCCGGGATTGTCGGTCCATGTGAAGCCGCGTCCGCTCTGGGCGATCTTCTCGCCTTCCTTCCAATCGCCGAGCAGCTTGCCGTCGGCAGGCAGCTTGACGGTGGCCAGCTGGTCGGCCTCCATGCGCTTGGCGATGTACTCGGGCGGGTTGTTGCCGGTCCGGTTGCAGATCGCCTGCAAGCCATCTTCGGCGAGACGGTCGATGCCGGCCTGGCCGCGCGGCTGGAAGTCGCGCTTGATGACCTCGATGGCCTTGCCGCGATGTTCGGCATCGGCGAGCACGGGGAGGCTGGCGGCGAGCAGGCCGGCGGCGGCGATGGCCAGCGGAATGATCTTGGCGTTCATGTGAGCGTTCTCCCTGTCAGCGCTTGATGCCGGGGCCGCGATAGATGTGGCCATTGGCGTTGCCGATCATGTAGGTCAAGAGATCGGTGACGAGCTCCGATGCGTACTTCGGCGCCGGGAAGCGCTGCTGGCGAAAGCAGTCGTTCATGCGCCACTGATGCGTGAGCATCACGCCGCCGGTCATGCGGTAGCCGGGCCAGCCCTGCACGCCCTTGATGGCCCCCTTGCCGGTGCTGATGTTGGGGAGGTTCTGCATGCGGATGCGCTTGCCTTCGCCGCCGTGGCAGGTGTTGCAGGAGAAGTCGTAGGGGCCGGCGCGGTAGTTGGCGATCTCCTTGCCGGTTTCGAAGGCGTCGCGCACGCGGGGATGGTCCAGCGGCACGGCAATGGTCATGTCCTTCGAATGCGCCGCCACATAGGTGACGAGGTTGGTGATGTCCGGCGCACCTGCGTCGTTCTCGGCCTGGAAGGGCTTCTTGGCGATGTCATCGAATTTGAAGCCCTGTTTTTCGACCATGCACCAGACGATCCGCCGCTCGGCGTCCATCACCGCGTCGGCATCGGCGAAGTAGCGCGGCGTGCCGACATAGGCGCCCTTGACAACGCCAACGCCTTGGCCGAGGTCACAGGTTTCGGCGAGCGAGACATTCTTCGGTCCGCGCTTCTGTTTCCACAATTCCTCACCTTTCATTTCGAACAGTTCGGCGGGGTTGGAATCCTCCATCTGGGCGCGGAACTTCTCGAATTCCTTGGTGGCTTCGTCCGGCTCCTCGGCGGCCGTCGGCGTGGCCGCGGCGGCTTTCTTCTGCGACTTCGCCGACGCCTTGGCTGGCGACACCTGCGCCGCGAAAGTCAGCGGCGACGACACGCCGAGCGCGAGCGCAGCGCCCATTGCAATGATGACTCTCATGTCTCCTCCTCGATCTTCGCGAAGCGGGAGCCGCTTCAGGAACGGAATTTATTGCATCAGGTCGATGTGCGGCTGCACAAAAAACAAACTCCCCGCGTGCGGGGAGCTTGCCTGCCTCTGCCGATTCGGCAGTCCATCCGGCGTCAGGCCGCGATGGTCGCCTCGTCGCTACGGGTTTCGCCCTTGTTGTCGCGCCACTTGATGACGACCTTGTCGCCGACCTTGGCGCCCTTGACCTTGAAGCCGAAAACCGGATTACGCGAGACCGAGGTGCCGGTCTGGCCCTGGATGACCATCTTGCCGCCGACTTCCACCCAGATCTGCTGGATGAAGTGGTGCGGAATGGTGTTGCCGGCGCTGTCCTTGCGCTGACCGTTCTCCATCGGGTGGCTCATCATCACGCGGATGTCGGCGACGTCGCCCTTGAGCGAAGCGCGGATTTTCATCGGATCTGCCATGTTCTGTTCCTGTCTGTCGTTATCGGGTGGGATGGGAGTGGCGCGCGCTTCAGCCGCCGCAGCCGCCGACGGTGACCTTGACGTCCTTCTGCGTCGCGAAGAACTTGCCGTCAGCGGTCTTGACCACGGCCCGGACGCCGGTGGTCTCTGCCAGACGGACACGCACCTGGATTTCCGGAATCGCGCCTTCGCTGAAATCGAAGGCCGCCGCCAGCGGCAGGGGATTCTTCAGCGAGAGCAGGGCGATGGAGATCGTGTTGGGAATGTTGCTCAGCACCGTGATCGGCACCACGG
>CAYXZX010000236.1:0-2767 GCA_964469455.1 uncultured Rhodocyclaceae bacterium | reverse complement strand
TCTCGCAGCGCCTGGTCATCGTGGCGGTCGAGTTGGCGCGGCTCGTCGAAAGCCTCCTCCTCGTCGCCGGCCTCGATGAATTTCCAGAGCTGGCGGTTGTCGTCGCGGTAGTCGACCACGGTGTCGTCGAAGTGGATCCTGGCGAACTGATCGGAAGCGCGCCGCGTCCTGGCGACATAGGCTAACGCCAGGGCGGCTATCGCCGCGGTGCTCGATGGGCCGCCGTCGAGCGCCGCCCGGAAGCGGGCGACGAAGTCATTCAGCACTTCATCGCGGTAGCCGTGTTCAGGATCGATGAAGGCGCGCGACAGCATCGCCAGGCGATGGCGCAGGCAGGACGTCGTTTCGGGGTCGCAGGCTTCCTCGACCGGCTTGGGGTGCAAGGTCAGGAAGATGCGGCCGAGGCCCGGGTACTCCCGCATCAGCAGTGCGTCGACGCGCGCGTCCTCGAAGAACTCGACCGCCATGCGCTGGAACGGACTCCAGTTGTCGGCGACCTGCGCGACACTCCAGCGGCGGTGGCCGACCATGTGGGCGAGAACGGCGCGGTAGCGGTCGATGCCGGGAACCCTGCCCCGCGGGCCGTCTGCGTCGTCGAACACGTCGGGCACGCGCATGCCCTGCTTGTCGAAATAGGGAACGGGCTGGCGCAGTTCATCGAATGCCGTGGAATAGGGCACCAGCGTCTCGTGGGTGCTCCAGAGCGCGCGCAGATAGAGGTCGAGCTGGCGCTCGATATCGTTGAACAGCGTGCCGTGCCGCTCGCGCTGCATGATGGCACGGCTGTCGGGCGAGGCGAGCCGGAAGTATTCGGCCTGGCGCTCCGGATGGTCGCCGTGGTTGCGGATGCCGTAGTCGACCCAGTTGCCGAGCCCGCGCAACGAAAGCAGGCCGAGCAGGCGCGGCGCCTGGGCAAACAATTCTGGCAGGCCGGGACTGGCAATCGTCGCTTGTCGACCATGGATGGAACCCGTGGTGCGCGCCATCAGGTCGCCGGCGATATCGAGGTAGCCCTGCAGCTGCGGCAGGGAGGGCAGGCGGCGCGCCACGGCTGGCAGGGTCTGCAGGAACGGCGCGATGGCCGGGCCGTTGGGCGACTTCTGCATGGCGCGCACCAGGGACATGACCGCGTCCATGGCTTCCGGCAGTGCGCGATTCTTGAGGGAGGCGGCCACGCCCGGCCAGCCTTCGAGCAAGGCCAGCATCGGTTCGGGGCCCCGGCCGAGCTTGCCCAGCGTGCGCGCAGCCTCGAGGTAGAGCCTCATCTGCGGCCGCGAGAATGTCGTCAGCGCCTCGTAGATGCACTCCTCGAACACTTCGGCGACCTGCTGGAAGCCGCAGTCGACTTCATGCCAGTAGGTCTGCACCTGCGGGTGCATCATGACCCGCTTGCGGGCGTCCGGCTGGGGGCGCAGTCCAGTGGTCATCGGCGTGCCGCCACGACTGACTTTCGGCGCGACGCTCAGCCGAACACGGCGTCGATGGCGTGGTACAGCGTGGCGCGGATGTCGGTGTCGTCGGTGATCGGCCGCACCAGCGCCATGCGGCAGGCATCGACCGGCCCGACGCCGCGCCGGATCAGCGTGGCCGCATAGACGAGCAGGCGCGTCGAAATGCCTTCGTCAAGGCCGTGGCCCTTCAGGTTGCGGGCCGTCTGGGCGATCCTGACCAGCCGGACCGCCTGATCCCGTTCAACGCCGCTCTCCGTCGCGACGATGCCGGCTTCCAGCGCGGCTTCGGGATAGTCGAAATCGAATGCCGTGAAGCGCTGCTTGGTGGATTGCTTCAGATCCTTGATCAGCGACTGGTAGCCCGGGTTGTAGGACATGACCAGCTGGAAGTCGGGGTGTGCCTCGATCAGCTCCCCCTTCTTGTCCAAGGGCAGCGTGCGCCGGTGATCGGTCAGCGGGTGAATGACCACGGTGGTGTCCTGCCGCGCCTCGACGATCTCGTCGAGATAACAGATCGCGCCGATGCGCGCCGCCATGGTCAGCGGGCCGTCGAGCCAGCGCGTGCCGTCGGCATCGAGGAGATACCGGCCGACCAGGTCGCTGGCCGTCATGTCCTCGTTGCAGGCGACAGTGATCAGCGGCTTGCCCAGCTTCCAGGCCATGTACTCGACGAAGCGCGACTTGCCGCAGCCGGTCGGCCCTTTGATCATCACCGGCAGCCGCGCCGCATACGCGGCCTCGTAGAGGGCGACTTCGTTGCCCTGCGGCTGGTAGAAGGGCTCCCGCCGGACCAGGTAGTCGGTCATGTCGGTGGCTACTTGTGGCTGCCGATGCGATCCCGCCAACCCGGATACAGCTTGTCGGCGTCCTTCGGGAAGGACTCGAAGGCGCGGGCGAATTCCTTGTGTTCCCTGGCCCACTGGATGGGGTCGGCGCCGGCTTTCCAGCACTCGTAGGCCTGACGCAGCGACTTGGCGCCTGCTGCCGGGCTGTCGATGTGGCCGTAGGAGCCGCCGCCCGCCGTGTTGATGACGTTGCCGTGGCCGAGGTTCTCGAAGAAGCCGGGCAGGCGCAGCGCGTTCATGCCGCCGGAGATGATCGGCGTGGTCGGCTTCATGCCGTACCACTCCTGGTGGTAGGCGGGACCGGTATAGCTGTCGCGCTCGATGATGTAGGCGATGGCGCGATCGTCCTTGTCGCCTTCCATCTTGCCGTAGCCCATGGTGCCGACGTGGATGCCGGAAGCGCCCTGCAGGCGCGACATCTTGGCCAGCACGTAGGCGGTGTAGCCGCGCTTGGCCGAGGGCGAGGTGACG
>CAYXZX010000235.1:0-2835 GCA_964469455.1 uncultured Rhodocyclaceae bacterium | reverse complement strand
GCCGCCGCCGAGCACGATGACCTCCGGATCGAGGACGTTGATCACCTGCGCCAGCGCCCGGGCCAGCCGCGACTCGTAGCGCGCCAAGGTCGCCTCGCAATCGCTGTCGCCGGCGGCGGCGCCGGCGACGATGGCCTCGGCGCCCGGCGTGTCGCCGCCACTGACTTTGTGGTCGCGGGCCAGGCCCGGCCCGGAAAGATAGAGTTCGACGCAGCCCTGTCGGCCGCAGTAGCAGGTCGCGCGGTCGTGTTCGCCCGGCATCGGGTTGTGGCCCCACTCGCCGGCGATGGCATTGGCGCCGACCAACGTCTTGCCACGAACGACAATGCCGCCGCCGACGCCGGTGCCGAGGATGACGCCAAGAACGACGTCCGCGCCCGCGGCGGCGCCATCCGTCGCCTCGGACAGCGCGAAGCAGTTGGCGTCGTTCTCGATCCTCACCTGCCGATGCAGCAAGGCCTGCAAGTCGCGGCGCAGCGGCTGGCCGATCAGCCAGGTCGAATTGGCGTTCTTGACGAGGCCGGTGACGCGGGATTCCGCGCCGGGAATGCCGACGCCAACGGTGCCGCGCCCGTCGAGTTCGTTCTCGACCGACTCGACCAGCCCGACCACGGCCATGACCGTGCCCATGTAATCGCCGCGCGGCGTCGGGACGCGCCGGCGCAACAACTCGCCGCCGTCGCTGCCGAGCGCGACGATCTCGATCTTCGTTCCTCCCAGGTCGATTCCGAGCTGCAATGTCATGGCCGCGATTCTGGCATGGGACAGCCAAGTCTGAGAAAATCGGTGCCATGAAAAGCGGCAGCGAACACCTTATCGAGATCGACGATCTTCACTTCGCCTATGGCGCCAACCAGGTGCTGCGCGGCGTGAACCTGCGCGTACCGCGCGGCAAGGTGGTGGCGATCCTCGGCGTTTCCGGTTCCGGCAAGAGCACCCTCCTGAAGCTGATCGGCGGCCAGCGCCGGCCCCGGCGTGGCAAGGTGGCGGTGGATGGCCGGGTGATCCACGAACTGGACAACGACGCGCTCTACGACCTGCGCCGCGAAATGGGCATGATGTTCCAGGCCGGCGGCCTGTTCTCCGACCTTTCCGTCTACGAGAACATCGCCTTTCCCATGCGCGAGCTGACCGACCTGCCGGAAGACCTGATCCACCGGCTGGTGTTGATGAAGCTGAATTCCGTCGGCCTGCGCGGCGCCAGCCGCCTGATGCCCAATGAACTCTCGGGCGGCATGGCGCGGCGGGTGGCGCTGGCGCGCGCAATAGCGCTCGATCCGATGTTGATCATGTACGACGAGCCGTTCGCCGGCCTCGACCCGATTTCGCTCAATGTCATCGCCCACCTGATCCGCACGCTCAACGACGCGCTCGGCATCACGTCCATCGTCGTCACCTATGACATCTTCGAGTCGTTGAAGATGGTCGATTATGCGTATTTCCTCCATGATGGCGTGGTCGTTGCCGAAGGCACGGCCCGGGAGATGCTGGACTCGCGCGACGAGTTCGTCTATCAGTTCGTCAACGCCCGGCCGGACGGGCCGGTCGCTTTTCATCATCCCGCCGAGCCGTACCGGCAGACGTTGCGCGTGGCGTGAGGTCGAGCGCGCCGGCGGCGGCGTCGAATGCCAGCGTGATATTGGTGGCCGTCACCTGGCCAAGCCGAAGCCGGCCGATGCGGATGTCGCCCCGGATGTCCATCCCTTTCAAGGCGGAAAGGTCGATGCGGCCGTCGTCGCCATCCCTGTCCCGGGCCAGGTACTTGTCGAGATCGACGCGGTCGATGCCGAGATCGAAAACCAGCGACAGCGGCGCGAAGCGCGCCACGTCGAACCGCAGCGCCACGCTTGATCCGTCGAGCCGGCTCGACAAGGCGCCGCTGGCGGACGGCCTCGACAGGTTGCCGCTCAGCCGTCCGGCGATCGGCAGCGCCAGTGACTTCGTCGGCAGCCTCGGATGGGCAATGTCGACCCGGCCGGCGATGTCGTCCAACGCCAGCGCGTGGCTCGACGGATCGACCGTGATGGCCGAGGCCCACTGTGTCGACAACGTGGTTTCACCGATGCGCGCGTCCATGCCCAGGTCGAGTCCGGCGATCTTCCACTGTTTGCCGACAACGTCGACGGCCGGCGTCGTCAGGCGCACGCTGGCGGAACGTGTGTCGCCATCCAGCCGGGCCGAAAAGTGCGGTGTGTCGACATGGAATGCGCGCATTGCCGTGTCGCCAACGATGTGGCCCGTGGTCAGCGTCAGCGCGGAAACCGAGGCGGTCTTGCCGGCCTGTTCGTCAAGCCAGGCCAGACGGGCATTGGCAAGGCGGATGGCGGCGATGTCGATTTTCCATGGCGACTGGTCGGCGATATCCTTGTCGTCCGTCGTCGCACCCGGCAGCAGATCGGCGAAGTTGAGCGTGCCGTCTCGACGGCGTACAAGTGTGATGTCGAGGCCGTCGAGCTCGCACGATCGGACGACAAGCTTCCTGTCCAGCAGCGGCCATGTCGCGACGGACAGCCGGGCGCTTTCAATGGTCGCGAAAGTCCGGTCGGCGCCAGCCTCGGACACGCGGACCTTGCCGACGCGAAACCCGATGTCCGGCCAGAACGAAAGCTCCAGTTCCCCTTCGATGGCCAAGGTGCGGCGCCACTGTTCCCGTGCTGCCTTGGCCAACTCCGTTTTGAGCCAAGCGGAATTGCCAGCGACTACGTATGCTGCGGCGCCGACCAGGAATAGCAGAGCCAGGGCGGCTGCTATTCCGGCTAACTTAAGCCACTTCATGGCACACAATTTTTTCCATGATGTTTGCTAGAGTGCGGAGCGTAGCAAAAACGACAAAGG
>CAYXZX010000234.1:0-2843 GCA_964469455.1 uncultured Rhodocyclaceae bacterium | reverse complement strand
TGCTGAGCACGCTGGCCACCGATTTGCCGACGCTGTTCGTTTCCGACCTGCACCTCTCGGCCCGCAGGCCGGAAACGGCCGACCTCTTCCTGTGCTTTCTCGCCGGCCCCGCCCGGCAGGCGCAAGCGCTCTACATCCTCGGCGACCTGTTCGACTACTGGGCCGGCGACGACGCCATCGACGACCCCGACGATCCCTTCAACCGGCGCATCGTCGACGCGCTCGCCGCCCTCGATACCCCGAAATTCTTTCTTCGCGGCAACCGCGACTTCCTCGCCAGCGGGCAATTCGGCGTGGCGTCACGGCTGACTTTCATCCCCGAACCCACGGTCGCCGACATCGGCGGCGTGCCGACGCTGCTGCTCCACGGCGACACGCTCTGCACCGACGATCTCGATTATCAGGCCGTGCGCACGCTGCTGCGTTCGGCGGAATGGCAGCGCAACCTGCTCGCCCTGCCGCTCGCCGAGCGCAAGCGCAAGATCGAAAGCCTGCGCGAGCAGAGCGAAACCGCCAAGGGCGGCAAGCGCTACGACATCATGGACGCCAACGCCGACGCCGTTGCCACCGCCCTCCGCGCGCATGGCGTCGTGCGCATGATCCACGGCCACACCCACCGGCAGGCGCGCCACGAGCATCACATCGACGGCCGCGCCTGCGAGCGCTGGGTGCTCGGCGACTGGCACGCCACCGGCAACGCCCTCGCTTGCGACGCCGCCGGCTGCCGCTGGCTCACCGTCACCCCCTGATGTCCCGGCCCTCCGGGCCGCGCCAGGAATTCCACTTGCCACGCAGGGGTGGATGATTCACTGCCGAAACTCGATCAGAATGGTTTGCACTGCCTGCTGCATCCGACACCCGATGGGGACGATGAAGTCCGTATCGTTCTTTGGGCGCCCCCGGCTTGTGGTGACATTAGGCACACACCGGCCTAGAATGGCGCCATGAAGCCATTTCGCTGGAGTGCCGAGAAGAATGAGGCGCTTACGTCCGAGCGTGGCATTTCGTTTGAAAATGTGGTGGTCGCCATCGAGTCCGGTGGGTTGCTGGACATTCTGGCCCATCCGAATCGGGCGAAATACCCGAAGCAGCGCATTCTTGTCGTCTCGTGTGACAGCCACGCCTACTTGGTGCCGTTTGTCGAAGAAGAAGACCACTTCTTCCTTAAGACTGTGATCCCGAGCCGCAAAGCTACCCGGGACTACTTGAATCAAGGTGATGCAGATGCCGAAAATTGATGAATACGAACTCGAATTAGTGAGCGCCTTTGAGAAAGGCAAACTGAAGTCGGTGGCAACGAAAGCCGAGCTTGCCAAATTCAAGGCCGCCGCGCGTGCCACCGCCATCAAGGATCGCCGAGTCAACATCCGCCTGTCGTCCGGCGACCTCAGCGACATTCAGGTTCAGGCCCTGAAGGAAGGCGTACCCTACCAAACGCTCATTGCCAGCGTTCTGCACAAGTACGTTACGGGGCGCCTTGCGGAGCAGGCTGCCCCTGTTGCGCGCACAACGGACAAGCCCTCGACAAAACGCCGCGCCACATCGCCCCGTTAGCCCCTCGTCTTGGCGCAGACCCGCGGACCCGCCACGATCGGCGTTGCCTACCTGATGTTCCTGCTTCCGGTGGGGGCATGGCGCTCTAGGCGCCGGAGGCCTACTCAATCGGCGAAGTCACTGCCCATTCGAAGCCGGCCAGGTCGCGTGCGGCGGCTTTTCTAGGCTTCGAGCGCCCGCGCCCGCAACTGCCCGCAGCCGCCGGCGATGTCCTGTCCAGCCGACTGGCGCAGCTTGGTGAGGATGCCGTGCCGGTAGAGGTGCAGCGACATCGCCGCCGCGCGTTCGGCTGACGGCCGCTTGAAGTCGCCGCCCTCGATCTCGTTGCAGGGAATCAGGTTCATCACCGCGTACTTGCCCTTGAGCAGGCGCACGATGCCGTCGAGTTCGTCGTCGCCGTCGTTCACGCCCTCGATCAGCGTCCATTGGTACTGGATGGGGTAGCCGGTGGCGCGGCAGTAATCATCGGCGAGTTCGACCAGCTCCGCGGGATCGATGCGCGGCGCGCGCGGCAATAGTTGCTCGCGCAGTTCCACCTTGGTCGAATGCAGCGACAGCGCCAGCGCCGGCTTGACCCTGCCCTGCGGCAGGCGCTCGAAAACGCGGCGATCGCCAACCGTCGAGAAGACGAGATTCTTGTGGCCGATGCCGCCAGCGGTGCCGAGCAGGTCGATGGCTTCCAGAACGTTGTCCATGTTGTGCGCCGGTTCGCCCATGCCCATGAACACGACCTTCTTCACGGGCTGCCGCGCGCGGGCCAGCGCCACTTGCGCGACGATTTCGGCGCTGCCGAGTTGGCGCAGCAAGCCGCTGCGGCCGGTCATGCAGAAGGTGCAGCCGACCGCGCAGCCGACCTGCGTGGACACGCAGACGCCTTCGCGCGGCAGCAGCACGCTTTCCACAGCCTGACCATCGGCCAGTTCGACCAGCAGGCGCGAGGAACCGTCGTCGCTCGGGTGCTCGCTGGCGACGCGCGCGAGCCCCTCCAGTTCCGAAGTCAGTGATGGCAACACGCCGACCACCGCCTTGGGCGGGGCGTGGGCCGCCTCGAAGCCGTCGAGCGGGCGTGCATGCGTCCAGTCGCGCAGCAGGCGCTCGACATGCCCCGGCTTGGCGCCGAGTTCGGCCAGGCGCTGGCGGAGATGGTCGATGCGCATGCCCTGCATGCCTGCGCTTCCAGGTTAGCGGTGCCGCTGGCCCGAATGGTGGCTGGCAGTGGCGCCGTGGCCGGCGGGACGTAGCCCTTGATGCCGATCTGCAGCAGCTCGGTCTTGGGGTTCCACGGCGTC
>CAYXZX010000233.1:0-2865 GCA_964469455.1 uncultured Rhodocyclaceae bacterium | reverse complement strand
GGCGCTGTGCGAGCGCGAGCGCTGCCCGTTCGCGGTGCTCGGCGAGGCCACCGCCGAGCCCGAGTTGGTGGTGACCGACAGCTACTTCAACGACAAGGCCGTCGACATGCCGATGGAAGTGCTGCTCGGCAAGCCACCGCGCATGCACCGCAACGCCACGCGCAAAAAGGTCGCGATGCCGGCGCTCGATGTCGGTGCGATCGACATCAAGGAAGCTGCGTTCCGCGTGCTGCGCCTGCCGTCGGTGGCGAGCAAGGGTTTCCTGATCACCATTGGCGACCGCAGCGTCGGCGGCATGACCGCGCGCGACCAGTTCGTCGGCCCCTGGCAGGTGCCGGTGGCCGACGTCGCGGTGACTACCATGGGCTACGACACCTGGCTAGGCGAATGCTTCGCCATGGGCGAGCGCACTCCCATTGCCTTGCTCGATGCGCCGGCGTCCGGCCGCATGGCGGTCGGCGAGGCCATCACCAACATCGCCGCCGCCGACATCGCCAGCCTCAACAACGTCAAGCTTTCCGCCAACTGGATGGCGGCGGCCGGCCACGGCCACGAGGACGCGGCGCTGTTCGATACCGTCAAAGCCGTTGGCATCGAGTTCTGCCCGGCGCTCGGCGTGTCGATTCCGGTCGGCAAGGATTCGTTATCCATGCGCACGCGCTGGGAGGATGGCGGCAAACAAAAGCAGGTCACCGCGCCGCTGTCGCTGATCGTTACCGCCTTCGCCCCCTGCGCTGAGGTGCGCAACACGCTGACACCGCAGTTGCGCGCCGACAAGGATGTCGGCGAGACAGAACTGATCATGATCGATCTCGGCGCAGGCAGGAACCGCCTCGGCGGCTCGGCGCTGGCGCAGGTGTTCGGCAAGTCGGGCGACTTGCCGCCGGATGCCGATGCCGATCTGCTCAAGCGTTTCTTCAATGCTGTCCGGCAGCTGCGGCCGAAGATCCTCGCCTATCACGATCGTTCGGACGGCGGCCTGTTCGCCACCGTCTGCGAGATGAGTTTTGCCTCGCATCTCGGCGTTTCGCTCAATCTCGACGCGCTCTGCTACGACCCGCTGATGAACGACGTGGACGGCATCGAGCGGCATCCGGAGATCGTCGATGGCCGCATGCGCGACCGCATGGTCGCGGCGCTGTTCAACGAGGAGCTTGGCGCCGTGATCCAGGTGCGCCGCGCGGAGCGTTCGGCCGTCATGCAGACGCTGCGCGAAGTCGGGCTCGGCGCTTGTTCGCATGTGATCGGTACGCTTAACGGTGCCGACGAAGTCCGTATCTGGCGCAATGCAAAGTCAGTCTTCGCGGTTCGCCGCGTCGATCTGCAGCGGGCCTGGAGCGAGGTGAGTCACCAGGTGGCGCGCCTGCGCGACGACGCGATCTGCGCCGACGAGGAATTCGAAGCGCTTCTCGACGTCGATGATCCCGGCCTGTCTCTTCGACTGACGTTCGATCCGGCGGCCCCGTTCGCGATCGGCGGCGCCAAGCCAAGGATCGCCATACTCAGGGAGCAGGGCGTCAATGGTCAGGTGGAAATGGCAGCCGCTTTCGACCGCGCCGGCTTCGAGTGCGTGGATGTGCACATGTCCGACCTGCATACGCGGCGTGTCGCCATGGCTGACTTTCGCGGCTTCGTCGCCTGCGGCGGATTTTCCTACGGCGACGTGCTGGGCGCGGGCCAGGGCTGGGCGAAGTCGGTCCTGTTCAACGAGCGCCTGCGCGACGAGTTCACGGCGTTCTTCGCGCGGTCCGACAGTTTTGCGCTGGGCGTCTGCAACGGCTGCCAGATGATGAGCCACCTGGCGTCGATCATCCCGGGAGCGCAAGACTGGCCGACATTTCACAGGAACAGGTCGGAACAGTTCGAGGCACGCTTTGTCATGGTCGAGATTCCGGAATCTCCGTCGATCTTTATGGCGGGCATGATTGGCTCGAAGCTGCCCGTCGTCGTGTCCCACGGGGAAGGTCGCGCCGTCTTCGCGAGCGATTCGGCAAAGTCAGCCGTGGCGCTGCGCTACATCGACAACCGAGGCAAGGCTGCGACCAAGTATCCGTTCAATCCGAACGGTTCGCCCGAGGGCATTGCCGGTGTGACCACGCCGGACGGCCGCTTCACGGCGATGATGCCGCACCCCGAGCGCATTTTCCGCACCGTGCAGATGAGCTGGCATCCGGAGGGGCTCGGCGAGGATGGACCGTGGCTGACCATGTTCCGCAACGCGAGGAAGTGGGTGGGTTGAGTGGTTTCCGTCGTGCACACGTTATCCGATGCGGGTAGCGGCGTCGAACTGCGCGATCGACTGGCGGACGACCTGACGCAGACAGCGCGGAGCCGGGTGCTGGACGCGCTCGATCTCGCCACGGAACTCTATGCCGACAGGAAACTCGGCACCGGCGAGGACGTTCTGTCACACGCGGTGGGCATGGCCACGCAAATGGCTTCCCTCAAACTGGATGCCGACTCCCGGCTGGCCGCCCTGTTGTTCGCGGCCAGCGATTTTCTGCCCGACGTACGGGAGGCACTGGTCGTCCGGTTCGGCGCACCCGTCGCGGAACTGGTCGCCAGTCTCCGCCGCCTGAAAGGCCTGCGGCCGCTGACCGAAGCGGCGGCGCGCACGGGTGGGGCCGGTGATGCCAAGGCCCAGGCCGAGATCCTGAGGAAGATGCTGCTGGCCATGGCGGCGGACATTCGGGTCGTGATGCTGCGCCTGGCTTCGCGCGCGCAGACGCTGCGCTGGCTGACCGACCACGACACGCCCGAGCGCCGCGATCTGGCGCGCGAGAGCCTGGAGATCTACGCGCCTCTGGCGAACCGCCTGGGGGTCTGGCAGATGAAGTGGGAAATCGAGGACCTTTCCTTCCGCTT
>CAYXZX010000232.1:0-2904 GCA_964469455.1 uncultured Rhodocyclaceae bacterium | reverse complement strand
CAGATCATGCCGCCGGTGATGGGCGCGGTGGCCTTCATCATGGCCGAGAACCTCAACGTCCCCTACGCCGAGATCGTCAAGGCGGCGGCCGTTCCCGCCGTCCTCTACTACGTCACCGCCTTCTGGATGGTGCATCTCGAAGCCTCGCGCCGGCGCCTGCTCGGCCTGCCGAAGGAACAGTGTCCCGATCCCTGGCGGGCGATGCGCGAGCGGTGGCACCTGGTGCTGCCGCTGGCGGTGCTGGTGTGGATGCTGTTCAACGGCTTCACGCCGATGTATTCCGGCATGGTCGGCCTGGCGCTGACCGCCGTGCTGATCCTGGGCAGCGCCATCGCCGGGCGCATTCCCGCCACGGCCTTCCGCTACGTGTTCTGGATCGTCCTCGGGCTGGCCTGCGCCACGCTGGCCGAATATGGCATCGTTCCCGTGCTGGCCATCATCGCCGCGCTGGTGGCGCAAGTATTCGCCGTCAAGGGCGGCCGTCATACGCTGCACACCATGAAGCAGAGCCTGATCGACGGCGCCCTGCAAGCGCTGCCGGTCGGGGTCGCCTGCGCCATCGTCGGCGTCATCATCGGCATCCTGACGCTCACCGGCGCGGCGTCTTCCTTCGCCGGCTTCATCCTGCAGGTCGGCGAGCACAGCCTGTTCCTCTCGCTGCTGCTGACCATGGCGGTCTGTCTGGTGCTCGGCATGGGTATCCCGACCATCCCCAACTACATCATCACCAGCGCCATCGCCGCGCCGGCGCTGCTCAAGCTCGGCGTGCCGCTGATCGTCAGCCACATGTTCGTGTTCTATTTCGGCATCATGGCCGACCTGACGCCGCCGGTGGCGCTGGCCGCCTTCGCCGCCAGCTCCATCGCCAAGGAAAGCGCCATGAAGATCGGCTTCAAGGCGGTGCAGATCGCCATTGCCGGCTTCGTCATCCCCTACATGGCCGTCTATGACAATGCCCTGATGCTGCAGGGCGACCCGTCGCTGCCGGCCATCGGCTACATCGTCGTCAAGGCATTGCTCGCCATCGTGCTCTGGGGCGCCGCCGCCATCGGCCACCTGCGCGCGCCGCTGCGCGCCTGGGAACGCCTGGTCGCCGCCGCCGGCGCCTTCCTGCTGGTGGCGGCGGTGCCGCTCACCGACGAGATCGGCTTCGCCGTCTGCGCGCTGTTCCTCGGCGGCCACTGGCTGCGCACCCGCGCGCCGTGACCGGCGCCATCTGCCTGGCCGCCGGCCTGCTGGCCGTCCCGCTCGGCGAGGCCATCACGCTGCGCTGGACCCATTCCATCGAAAAAATCGCCTGGGAAGAAGACTACCGGCTGCAAGCCGGCGCGCTGCATCTGACCGAGGCGCGCATCCGCGGCAGCGGCGCCGGCATGGAGCCGCCGCCCGGCGCCCGGCTCGCCGATGGTGTCTGGCACTACCGGCCCGAACTGCCGGCATTGCCGAAAGTCAGCCTTCGCCACTCGCCGCACACGCCGTCCTACACGGTCTGCGCGCGCGGCCGTTGCCAGCCGGTCGGCCAATGGCTGCCGGCACTGCCGGCCGAAGCGATTCTGGAACTGCGGCCCTGCCGCTACTGACGCGGCGGCAGCAGCGAGCGCACCAGTGCGTCGCGGTCGAGCTGGTAATCGACCGCGCCGAGCACGACATTGCTGTCAAGCTCGACGACCTTCATGTTCACGAACACGCGGTCGGCGCTTTCGGCATAGGTGCCGGCGACGATGGCGCGGGCATTGTGCTGGCGGGCGATGTCGCGCACTTCGCGCGTCAGGATCAGTTCGCCTTCGTTGCGCTTCATGTAGATCTGGCTGCGCAGCTTGACTTCGATGACGCGGTAGCCGCCCTGCACGAAGCGGGCGGCGGTTTGCTCGGCGATCAGCCGCCCGAGCGGCGAGGATTCGTCGAGCCGGTTGATGTTCACCAGCGTGGCAACCACCAGCGCCGCCTCGGATGGCAGTGCGGGACGAATCTGCGTCGCCAGCGCGTCGGCGGCGGCATAACTGCCGCGCGTGATGTCCACAGCCGGACGAAGCCGTACCGCAGTCGATGGCGGCGCTTCGGCACAGCCGGCCAGACACGCCGCCATGAACACGGCCGCCAAAGTCAGCCGTGGCGGGACGCCGTTTCGCATGGGATGACCCGTCACTTCTTCTTGGCCGGTGGAGTCTTCGCCGGTGCGGGGGCCGGAGGCGTCACCGGCGCAGGCGCGGCCTGGACCGGAGCCGCATTCACGCTGGCTGGCTCCGGACAGGGCCGGTCGAGCGGGCAATCGCCGGTGACGCGCAACACCGTTGTCTTGGCGTCGCCTGGCGCACCGGCCGGCGCGACGCCTTTCGGGCACAACTCGAAGAGGGCGCAGATTTCCTTGTCGTAGAGCCGCTTGTCGGTGTCGGCAATGTAGTAGGCGCTGGTGGCGCGCGCCAGGTAGCGCCGGGCATCGCCGACCGAGACGGTGACGAGCATTTCGGCCTGCGGCGTCTGGCCGGCGGCGAACTCGCTGCGGAACCAGTGCAGCGCGTCGTGGGTCGGCGGCGTCACGCTGGCGCTGACCGGCACGGGGGTCGCCACGTCGCGCAATGCCCAGATGCCCGGACCGAGCTCGACCGGCACGCCGGCATGACGGTACTGCGGCCGGTTGGCCGAGAACAGCACCGGCTGCACGTCGATGTCGACCACGAACTCGGCATCGGCGGAGCGGGCGACCTGCACTTTCTGCTGCACCAGCGTGGTGACGATCTGGCCGTGGAAAGCCCGGCCGAACTCGGTCATCGGCGTCGGCGGCCGCACGTGGACCAGGCTGCACTTGTCCATGCCGGGGCCGCAGGGTGCGCGCTTGCGCAGCATGTCGGCGATGGCGCGGCCGGTGTCGTCGGCGATGGCGATCCAGTGCTGGCCGGCTTGCAG
>CAYXZX010000231.1:0-2937 GCA_964469455.1 uncultured Rhodocyclaceae bacterium | reverse complement strand
AGCAGCACGATCAGCGCCACCTGCCGCATGTAGGTCGACTTGCCGCCCATGTTGGGGCCGGTGACCAGCAGCAGTTTGCGCGTGGCCGACAGCTTCGCGTCATTGGCGATGAAGGCATCGACCTGCCCCTCGACGACCGGATGGCGGCCGCCTTCGATCTCGATCGATGGCTCGGCGACGAACGACGGGCGGCGCCAGTCCAGCCGCGCGGCGGCATCGGCGAAGGCGCAGAGGCCGTCGAGCAGCGCCAGCGCGCGGGCGATGCGCTGCAGGTCGGCGATCCACGTCGCCAGGCGCTCGAGCAGATCCTCGAACAACTGCTTCTCCAGCGCCAGGGCGCGCTCGTTGGCCGACAGCGCCTTGTCCTCGAAAGCCTTCAGTTCCGGCGTGATGTAGCGCTCGGCGTTCTTCAGCGTCTGCCTGCGGCGGTAGTCGTCGGGCACCTTGCCGGCGTTGGCGTGGCTGACTTCGATGTAGAAGCCATGCACCTTGTTGAACTCGACCTTGAGGCTGGCGATGCCGCTGCGCTCGCGTTCGCGCGCTTCGAGATCGAGCAGGAACTCGCCGCAATTGGCCTGCAGCGCGCGCAACTCGTCGAGTTCGGCCGACCAGCCGGCGGCGATGACATTGCCATCGCGCAACTGGGTCGCCGGGTCGGGCGCCACGGCGCGATCGAGCAGTTCGAGGCAGTCGGCCGGCTGGGCAAGGTCCGCCGCGAGCAAAGTCAGCCGTGGCGACACGCCGGCCGGCAGCAGTCCGACGATCACCGGCAGTCGCGCCAGGCTGTCGCGCAAGCTGGAAAGATCGCGTGGCCGGGCATTTTTCAGCGCCACGCGCGCCATGATGCGTTCGACGTCGGTGATCGCCTTCAACTCGCGCCGCAGTGCCTGCCAGGGGCCGTCGCCGGCCTCGCCGAGCAGCGCCGCCACCGCGTCGTGGCGCCGCCCGGCCTCGTCACGATCGGCCAGCGGATGGTGCAGGCCATGGCGCAGCCAGCGCGAACCCATGCCCGTCGAGCAGGTGTCGAGCAGCGACAACAGCGTCGGCGCCGGCTGGCCGCGCAGCGTTTCGGAAAGCTCCAGGTTGCGCCGTGTTGCGGCGTCCATCTGCAGCCAGATGCCGGGGTGCTCGACCGCAAGGCCGGTGATGTGCGCCAGCGAGCGCATCTGGGTCGAACGCGCGTACTCGAACAGCGCGCCGGCCGCGCCGACCGCCAGGGTCAGCCCGTCGGCGCCGAAGCCGGCCAGATCGCGCGTGCCGAAATGGTCGGCCAATTGGCGCTGGCCGGCCTCCGGGTCGAAGTGCCAGTCCGGCAGCCGCTTGATTGCGGCTCGGCGCAACTCCGGGATTTCATCGACGACGCTGTCCGGCGCCAGCAGTTCGGCGGGCTTCAGGCGCTCCAGTTGCGCCGGCAACTGCGCCAGCGAGGTTTCCAGCAGCCGGAAATCGCCGCTGGCGAGGTTCAGCCAGGCCAGCCCCAGCCGTTGGCGGTCGCGGACGATGGCGAGCAGCAGGCTGTCGGTGCGCTCGTCGAGCAGGCCGGCGTCGGTCAGGGTGCCCGGCGTCACGACGCGGGTCACGGCGCGCTCCACCGGTCCTTTCGACGTGGCCGGATCGCCGATCTGCTCGCAGATGGCCACCGACTCGCCGAGCCGGACCAGGCGTGCGAGGTACTGCTCGACGGCGTGATGGGGCACGCCGGCCATCGGGATCGGCTTGCCGGCGGACTGCCCGCGCGCCGTCAGCGTGATGTCGAGCAGGCGGGCCGCCTTCTCGGCATCCTCGTAGAACAGCTCGTAGAAGTCGCCCATGCGATAGAACAGCAGCATGTCGGCATGCCGGTGCTTGAGCGCCAGGTACTGCTGCATCATCGGCGTGTGTGCGGCCGACGGGACGTCCGGCCTTCTGGTCGTCGGGGTGTTCATGCGCGGCGGTGAACTCAGGCCGGGGCGCGCAACGCGCGCTCGATGTCGTCGGTGATGGTGTCGAAGAACGGCCTGACGTAGGAGGCCATGCCGGCGAGAATGGCGTCGATGTTCATCATCGACGGCACATGCTCGCCGTGCTGGTCGATGCTCGCGCCGACCGGCGTCAACTCGATGCCCAGATGGGCGAAGCGGCGGGCCAGCTCCGGCTCGGTCAGCATGAACAGGGTGCCGATGCCGCGGGTCCGCGCCAGCGCCACCAGCGCCAGGTAGAGGCCGAGCGTCAGGTAGGGCAGGCGGATGCGCGGTGCGATGCCGAAGTCATCGTCGATGGCGAAGGCCCGGTCGGCCTCGCCCGGCCGCCGGCGATAACGGGCGATCACAGCCAGCCGCGAAATCTCGCCGATCCGGTGCCGGTCGAGTCTGCCGATGACGGCGCGGTCGAGGGCATCGCCGCAGGCGGCCTCGAATGGCAGCGGGCGTTCCGGCGCCGGCGGATCGGGCAGTACCAGGCGGGCGCCGCCGACGAACCGATGGGACGTCACGGCGCGCACCAGGCAATGCAGCGAGTGGCGATCGTAGTCGTCGGTCTCGAGTTCATCCGGGCGGCATGGCTGCCAGCCCAGTTCGCGGGCATAGACCTCGTGCCGCAGGTGATAGTTGTGCCACTTCAGTGCGTTGGTGGTCGCCGGCACGACCTCGAAATATTTGCGGTAGCCTTCGGAAAAACTGGCGATGCTGATGCCGGGCGGCAATGCTTGGGGCATTTAGTCCAACTTCTTCAGGTAGTCCTTGGTGAATATCTTGTCGGGCAGGTCGCGCAGCTTCATGCCGGCATAGCTCAGGACCGACAGTTCGCCTTCCTTCAGCGCGTCTTCCATGACCAGGCGCGTCGGGCGGGTCTTGCCGGCCATGGGCTGGAAATCCTCGTAGCGGCAGCGCTTCAACAGGCGGTTCGACAGCGAATAGAACTCCGCCTTCAGAGGCCAAAAGGTCTTCTTGTTCACCCAAT
>CAYXZX010000230.1:0-3005 GCA_964469455.1 uncultured Rhodocyclaceae bacterium | reverse complement strand
TTGCATCTCCTCGAAAGGTGCTTCGTGGTTAGGGTTGCCGGAGAGGGCCAATCTCTCCGGCTTCCCGCTTTGCCTGAAACCGTCAGGCGGCGGTAATGCCCTATGCAGCTACGAGGACGGCACGCTTCACCTTCGGCTTGCCTGCTTTGCGGGCTTGCCACAGGTCATAGGCCGCCTGCTGCGCAATCCACAGGTCAGCCCGCCCGCCGTTCTCTACGCCTAGCCAGCCTTCCAGCCGCAGCGCCATTTCGGGTGATATGGCGGCGCGGCCATTGACCACGCGCGAAAAAGCGGCGCGGGTTACACCCAGCTGCGCGGCGGCATCGGTCACCGTCAACCCCAAGGCGGGCAGCACATCATCACGCAGGGTTTCGCCAGGATGCGGCGGGTTATGCATGCGCGTCATCGTTCTTGCTCCTAGTGGTAATCCTGATAATCAACCAACACGGCATCCGCCCCCTCGAACAGGAACGTCATGCGCCAATTTCCATTTACCCAAACCGACCAATGCCCATTCGACAGTGGGTGCAGCCTCCAGCCCGGCACATTCATGTCGTCCGGCGTACTGGCAAGGTCAAGCCGCGTCAGTTGCCGGCTCAATCGCGGCGCATGGTGCGGCTGAATGCCGGCCTTCGTGCCAGTCTCGAAAAAGGCTTGCAAGCCCTTGTGACGAAATGTCTTGATCACGAATAGAGTGTATAGCGTAACGTTACGGAATGCAATCGGTAGCTACTTAACTGCTCTCAAGCCCTCGGTTCCTTCCTTCGGCTGCTCGATATCAGCCTGCTCAAGAATCCAGGCTTCGTAAGTGCTGTGCCATTTCCTGAGCAGGTCCACCGGACGAACGGTGTAGTGCTTCTCAGCCGTTGCGCTCGGCTTGTGGCCCATGATTTGAGCAACGATTCCGGCCGGCATCTCAAGCCACTCGGACAAACTCTTGAACGAGCGGCGCAGGCCATGCAAGGTCAGACCCTCAATCGCCGCCGCTGCGCAGGCCGCTCGGTGCTGGATGCCAGGTTCCTGAAGTCGTCCAGACTCAGCCAGGCGACTGCTAAAGACCCACTGTGATGGCTTCCAGTCGGCCTGGTCGATGACTGTCCGATTCAGCGTGGCGATCGTCGGGGGCGCATCGTTTCGTCGTTTCAGTTCCAGCAGAAGGCCACGAACGAATGGCGTCAGCGGAATCATGCGCTCGCCTTCGACCTTGTCGCGAATGGCCAAGCCGTTCCACTGAAAATCGACATCTGACCACTTGAGATTGATCAGTTCTTCGCGCCGCGCGCCGGTCAAGAGCAGCGCTTGTAGATAGGAAGCAATGATTGGATTCTTGATTCGGCGTACAGCCGAGAACCAGGCGTTCAACTGTTCTCGTTGCAGGCAATCGACTTTCGGCTTCTGCTTCGGAAGCAAATCCCGGACGACGCGCGTGCCGCACGCATCAGGGGTCGCCAACTTTGAATATTCGGGGATGTCTTCGCACCAGTTGAGGAACGCTCGCAACAACCGGAACGCCAGCGCCGCTTGAGTCGGACGCTTTACACCCTCCACAGCCAACCAGGCCTTTACTTTCTCTTTCGTGATGTCGGACAGCCGAAGCCTCATGAAGGACGCCAGCGCCCCCGGCTCCGTCAGGCGGTCGCCCTTCTTTGCCTTCCCACCACCGGGGTCGGCCAGATTCTGATGGTCGGCCAGGTGCCGCTCGCTCCATCGTGGGCGCCTGGCTTCGATGTAAATCGGCCACAGTTCGCCGACGGTCAGGTCGCGCCGTTCCGCTTCCTTGCGCTGTTCTTCGGCCCGGACGAGTTTATCCGCTTCGTCCTGGCGAGGATCAATTCCTCGATCGATGAGCGTCTGTAACCGGCGGGCTTCTTCTCGCGCGCCTGGATTCTCACTGGTTCCAGACTCGATATCCCAGGCTCGAACATCGCCGATCGTGACGCGTATGGTCTTGCTGTTGAGCTTGCCTTGGAAGATGAAACTCTTCACGCCACTGGGGGTGACCCGAACCGCCAATCCCTTGACCTCGGAATCCCATAGAAACGCCTGTGACTTGTCTGCCTCACAGACGAATTCGCGAATCCTTCCGGGTGTCAGCTTGACCTTGTTGTCCATGGTTACAGGCTCCATGTAAGCGCCTTGTAACCGGAATCATGGCATACAGATGAATGCAAATCAACTAGCGGATTACTGGTTACAACCAGATAACCACATGGAGACGCTGTCTAGAAGGGCGTTTTCAGGGTTTATGTGGCTGCCAATCAATCCCCATCAACAGGCCAATATTGGTTACATACTCGGACTGTTAATCCGCAGGTCCATGGTTCGAGCCCAGGTCGGGGAGCCACAATTCTAAAGGGTCTGGCCGTTCAGGCTAGACCCTTTCTTCTTTCGTTCGAGCGGAACGATTCCGTGAAAGAGCTCGGGGGTCTCTATTCAGCAGGATGGGGCGGTACCCGTTCCCAGCCTGTCGGGCATTGCTGGACATAAGGATAGTAGGCCCCGGCCGCGCGGCAGTAATACCACCACTCGCCACCCGTGGCTTGGGGCGGCGGGACAACCACTACCGGTTCCGGAGCGACGTAAACCGCCGGCGGTGGCCTCGTTGCAGCCCAATACAATGCCGACCCAAACAACAGCCCGGTACCGAGTCCGATCCAAGGATCGTAATAGCGATAGTGGTAACCGTAATACCGAGGTGCTGGCCCCCGGAAATGGCCGCGATCGGCCCATGCCGAAGTTCCGGCCAGGCTGCCAACTGCAATGGCCGCGGACAGCAACAATGCGCGCGTGCGTTTCATCATTTGTCCCTTTCCCAACATGGATTACACCTACTTACGACTCGGAGTTCAGCCTACACGCAACGCTGAACAAAAGTTGTAAAGGGTTGTAAGTGTTTGTTTCGACCCTCAAGCAATGAGCGAACTGCTTGGGTACGAATGGCGAGAAAGGATGGTGGGTGCTGACGGGCTCGAACCGCCGACATTCGCCTTGTAAGGGCGACGCTC
>CAYXZX010000229.1:0-3008 GCA_964469455.1 uncultured Rhodocyclaceae bacterium | reverse complement strand
GCCACAGCACGCGCGTGGCGAGGCGCGACTCGAGATTCATGCGGTAGCAGCAGGCTCTGTCGCCCGAGAACTCGACACCGCCCGGCACCGGCTTGATATCGCCGCCGCCCGCGGCGGCTGCTTCAGCCGCCAGCAGTTCCTCCAGCCCGCGCGGGCAGGGCGCGAAGTAACGTTCGGGTTTCAAAACGGCTTGACCACGACGAGGATGACAATGGTCAGCAGCAGCAGCACCGGCATCTCGTTGAAGACGCGGAACCAGACATGCGAGCGTGTGTTGCGGCCCGCGACGAAGTCGCGATAGAGCTTGCCGCAATAGAAATGGTATACGAGCAGAATGGCCACCAGCGCCGTCTTCAGGTGCAGCCAGCTGCCGCTGAAACCAAAGCCGAACCAGAGCCAGAACCCGAATACGACGGCGAGGATGCCGATGGGGGTGACGAACCTGTACAGCTTGCGCGCCATCAGCAGCAGACGATCGCGCTCGACGCCGCCGTCGGGCACCATGGCGAGGTTGACGAAAATGCGCGGCAGATAGAACAGACCGGCAAACCAGGCGACCACGAAAAAGATGTGGAAGGCTTTCACCCAGAGCATTGGCGTTTCTCCAAGGCATCGGCAATGCCGGCATCGACCGTCGGGTAGCGGAAGCGGAACTGAAGCTCGCGCCTGAGTCGCCCGTTGTCGAGCCGGCGCGATTCGTTCATGAACGACAGCATGGCCGGCGAAAGAAAGCTCGGCGCCTCGCTGCGGCTGACTCTCGGCGGCCGGGGCAGACCAAACGCATCGGCCAGCGTGTCGAACCAGTCGCCCATGCGCAGGTCGGAATCGTCGCTGGCGTTGTAGGCGCGATTCGCCCGCCCGCGCCCCAGCGCCGCCACACAGGCGCGAGCGAGGTCCTCGGCATGAATGTGGTTGGTCCAGGAATCCTCGCCGCGATGGAGGACGGGCATCCGCTTCATGACTCGTTCCAGCGGCAGGCGATCGGCCGCGTAGATGCCCGGCGCGCGCAGTATCGAAACCCGGCAGGCGGACGCACCGCCAAGACGACGGAGCTGCGTTTCAGCGGCGGCCCGGCGCCGGGCGCGCGAGGTTTGCGGCCTCGCGGGTCGCGATTCAGTGACACGCTCGCCGGCACAATCGCCGTAAACACCGCTCGTGCTGATGTACACAAGGTGCCGTGGTAGACTGCCCCGGCGCAATGCCGCGATCAGATGCCGCGTGCGCGGGTCGTCATCGCCGTGATCGGGTGGCGGCGAGCTATGGACAACGGCATGCGCCAGGCCGGCAAGACGACGCAGGCTCGACCGCCGGTCAAGATCGCCGACAATCTGGGTCACGCCGAGGGAGGCAAGCAGCGCGTCGCGTTCCCGCACCAGGGCATAGACGCGCCAGTGGCGGATCAGATCGGGCAGCGCGCGGCGCATCACGTCGCCACAACCCACAATAAGCAGTCTTTGCACCGGACAATTATCGCATGGCCTACCAAGTCACCCTGAAGCCCAGCGGCCACACCTACGAGACCGCGGGCGACGCAACCCTGCTCCAGTCGGCGCTCGACGCCGGCCTGACCCTGCCTTATGGCTGCCGCGACGGCGCCTGCGGCACCTGCAAGGCCAAGCTGCTCGACGGCAGCGTCGATCACGGCAAGGCGCAGGAGCATGCGCTGCCGGAGTCCGAACGTCGCGACCATGTACTCACCTGCTGCGCCCGGGCGCTGTCGGCGGTCACCCTGGAAGTGCGCGAAGTCAGCAGTCAGAAGGACATCCCCGTCAGGACCATGCCCTGCCGGGTACACGAACTCCGCAGGCTGGCCGACGACGTCATGCTGCTCAAGCTGAAGCTGCCGAGCAACGAGCGCCTGCAGTTCCTGGCGGGCCAGTACATCGAATTCCTTCTACCCGAGGGCAAGCGCCGCGCCTTTTCCATGGCCAATGCGCCGCACGAGGACGAGATCATCGAGCTGCACCTGCGCCACGTGCCCGGCGGCAATTTCACCGACCATGTCTTCACGTCCATGAAGCTGAAGGACATCCTGCGCTTCGAGGGTCCGCTCGGCACTTTCCACCTGCACGAGGATTCGACCAAGCCGATCATCATGGTCGCCGGCGGCACCGGCTTCGCGCCGATCAAGGCATTGATCGAGCACGCCATCCACAACCACATCGCGCGACCGATCGCACTCTACTGGGGCGCCAAGAACCGGGCCGAGCTGTACCTGCCCGACCTGCCGCCGCAATGGGTGGCCGCACACCCGAACCTCACCTATGTGCCCGTGCTTTCCGAGCCCGCCGAGGCCGATGCCTGGACGGGCCGCACTGGCTTCGTCCATCTGGCGGTACTCGAGGACTTCAAGGACCTGTCCGGCCACCAGGCCTATGTTTGCGGCGCGCCGGTGATGGTCGAGGCGGCACAACGCGATTTCGTCGCCCGCGGCCTGCCGGCCGACGAATTCTTCGCCGACGTCTTTTCCTACGCCACGCGTTCCGAGGGCAAGTGATGGCTACCGTAATCCGCCGTGAACCCGTCCTCAACCGCCAGAAGGCGATCACCGCCACGCGCCTGACCGTCCATGCCGCAACGGCGGCCGAGGCCGCCGAGACGCTGGGCGCGGTTGCCGACGTCTGGCCGAAGGCGCACAGCGTTTTCGTCGGCCTGGCCGGCTGCCTGCCCGCCCCGGAGCTGCTGGCCTGGCAGCCGCCGGAGAACGCGATGATCGAGATTCCCGCCGCCAGCCTGGGCACGACCGCCGGCAACGAGTTTCTCGCCGCCGCCGCATCCGCCAACCTGCCGCTCTGCCTCGACGGCTATGCGCCCGGCATGGCATTGCCGCCCGCGCCCGGATTCCGGTTTCTCCTCGTCGACGCGGGCGCTCACCCGCGCCTGCAGCGGGCGCCCGGCATCGCGCTGGCCAAGGGGCTGCCCAACGTCAAGACCTTCGCCGACGCGATGGAAAACGGCTATGCCGGCGCCACCGGCTGGTTCTTCCTGCGCGGCCGGCCGATGGCCGA
>CAYXZX010000228.1:0-3062 GCA_964469455.1 uncultured Rhodocyclaceae bacterium | reverse complement strand
AGGGCGATGGAGATCGTGTTGGGAATGTTGCTCAGCACCGTGATCGGCACCACGGCACCGTTCTCGGCAATTTCGGGGGCGGTGAGCACGATGTCCTTGCTGTCGGCGGCCGAGTTGGCGCCAATGGCCTTGAGGGCCGCGCCGGCATCCTTTGAGTCGAACGCGGCACGGTTCCATTCGTCGGCCGCGAGCACCTCCGTGGGCTTCATGACGCCGGTGGCAAGCGCCGCAGCCAGCGCGCCGCTGGCGCTGACGCCCTTCAGCAGTGTTCTGCGAAACATGTCCATCTCGAAACTACCTCCTTGGGTTATGGGAGTCCGGGTATTCGTCCGCAGTTCAGCACGGCAATGGCCATGTGGCGGATCGATCTAAAAGATGAATTATTCCCCTTGTGCGAAAAAAAAGTCCAGCGAGGCCGGCTAATCGCCCTATTCAGCGCGCCAATGACCCGACTTGCCGCCCAACTTCTCGAGCAGGCGCACCTGCTCGACAACCATGCCCCGGTCGACCGCCTTGCACATGTCGTAGATGGTCAGAAGGGCAACCGCCGTAGCGGTCATGGCTTCCATTTCGACGCCGGTGCGACCGACCGTCTGGGCAACCACTTCGCACTCGACTGCCCTGGCCGTCTCGTCAAGCCTGAAGTCAACCGCTACCCTGGTCAGCGGGATCGGGTGGCAGAGCGGGATCAACTCGCCGGTGCGCTTGGCGGCCTGGATCGCCGCGACCCGGGCAATGCCGAGGACGTCGCCTTTCTTGGCGTCGCCGGCCCGGATCAGTGCCAGGGTTTCGGCGCGCATGCGGATACGCCCACCGGCGCGGGCGATGCGCTCGGTCTCCGCCTTGGCGCCGACGTCGACCATGTGCGCCTGGCCGGCACGGTCGAAATGAGTGAGTTCGTTCATTGACATCCGGTTACAAAATGGAATCGGCCGTCGCGCCGAACCGGCGCAGGCAAACCAGTATCATAGCCCTCATGCGTCACCATTGGACGGTTCCTCCCTTGTTCGCCCTGCTGCTCGCGGCCACGCCGGCCGCGCTGGCCGAGGGTTTGCCCGACCTCGGCGAATCCGCCCAGCTGGATCTCTCGCCACAGATGGAGCGCCGCATCGGTGAAAGCATCATGCGCGACATTCGCCTGCGCGAGCCGGGCTACGTGGATGATCCCGAGATCAACGGCTACCTCAACCGCCTTGGGCGCGGGCTGGCCCGGCAGAGCGAAGAGGCCAAGCAGGAGTTCGAGTTCTTCGCCCTGCGCGATGCCACCTTGAATGCCTTTGCCATGCCGGGCGGCTATATCGGAGTCCATACCGGGCTGATACTCTCGGCACAGTCGGAGTCCGAACTCGCGTCGGTGCTGGCGCACGAGATCTCCCATGTCACCCAGCGCCATCTGGCGCGCATGGTCAGCAAGCAGAGCGAGGGCCAACTGGCGGGGCTGGCGGCTCTGGCCGTCGCCATCCTGGCGGCGCGCAGCAATCCTGACGCGGCGATAGGCGCGGCCGTCGCGGGCCAGGCGGCGGGTATTCAGCATCAGCTGAACTATTCGCGCGACTTCGAGCGAGAGGCCGATCGGGTCGGCCTGCAACTGCTCGAGAAATCCGGCTACGACATCCGTGGCATGGGCAGTTTCTTCGAGCGACTGCAGAAGTTCGGCCGCCTCTACGAGAACAATGCGCCGGCTTATCTGCGCACTCACCCGCTGACCACCGAGCGGATCGCCGACATGGACAACCGCATCCAGCAGCGGCCATACCGTCAGGCGCCCGATTCCACCGATTTCGTCCTGGTGCGCGCCAAGTTGAGAGCCCAGCTCGGAACGCCGCAGGATGCCGTGGCGGACTTCGAAAGCCAGACGCAGGAGCGCAAGTTCGTATCGGAACCGGGCGCGCTGTTCGGGCTGGCGCGCGCTTACCTGCGCAACAAGAACCTCGACCGTGCCGAACAGCAGTTGGCGGCCTTGCGCCGCCTGAAGGTCGAGGCGGCGATGGTGGATACGCTGGCGGCGGAGCTGCGGACGGCCCGGGGCGATCTGCCCGGCGCCGTCACCATCTTGCGCGCGGCGTCGGCACGGTATCCCCAGGACCGGGCGGTCGCCTATGCGCTGGTCGAAGCCTTGCTGGCGGATCACCGACCTGGCGAAGCCCTGAAGCTGGCGACCGCCGATGCCGAAAGCTACACCACCGACGCCAGAATGCGTCATCTTCAGGCCAAGGCCTATGCTTTTCTCGGCAGGCGTCTCAGCGAGCATCGTACCCAGGCCGAGGCGTACGTACTCGAAGGACAGTTGAACGAAGCAATCGCCCAGTTGCAATTCGCGCAACAGGCGCCGGACGGCGATTTCTACGAACGTTCACAGGTCGATGCCCGCTTGAGGGAGATCAAGGCGCGACACGCGGAAGAACTTAAGCGCAAGAAACCTTGATTCGGCGCGGATCGCGGGTCGGCCGGTCCCAATTTGGGTCGCTTATTCCACCATCGAAAAAACAGTTAATTGGCCTTCCGGGGAAGTGCTAGCCTTCGCATCCTCCGCAGAACCAGATCGACGACAACGGGAGGAAAGGTCCGCATGGCACTGGTAAATCCCCACGGCAGCAGCGTTCTCAAGCCGCTCCTGCTCCAGGGCGACGCGCTCGAGTCCGAGCGGGCCCGCGCGGCTGCCTTGCCGCGTCTGAAGGTCAGTTCGCGCGAAGCCGGGGACATCATCATGCTCGGCATCGGCGGCTTCACGCCGCTCGACGGGTTCATGACCCGTTCGGACTGGCAGGGCGTGTGCGACGGCATGAAGATGGCCAGCGGCCTGTTCTGGCCGATCCCGGTCACTCTTTCCACCGACGATGAGTCGATCCAGGCCGGCAGCGACATCGCCCTGGCGGATGGCGGTACGGGCGAGATCCTCGCCACCATGAAGGTCAGCGAACAGTACGCCATCGACAAGGCGCACGAGTGCATGCAGGTGTTCAAGACCACGGACCTCGAACATCCCGGCGTCAAGATGGTCATGGCCCAGGGCAAGTACAACCTGGCCGGCCCGATCAAGGTGCTGTCCACCGGCGGCTTCA
>CAYXZX010000227.1:0-3078 GCA_964469455.1 uncultured Rhodocyclaceae bacterium | reverse complement strand
TCCTCGAACTCGCGCCCCAGCCACTGGTGTGCGGATGAATGCGTGAAGCGGGCGATTTCGGCATCGGTTACCAGGGTCTCGACTTCCTGGCCATCGCTGAACAGAAGGGTGATCCGGCAGGGCATGTGGTTCTCCACGGGTTTGTCCGGCGGCATGTTATCCCGTCAGGCGGGAATCTTCCAGCCGAGATCGCGGTGGCGCGCCAGATGCCGCGGCGTCCATGACGCCGGCGACTTTTTCACGAAATGCCAGCGCGCCACGTGGTAGCTCGGATCGAAGCCATAGAAGTTGCGCCGCATGTGCGCCAGTTCCTCCGCCCGCCACGCGGCAAGCGGCTTGGCCGCCTCGTCGGCAATGCGGCGAGCCCTCTTGGCGGCCAGACGGCCGGCGAAATCGGGCGAGGAAGCCAGCTCAGCCGCACGCCGCGATACATCGACGGCAAAGGCATCGGGCTCTCCTGCCAGACAGGCATCGTAGAAGCCAAGGCGGACTGACTGTGCAGTCGTCATCGGCAGTCGATGGCGCATGATCGCCGCCGCGCCGTCGACGCCGACCCGGGGCGGCAACAGGTAGCTCCAGAACTCGGAACCGTAGAGGTTGCCCATGTTCTTGTAGTGCGGGTTGAGCATGACGCCGTCGCGCACCCAGACGAAGTCGGCAGCGCGCGCCAGGAAGCAGCCGCCGGCGCCCGCGTTGCCGCGCAGGGCCGCCACCGTCAGCTTGTCGTCGCAGCGCAGGATGGCCTCGGCCAGATCGTCGATGGCGTTGATGTTGGCCCAGGATTCGTCGGCGGGACTTGCCGCCTGCTCGATCAGGTTCAGGTGGATGCCGTTGGACCAGAAGTCGGCGCCGCCCATGAGCGCGAGCACCCGTGCCGGACGGCCGCGCGCCCATTCGAAAGCCGCGCGCAGGCGATTGCACTGCACCGTACCCATGGCGCCATTGTAAAAATCGAAATGCAGGAAACCGACGCCCTCCGCTTCTTCGTAGCGGATGTCCTGCCAGGTCGCGTGGTCGGCGGACCACCAGCCATCGAGCGGCAGCTCGGGCATCGCCGCCGCCTGCTCGGCAAAGGCGACCGTCGCCGGCAGCTTGATGCCGTCCCGCCGTTTCACATGGCCGATCCACACCGCGCCATCGGCCGTGGCGCGCAGCAAGGCGGTTTCGCGGCGGCCGATGACCCCGCCGGGCGGCGTGTCGCCACGGCTGACTTTCGTCTCGCGCCAGGCATCGAACACGTGGCAGCGCTCGCCGAACAGTTCGTCGGCGACACCGGGAAAGCCGTCGGCGGCGTCAATCTTGCGCAATACGGTATCGCTCGAATCGCGCAGCCAGTCGATCGCCCGGTCGGCCTGACGCATGAGTGGCCGCAACCGGCCGCGTCCCTCGGCTTGGGCAAGGGGCGTGGGCTTGCCGGTGGCCTCGAATTTCGCCACCGCCTCAAGCAGTGCCTGTGACGCCGCCTCGGTCACCTCGTTGCGGTACAGGCTGGCCTTGCGGCCCTGCCGCATCCGGAAGTTCGCGCTGGCCCAGACCGGTCCGGCGTCCATCTCGGCCTCCGCCTGCAACACCGTCACGCCCCACCCGCGCTCGCCTTCCTGGATCGCCCAGTCGAGCGCCGACGGACCGCGGTCGCCGACGACGCCCGGATGCACGATAAGGCAGACGTACTTCGACCAGATGCTCTCGGGAATCGCCCGGCGCAGGTAGGGCGCAACGACGAGCTGCGGCCGGAACAGCGCAACCGCCTGCTCGGCGACCGTATCGTTGATGTCGAATTCGATGGAAATCTCGTGGCCGCGCGCGGAAAGTTCGGCATAGAGCCGCTGTGTCAGGCTGTTGAAGCTGTGGGTCAGGAACAGGATGCGCATTGGCCTCGGTTCTCAACAGATTCGGGGGAGTTGCTCGCCGGTCAGCCAGTCGACGATGCGGCGGCCGCCGAAGCCGGTGGTCATCTGCACGAAGTGATGGGCATCCTCGTGCACCGTGCCAATCCGCGCGGCGCGGGCACCCTGCGGATGCGCGCGCATGGCTGCCAGCACTTTGTCGGCGTCGGCCTCGGCAACGATGGCGACCAGCTTGCCCTCGTTGGCGACATAAAGCGGATCGAGGCCGAGGAACTCGCAGGCCGCGGCGACTTCGCCGTTCACCGGTATCGCCGGCTCGTCGAGCATCATGCCGACGCCCGACTGGCGGGCGATTTCGTTGAGCGTGGTGGCGAGGCCGCCGCGCGTCGGATCGCGCAGGCAGCGGATGTCCGCGCCGGTGGCGAGCATGGCCGTGATCAGACCGTGCAGCGCCGCGGTGTCTGAGAGAATCGGCGCCGAGAAGCCGAGGCTCTCGCGCTCGGCCATGATGGCCATGCCATGATCGCCAATGGTGCCGGAGAGCAGGATCACGTCACCGGGCCGCGCCCGGTCGCCGGAAAGCTTCACGCCATCCGGCAAGACGCCGACACCGGTGGTGCTGATGAACACGCCGTCCGCCTTGCCCGCTTCGACAACCTTGGTGTCGCCGGTGACCACGGGCACGCCGGCTTCCCTGGCCGCACGCGCCATCGACTCGACGATGCGGGCGAGGTCGGCCAGCGGAAAGCCTTCTTCGAGGATGAAGCTCGCCGCGAGATAAAGCGGCTTGGCGCCCATCACCGCGACATCGTTGATGGTGCCGTGCACGGACAGGCAGCCGATGTCGCCACCCGGGAAGAACAGCGGCGAGACGACGTGGCCGTCGCAGGACATGACCAGCCGGCCGCCCAAAGTCAGTGGCGGCAGCACGCTGCCATCGTTGCCCTGGCGCAGGAATTCGTTGTCGAAATGGCGACCGAACAGCTCCTCGATCAGCTGCGCCATCGCCCGTCCGCCGGAGCCGTGCGTCATGTCGACACGGCCGTTCTTCAGGTCCAGCGGACGAACATAGTTCTCCCTGACTTTACTCATCCGGCATCCTTGTAACGACCGTAGGTGTAATGGGCAGCGCAGGCACCCTCGGAGCTGACCATGCACGAGCCGATCGGATTCTCCGGCGTGCACACGGTGCCGAACAGCTTGCAGTCCTGCGGCCGCTTGACGCCGCGCA
>CAYXZX010000226.1:0-3134 GCA_964469455.1 uncultured Rhodocyclaceae bacterium | reverse complement strand
TCGATGGAAATCTCAATGGAGGCCACCATCCGCTTGAAGATACTTCGCTTTGCCGCAGGCCTGATCATGGCGGCACTTGCCGTCGCGGTCCCGCCAAGTGATGCCGCGGGGCCGGGCGAACAAGCCCGGCGCGCCGAGGTCAGGGCGCTGGCCAAGGAGGCCTTCCTCTACGGCTATGCCACCGTGGATAGCTACAACGTCCTCCACAACTACGCGCTGGATCCCGCTTCCTCCGAGCACAAGGGACCCCTCAACAGCATCGGCCATGTTCGCGATACAGGCAGCCCAAGGAACAAGACCATCGGCTCGTCGATGCTCGCCGACCTGAAGCGCGATCCGGACAACGGCATCACGCTGCTCGTGCAGCACGATGCCCCGGATCCCGAATGGCAGTCGAACTGGCTGCCGGTGCAACCGGGCCCTTTCGGCCTGACCTTCCGGACCTACCTGCCGAGGCTGCCCATCCGCACGGGCGAGTGGCGAGCGCCTCCGGTCGTGCGCCTCCCGAACTAACTTGCCGCATGGAAGGTCATTTGTGATCACGAGGTCGGGGCCGGGTGGATTCCTGAGATTCGTCGCGGCCCTGCTTCTGGCCATAAACGGCCTGGCTGTCTTCGCCAAGGCCGAAACCACCCTGCCACCGGCCGTTGCCAAGGCTCTGGCCGCCGCCCAGATTCCCGTTTCGGCGGTCGGTGTCGTCGTCCAGGACGCCGGTTCGTCGGTTGCCAGGCTGGAAGTCAATGCCGGCCAGGCGATGAATCCGGCCTCGACCATGAAGCTGGTCACCACCCTGGCCGCCCTGGAATTGCTCGGGCCGGCCTACACATGGAAGACCACGGCCTGGAGCAGCGCGCCGCTTGACAACGGCGTACTGGCGGGCGATCTGGTGCTGCGCGGCGGCGCTGATCCACGGCTGACTTTCGAGCAGTTCTGGCTGCTGCTCCGGCAGGTGCGCGCGCGCGGCGTGCGCCAGATCGCCGGCGACCTGGTGCTCGACCGCGGCCTGATCGCCGCCGCCGAAGCGGATAGCCACTTCGACGACAAGCCGCTGCGGCCCTACAACGTCGGCCCCGACGCGCTGCTGCTCAACTTCAAGGCGGTGCGGCTGCGCCTCGTTCCGGATACCGAGAAACAGGCCGTGCTGGCACTGCCGGAGCCGGAGCCGGTCAATCTCGACATCACCAACCTCATCAAGCTGCGCGCCGGCAATGGCGGCTGCGGCGACTGGAAGGAAGGCCTGCGCGCCGACCTGACCCAGCACGCCAACCGCTGGCGCCTGGTGCTGACGGGCAGCTATCCGGCCGCCTGCGGCGAGAAGATATGGAACCACGGCCTGTTGCCTCATCCCGCCTATGTCTACGGTGTCTTCGAGCAACTCTGGCGGGAGCTGGGTGGCAGCCTCAAGGGCGACGTGCGCGATGGCCCCGTGCCGGCGGACGCGCGCCAGCTCGCCGAGATCGAATCGCCGACCCTCGCCGAGATCGTCCGCGACATCAACAAGTTTTCCAACAACGTGATGGCCCGCCAGCTGTTCCTGACCCTGGGCATCGAATCCGGCCGCAAGCCGGCGCGCACCGAGGACGCCGACGCGGCCGTGCGCGGCTGGCTGGAAAGCCGCAGCTTGCGCTTCCCGGAACTGGTACTCGACAACGGCTCGGGACTCTCTCGCCGCGAACGCATCGCGGCCGGCAATCTGGCCCGGCTGCTGGCGGCCGCCTGGCAGAGTCCGCTGATGCCGGAATTCATCGCCTCACTGCCGCTGAACGCCGTCGATGGCACCATGAAGAAGCGGCTCAACGGCAACGGCATCACCGGCCGCGCGCACATCAAGACCGGCACGCTGGAAGGCGTCAAGACCATCGCCGGCTACGTGCTGGACCGGAATGGCCGGCAGCAGATCGTCGTCTTCCTGGTCAACCACGCCAATGCCGGCGCCGCCCAGGCCGCGCAGGACGCGCTGCTGACCTGGGTTTACGAGGCCGCTGGCCGGTGACGCGGCTGTCCGGTCCGTAGCCCCGGAGCTGGATCAGTCCTTGCAGTCGGCCTTGCAGGCGGTTCCGACGCAGTCACCGGCGCCCTCGACCTTGCAGGCGGCGTGCGTGCGATGAACGAACACGATGCCCTCGCCGTAGTCACAGGCGACACGAGTCAGCTTGGCGGCCCTGCTCGCCGTGATGCCGCGTGCTTTGGCTGCCTTGACGGTGGCCGGCACGAGGTCGCAGGACAGATAAGCCTGGAATTCCCCGCCAGCGGCCTCCCACAAGGCGATGTTCTTCACCTGGCGGTAGTTCTGGTAGCTGACGCAGGTATCCATGTCCTTGGCATAGAGGCGCGAGTTGTCGCTGCAAAAGCCGTTGAAGGTGTAGCGCAGCTCCTCCTCGCTCGGACAGGGCGCCACCTGGACCGCCTTGCCGAGATCCGGACAGGATATTTCGGCGGCAGACGCCAGCGGGTGAAGCACGATGCCGAGGGCGAGCGCGGTAAAACGACGATTCATGAGCACTCCTCGATGTCAGGCGGCGGGAACGGGCATGGGACGGTCGCCGGACAAGGCGACCCAGCCGCGGGCCACGCGGTAGAGCAGCCAGAGGCTGAGCACGCCCCAGATGACCAGCGCCGCCGGAATGCCGATCAAGGTGAAGAACAGCACCATGCCTCCCGCCGCCCACGCGGCGGCGTACCAGAAGGTGCGCAACTGCCAGCGCCAGTGCGAGTCCAGCCAGGTGCCGTTCACATTGCCGCGCGTGACGTAGTTGATGATGACGGCGATGATCGAAGGCCAGCCGAAAAGGAAGCCGCCGATGATCGTGGTGGAACCGAGCAGGCCGCCAAATGCCGAGAAGGCATGCAGCGCATACATCACGTGGCACCACGCCTTCGCGCCGCCAAGATCGCGTCCGGCGGCGATCAGTTCGCCGTTGTGGTCATAGTCGGCCATGTCCTTCTCCTTCAGAGTCCAAGATTCTGCCAGATCGCGTCGACGCGCTGCTTCACCCCCTCGTCCATGACGATCGGCCGCCCCCATTCGCGCCCGGTCTCGCCCGGCCACTTGTTGGTGGCGTCGATGCCCATCTTGCTGCCCAGCCCCGCCACCGGCGAGGCGAAGTCGAGGTAGTCGATCGGCGTGTTCTGCG
>CAYXZX010000225.1:1246-3162 GCA_964469455.1 uncultured Rhodocyclaceae bacterium | reverse complement strand
GCTGAAATAGAGGCGGTTGGCGTTCTCGCCGATCCGCTCCACGTGCGAGGGCAGCTGTTTGAGAAACTGGGTCATTTCCGGCTGCAGCGCCTGCAGGCACTTGAAGTCCTGGCGCGACTCGCAGTCACCCCGGCGCAACACCAGGTATTCGAGCGTGTCGGCCAGTTCCGCCATGGTCGCCAGTTGCGGTCCGACCTCGATGGACTCCATGACGTAGCCACTATCCGCCGCGGGCGGCCGGTAGCTCGCCGTTACCTTCATGTCGTCATGTCCTTCGAGATTGAGCGGCAGCAATCGCTCCACCGTGCCGCCATGCGACAGGACGTAAAGATCGCGCTCGGTCGCCTCGATGTGGCGGTCGATGGCGTGCCGCACCCTTGCGGCCTCGGCATCACTCGAAGTTGCCGCCAGCCGGTAAAGGTCGGTTTCGATGGCGCGGATGCCGCGCACGATGTCGTCGCCGATGAAGAGGCGGGCCTGTTCGTTGGCCCGGTTCACCTCGAGCTCGTCGCGCAAGGAATCGAACAGCATCTCGAGGCCGAGCACGGCGACAAGGCAGGCAACGGCCAGGCCGAGCAGCCAGTAAGCCGTGGGCCGCAGTGCGTCGGCGGGAAGTCGCCGCAGGAAACTTGTCACGCGCCCCTACCTGGCGGCCAGCGCCTTGTTATCCAGGAAACCCCATTTGCGGAAAATCGCCTGGCCTTCTTCCCCGGCCGTGTAGGCCATGAAGCGCTTGCCCACTTCCGCGTACCGGCTGGTCTTGAGCTGGATCAGCAGCAATGCCTGTGGCTTGGCGAGCTTCGGATCGAGATCGATCGCGTCGACCTTCGGCGCGTTGTCGGGAAAGAAGGCGACCGCCCGCCAGTTGAGGCTGACGTCCGCCTCGCCTTTCTTCATCGCATTGACGATGCTGCGCGAGTCGGGGGCCAGGAAGGCCGCCTGCTGGATGACCTTGGGGTAGATGCCGATGCTGTCGAGGACCTGCTTGGCCTCCTGGCCAGCACTGCCGGACTCGGCGTTGCCGATGATGGCGACCAGATCCTTGCGCAGCAACTCGCGCGGATCGGGTTTGACCTGCTTGGGATTGCCCTTGGCCACCATGAGACTCATCTGGTTGTAGCCGACCGTCACGTGCTCGCCGAACAGCCCTTCCTTGAGGTGCTTCTCGTGGTAACTCGGTTCGCCTGGCAGGTACCAGTCGCCGACGCCGCTTTTCTTGGCTGACTGGAACAGGTCCTCCGAGCCGCCCTGGGCAATGGTGATCTTGACGTTCTCGCGCTGCTCGAAGTTCTTGGCGATATCGGTCATTGGCCGCACCATGGTGATGCCGCAGTAAAGCAGCAACTCGGTCCTGGCCTGCGCGTCGGCGTGACTTGCCAGCGCAGAGAGCAGACAACTGGCGGCAACGCCAACAATAATCTTGCGCCACATTGGGGTGTCCCTCCCAAGTCATTTGAGAACGAAGGCTGATTTTACGCCCGGCCGCCAGCCATAATGCCGGCCATGGACATCCTTGCCGGGCCGGAATTCGCCAATGCCGGATTGGCGGGGCTCTTTCTTTCGAGCTTTCTCGCGGCGACGCTGCTGCCCGGCGGGTCGGAAGTCGCGCTGTTCGCGCTGCTGAAGCTGCATCCCGATCAGGTGATGCCCGCGCTCGTGCTTGCCACCGTCGGCAACACGCTCGGCGGCATGACCACCTATGCCATGGCCCGGCTGGTGCCGCAGCACCTGGCGCCGGCAAAGTCAGTCATGGTGGCACGCCATGGCGCACTGGCGTTGTTGTTTTCCTGGGCGCCGATCATTGGCGACGCCCTTTGCGCCGCCGCCGGCTGGTTGCGTTTACCGTGGTTGCCCTGCGCGCTCTGGATGGCGCTGGGGAAAGGAGCGCGCTACGTTTTCGTCGCGGCGGGCGCCGG
>CAYXZX010000225.1:0-1146 GCA_964469455.1 uncultured Rhodocyclaceae bacterium | reverse complement strand
GGCTTGCCGGCACCGAGGGCCTGGCCGGCGAGCACCAGTGCCGCGTGGCCGATCGACAGTGGAATCATGAAGGTCAATACCGTCAGGTTGGACGCTATCTGGTGCGCCGCCGAAAAGACCGGGCCAAGGCGCGCCACGAACAGCGCCATGAACGTGAAGGCGGTGACGTCGACCAGCATGGTCGCGCCGATCGGCAGCCCGAGCTTGACCAGTGCCAGGATGGCGCCGGGACCGGGCAGGGTGAATCGCGCGAAGACGCCGAATTCGGAACAGTCGGACTGGCGCGCGCACCACGACCAGGCGAGAATCGCGGTCCCCCAGGAAATCGTCGCCGTCGCCGCCGCGCAGCCGGCGGCGCCCATGCCGAGGGAATACATGAAGACCGTATTGAGCGGCACCTTGAACACGAGACCCATGAGGTTGAGGACCATGATCGCCCGCGGCCGGCCGATGCCGGTCATGAACCCGTAAAAAATGCGGAACATCATGCCAGGCACCATGCCCCAGGAGATGGCATCGAGGTAATCGCGCACCTTCGCCTCGACCTCCGGCGTCATGTGCGACACGGCGACAAACGGCTCGGGGTTGCGCAACAGGACAACGCCAAGCGCCGCCAGCGCCAGCGCCAGCCAGGCCGACTGGCGCACGTCCTCGCCGATCTCGGCGTGGCGACCGGCGCCGAAGTGCTGGGCCACCGTCGGCGCCAGCGCCAGCAGGACGCCCATCGCGGTGACGAACACGGTAATGTAGATCGCGGAACTGATACCGACGGCGGCCAGGTCGACCGCCGACAGGCGGCCGGCCATCACGGTGTCGATCACGCCGCTGCCGACCACGGCAACCTGCGCCACCAGGACGGGCCAGACGAGCTGGCTCAGCCTGCGAAAGGTCGATTGGGTCACGAAGTTGGGGATTATTGCACTGCAATGGATGGTCTAGAATAACAGCCTTTGGCCGCCGCCCCGCCAAAATGGCTACCCGTTTACGGGAAATCCCCTACAACTACACCTCGTTCTCGGATCGCGAGATCGTCATTCGCCTGCTCGGTGCGGAGGCGTGGACGGTACTGGACGAATTGCGCGGCCAGCGCGTCACAGGCCGCTCGGCGCGCATGCTCTACGAGGTGCTGGGCGACATCTGGGTGGT
>CAYXZX010000224.1:0-3184 GCA_964469455.1 uncultured Rhodocyclaceae bacterium | reverse complement strand
GTGACCACCGATACTGCCGATGCGGAAGGTCGAGTGCTGATCATTCGCCAGGTTGGCGTCACCGAGGAACAGTGGCGCGCTGCCACCGCTGACTTTCAGGGTGAGACCGAGCAGGTGCCGCCGATGCACTCGGCGCTGAAGCGGGATGGTCGGCCGCTTTACGAATACGCCCGTGCAGGCATCGAGGTCGAGCGCGAACCACGCCATGTCACCATCCAACGCATCGAGACCATATCCTTCCGAGGCGACGAGGCAACCATCGACGTCGATTGCAGCAAAGGCACCTATATCCGAACCCTGGCGGCGGATATCGGCGAGCGGCTCGGCTGCGGTGCCCACCTGACTGCCCTCCGGCGCACGTGTATCGGCACCCTCACGCTTGCCGGCGCAGCGAGCCTGGACCGCTTGGAAGCGCTGACGCTGGCAGAGCGCGATGACTGTCTGGCGCCTCCGGATGCCCTGCTGGCCGGCGTTCCCGAAGCCCGACTGGACGAGCGGCAAATGGAGCAAATCGTTCATGGGCAACGCATTCCCTGGCGTGGCGAAACCGGGCAGCGGTATCGACTCTATGGCAGCGGTGTTTTCCTTGGCGTTGGTGAACTGACCAGCGATGGCTGGCTCAATCCGAAGCGGCTGGTGGCAAGCGAAATTGGCGAAAAACGTTGAAAATTGTTGAGCTTAGGGTTGTGGCGCGGCTATAATTCGCGCCTTCGTTCGATCGCGAACGAACATGGCGCAGGGCTCTATCAAACCGGGGCGGCGCCTGTTCATCAACCAGCGTTTGAGAGATAACAAATGGCCATCAATACCACCCAGAAGGCGCAAATCGTCGCCGACTATCAGCGCGCCAAGGGCGACACCGGCTCTCCAGAAGTCCAGGTCGCGCTGCTCACCGCCCGCATCAACGACCTGACGGGGCACTTCAAGGAGCACGTCAAGGATCATCACTCCCGTCGTGGCCTGCTGAAGATGGTAAGCCAGCGGCGCAAGATGCTCGACTACCTCAAGCGCACCAATGCCGACAGCTACCGTGCGCTGATCGAACGCCTCGGCCTGCGCAAGTAAGTTGCCATGCCGGCTGCCCTCAAAGCGATTGCGGGCACCCCGAATACGCCGGCGCGGTCCGCGTGGTTACACCGGACCGCGCCGGCTTTTCATTTCTGAAAGGATTATTTCGTGCTGACACCGATCAAGAAGAGTTTCGCCTACGGCGCCCACACGGTCACGATGGAAACCGGCGAGATTGCTCGCCAGGCCACCGGCGCCGTCCTGGTCAACATGGACGACACCGTCGTCCTCGCCACTGTCGTCGCCAAGGATGAGGCGAAGGCGGGCCAGGACTTCTTCCCGCTGACCGTCGACTACGTCGAGAAGGTCTACGCCGCCGGCCGCATTCCCGGTGGCTTCTTCAAGCGTGAAGGGCGTCCTTCCGAGAAGGAGACGCTGACATCGCGCCTGATCGACCGCCCGATCCGCCCGCTGTTCCCGGACGGCTTTTACAACGAAGTGCAGGTCATCATTCACGTGCTTTCGAGCAATCCGGAAATCGATCCAGACATCCCGGCGATGATCGGTGCTTCCGCCGCGCTGGCCATCTCCGGCATTCCGTTCAACGGTCCGATCGGCGCCGCCCGCGTCGGCTACATCAACGGCCAGTACGTGCTCTGTCCGACCAAGTCGCAGTTGTCCGAGACCCAGCTTGACCTCGTCGTCGCCGGTACCGCCAGCGCCGTGCTGATGGTCGAGTCGGAAGCCAAGCAGCTCTCCGAGGAGGTCATGCTCGGCGCGGTCGTTTTTGGCCACGACCAGATGCAGAACGCCATCAACACCATCAACGAACTGGTCGAGGTCGCCGGCAAGCCAGAGTGGCAGTGGCAGGCGCCGGCCAAGGACGAGGCGCTGATCGCCAAGGTGGCTGAACTCGCCGAAGCCGACTTGCGCGAAGCGTATCGCATCACCAGCAAGCAGGCGCGTGTGGCCAAGTGCCGTGACGTCTCCAAGAAGACCATCGAAGCAATTTGCGCCGGTGACAACGCACCGGACGCCACCCATGTCGGCAACCTGATCTTCGAACTGGAAGCCAAGATCGTCCGTAGCCAGATCCTCAACGGCGAGCCGCGCATCGACGGCCGTGACACTCGTACCGTGCGGCCGATCGCGGTGCGCACCGGCGTGCTGCCGCGCACCCACGGCTCCGCGCTGTTCACGCGTGGCGAGACGCAGGCGCTGGTCGTCGCCACGCTGGGCACCGGCCGCGACGAACAGATCATCGACGCGCTCCAGGGCGAGTACCGCGACCGCTTCATGCTCCACTACAACATGCCGCCGTTCGCTACCGGCGAGACCGGCCGCGTTGGCAGCCCCAAGCGCCGCGAAATCGGCCATGGCCGTCTCGCCAAGCGTGCGCTGCTGGCGGTGCTGCCGAGCGCCGAGGAGTTCGGCTATTCGATGCGCGTGGTTTCGGAGATCACCGAATCGAACGGCTCGTCGTCGATGGCTTCCGTCTGCGGCGGTTCGCTGGCGCTGATGGACGCCGGTGTGCCGCTCAAGGCGCACGTCGCGGGCATTGCCATGGGCCTGATCAAGGAAGGCAACCGTTTCGCCGTGCTGACCGACATCCTCGGCGACGAAGATCACCTCGGCGACATGGACTTCAAGGTCGCGGGCACCGACAGCGGTGTCACGGCCCTGCAGATGGACATCAAGATCCAGGGCATCACCAAGGAGATCATGCAGGTAGCGCTGGCTCAGGCCAAGGAAGCGCGCATGCACATTCTCGGCATCATGAAGGGCGCCGTCACCGGCCATCGCGAGGAAGTGTCCACTTTCGCGCCGCGCATGATCACGCTGAAGATCAACCCCGAGAAGATTCGCGACGTCATCGGCAAGGGCGGCGCAACGATCCGCGCGCTGACCGAGGAAACCGGCTGCGTGATCGACATCGAGGACGATGGCACCGTGACCATTGCCTCCGTGAACGCCGATGCGGCGCAAGTGGCGAAGAAGCGTATCGAGGACATCACTGCCGAGGTTGAAGTCGGCAAGGTCTACGAGGGGCCGGTGCTGCGCCTGCTCGACTTCGGCGCCATCATCCAGGTCCTACCCGGCAAGGATGGCCTGCTGCACATCTCGCAGATCGCCAACGAGCGCGTCAACGCGGTTGGCGACTATCTGAAGGAAGGCC
>CAYXZX010000223.1:0-3199 GCA_964469455.1 uncultured Rhodocyclaceae bacterium | reverse complement strand
ATCATCCTGGCCTATCCACAACTTCCATCCCTGGATGCGCTGACCGATTATCAGCCGAAGATTCCCCTCCGTATCTATAGTTCGGATGGGTTCTTAATAGGCGAATTCGGCGAAGAACGAAGACATGTCGTCAAAGTACAGGACCTGCCCACGCATCTCAAGCAAGCTATTCTCGCGGCCGAGGACGAGCGTTTCTATCACCATTCCGGCGTCGACACGCTTGGCATACTGCGTGCCGCCTACTCAAACCTCGTCAGCGGCGGCAAGCGCCAAGGCGCCTCGACGATCACGATGCAGGTGGCGAGGAATTTCTTTCTGTCGTCCGAAAAAACGCTGACCCGGAAACTCTACGAAGCCTTGCTGTCGTTCAAGATCGAACACAACCTGAGCAAGGATGAGATTCTGCAGCTCTATGTCAACCAGATCTACCTGGGGCAGCGAGCTTACGGCTTTGCCGCAGCGGCGCAGGCCTATTTCGGCAAGGCCCTCGGCGACATTACCACGGCTGAAGCCGCTATGCTCGCTGGCCTGCCCAAGGCTCCGTCGCTGTACAACCCCGTTGCGAACCCCAAGCGGGCGCGCATTCGGCAGCAATACGTGCTCCGAAGGATGCGCGAACTGGGATTCATTTCGCCGAGCGATCTTCAAGCTGCGGAGGCCGAAAACCTCCGCATCAGGCACGATGTCAACAATTTCGGCGTACACGCCGACCATGTCGCGGAAATGGCGCGCCAGATCGCTTTCGATCGTTTCCAGGACGACGCCTACACGATCGGCCTGCGCGTCGTCACGACGATTCGCAAGGCAGACCAGGAAGCGGCCTACCAGGCACTGCGGCAAGGCGTTCTTGATTATGACCGGCGGCATGGCTACCGCGGTGCCGAGGCCTACGTGGACCTCGCGAAAGTCCAGGCCGGTCAGGAGGAAGAACTCGACGAACTCCTGCAGGATTTCGACCTTGCGGGGGATCTGTACCCGGCGCTGGTGCTTGCAGCCGACAATGCGCAGGTGCGCGCCTACCTTCGCGGAGGAGAGGTGGTCGAGCTGCAAGGTGGCGCCCTCAAGTTCGCCGCGCGCATGCTCGATGAAAAGGCGCCGGCGAACAAGCGCGTCCGGCGGGGCGCGGTCATTCGCCTGACCAAGGATGGCAAGCAAGGCTGGCAGATCGTCCAGATCCCGGAGGTCGAGGCGGCGCTGATCGCCGCCAGCCCCAAGGATGGTGCCGTACGCGCGCTCGTCGGTGGATTCGATTTCGGGCGGAACAAGTTCAACCATGTCACCCAGGCCTGGCGCCAACCCGGCTCGAGTTTCAAGCCGTTCATCTATTCGGCGGCGCTGGAAAAAGGCTACAACCCAGCGTCGGTGCTTCCGGACGAACCGATCTCCATCTCCGCCGAGGAAACCGGCTCGCAGGCCTGGGAACCCAAGAATTACGATGGCAAGTATGAAGGACCGATGACGCTGCGCACGGGCCTCGCCAAGTCCAAGAACATGGTGTCCATCCGTCTGCTGCGATCGATCGGCACACATTACGCGCAAGACTACGCCATGCGCTTCGGCTTCGATGCCGACAAGCACCCGCCTTATCTCACCCTAGCCTTGGGCGCCGGGTCGGTCACACCCTGGCAGCAACTCGCGGCTTATGCCGTGTTTGCCAATGGTGGATACAAGATCGAACCCTACGTCGTCAAGGAGATCACCGATGCCAAGGGCAACGTGCTGGCAGCGGCAAAGCCGGTTTGGGCCGGCGAAGAGAGTCTCCGTGTCATCGATCCCCGCAACGCCTACCTGATCGACAGCATGATGCACGACGTCGTGCGGCGCGGCACCGCCACTCGTGCCAATGTACTGAAACGCAATGATCTCGCTGGCAAGACGGGCACCACCAACGACTATGTCGATGCATGGTTCTGCGGCTACCAGCCCACTGTAGTGGCCATCGCCTGGATTGGTTTCGACCAGCCGAAACGGCTGGGCAACGGCGAAACGGGTGGAGCCGCGGCGTTGCCCATGTGGATCGGTTACATGCAGCAAGCACTCAAAGGTGTGCCGGAATCATCCATGGAACGACCGAGCGGTCTAACACCGATCACCACATCCGACGGCGGAACGCAGGACTACATTTATCAAGAGCACTTGCCGTTGGTCGACACTTTCCCCACTCCGATCAACGTGCCACCGTAATCCCCAAGTTGAATAGGGTAGCAGGCGGTTACCGGGGCGTTGCGTCACTATGTTAGTTGACCAACTCACGCCAGAGAGCCCGCTTGATCTTCGTGCCCTGAGTCGTCGGCGGGCTTACCGTCACCGTGGTGCCATCGGATAGATTGACGATGACTGCCAGTTTGCCACCTGGAAGGCTGACACCGGCTGCACCAACACCCATGGCGGAACCAATGTAGCTAATCGCATTCGGCAGCGACGTATGTGCTTTCGTTGGCTGCGTTTCCAGCATATAGACATAACTGGTACCGCCGATCTCGCACATATTGCTCGAGCTCGGGATGCTCGTCACCACCGTCAGGGTCTTCTGGTCACCATTGAACAATCTCGGATTGATGACGACGCGCTCACCATTCTGGACATCGAAATCGAGATACCAGCCGGGGCCTGAAGCCAGCACGGCATCGTAGTCGATTTTGCGGCTGTTCCCCGAGCCAGAAACAGTGAACTTCTTCACGCCGGCTTGGGCCCGGAAGCTTCCCCAGCTCTTGAGGTTGTCGGCATCGTCGCGAATGGCATAGAAGGACTGCGTATCAGTATTGAGGATGTCACTATCCTGGGGATCCGCCAGGTAGGTTCCATCACCCAGGTAGCGACCCGTTCCAACGTAAATGGCGCGCTGGTTAGCCTGACCGCCGGAGCTGTCGAGGATATCTCCAAGTTCAACTCGGCTCGTCACGGGTTGAGCTGTCCCGCCGCCCGAGCCCAGCGTGGCTAGCAGACTAACCGTGTCCGCATTGATGTCGAAGCGCCACACGTTGCCGCTTAAGTCGCCGGCATAGACATGCTGTACCGTGTTGTCGTTCATGCCGGCATTGGTCCAGCCATTGACCCATGCGATACCGCTCGTCTCGGGCGATGCATCGCCGGGCACGACAATTTCGGACAGCTTGTCGCCGGTTTCGATATCCAGGACGAACAGGCGTGCCTGTCCGCTGCCCGGGCTGACATTGTTGTAGCCCGAGGCGAACATCGC
>CAYXZX010000222.1:0-3217 GCA_964469455.1 uncultured Rhodocyclaceae bacterium | reverse complement strand
GCCGATGAAGAAGACGATGGAACTCATGTCGATCCGGCTCAGGGCATGCACCAGCGTCAGGTGGTGCTTGCTTTCGTCCTCCTTGTGGCGATGGACCAGATCGCCCACCAGCCAGAGAATGCCCAGCCCGAAGAGGATGCCCATGAACGGCGGCAGATGGGTAATCGTCTTGAAGGCCGGCACCGCCACCAGAATGCCGATCCCGAGGAAGAACATCAGGTTGCGCTCGAACTCGGTGGTATGCAGGCCATGATCGCCTTCCCGCAGCGGCGGCGACTCCACTGCCTTGCCGCGCAGCACGTAGGCGGTGACCGCCAACGGCACGACCATGCTCAGCACGGAAGGAACGAACACCGACTGCGTGATCGCCAGCGTGGTGATCTGGCCGCCGATCCACAGCATGGTGGTGGTGACGTCGCCGATGGGCGACCACGCTCCGCCCGAGTTGGCAGCAATGACGATGATGCCGGCGAAGAACAGCCGGTCCTCGTGCCTGGCGAGCAGTTTGCGCATCAACGAGATCATGACGATGGTGGTCGTCAGGTTGTCGAGGACGGCGCTGAGGAAAAAGGTGACGAAGCCGACCAGCCACATCAGCGCCGGCAGCCGCGCCGTGCTGATGCGCTTGGTGATGACCTCGAAGCCGTTATGTGCATCGACCACTTCGACGATGGTCATGGCGCCCATCAGGAAGAACACGATCTGCGCAGTGGCCATCACCGATTCGCCCAGTTCTTCCCCCGCCCGATGCATATCGCCGCCAGCCAGCGCATAGATGGTCCAGAGCAGTCCGGCGCCCACCAGTGCGGAAGCCGACTTGTTGATCTTGATCGGGTGCTCCAGCGCAATGGCGGCGTAGGCCACGACGAATACGACGACGAGGGAAGTCAGCATCTCGATGAGCCTCCGGGACGGAGCCGGAAAACCCGGACGGAATGCCGCCGCGCACCGGCAACGAGTGTGCCGGAGCAGGACTGGCGCGATGGGTCAGGTATGGGAGAGGCGCAAATCGGAGAACGGCAGTTTCCGGCTTGCTTGCGGCGCAGTGCTTGACGTTGCCGGGCGTTGGGTCGATCCATGGGCGGTGGTCATCCCGTGCGGCGGCCCGACCGGCACGAAAACCTGTCCGCGACTGACATCGCCGCTCGACTGCGGCAACCCACGGACACCCATTGGCACAAATGCTACATCAACAACGCACATTGTGTCCTATGGAACGACATGATCCGATCATCGACGGTTTCGGGTCGCGTGCCTCGGAGAGCAGCGAGTTAGGTCGTCGTTCAAGTCAAAACGGGCCGCCAATGTCGGTAGGTTGGGTGTTACGAGGCAAGTCTTCGCGACGCCCCAACGGCCGCTTCGGCCGACAAGCACTCAGTCAGCCATTAGTCTGACGGACCGCTTTGCTTAAGAACCCGACGTTGAGCCGCTGTGATGACGATCGGCTCTTCAGGGTCGAGTGCCACCACTCGCAGAAAGTCAGTCCTCGCGGTACGCCTCCTGTTGCACGTTCTTCATGCGGAACAAGGGGTTTGGTTGTGAACCTGCAGCGGCGTGTGATTTGCGCGTGACGGCCAGCGGCAAGCGCCGCCCGACACTGCACAACGTTTAGGCGACTGCGGGTAGAATCCGCGCCTTCCATTTCAGCGCGCCACCACCCGCATTCGGCCATGCAGTTCCTCGGCTTCACCCTCCGCAACAACCTGTTCGTCGCGCCCATGGCCGGCGTGACTGACCGCCCCTTCCGCCAACTCTGCAAGCAGCTCGGCGCGGGACTGGCGGTCTCGGAGATGGTGACTTCCAATTCGCTGCTCTATGGCAGCGCCAAGACGCGTCGCCGCGCCAACCACGACGGCGAGGTCGAGCCGATCTCGGTGCAGATCGCCGGCGCCGACCCGCGCATGATGGCCGAGGCGGCGAAGTACAACGTCGACGAAGGCGCGCAGATCATCGACATCAACATGGGCTGTCCGGCCAAGAAGGTCTGCAACGTCATGGCCGGCTCGGCGCTGATGCAGAACGAGCCGTTGGTGGCAAGGATCCTCGATGCCGTCGTCAAGGCAGTGCCGCATGCCCCGGTGACGCTCAAGTTCCGCACCGGCTGGAACCGCGACCACAAGAACGCACCGGCCATCGCCCGCATCGCCGAGGACTGTGGCATTCAGGCAATCGCCATCCACGGGCGCACGCGCGCCGACCAGTACATGGGCGAGGCGGAGTACGACACCATCGCCCAGGTGAAGACGATGGTGAGGATTCCGGTCATCGCCAATGGCGACATCACTTCGCCGCAAAAGGCGAAGTTCGTGCTCGAACACACAGGGGCGGATGGCCTGATGATCGGCCGCGCCGCGCAGGGCCGCCCGTGGCTGTTTCGCGAGATCGAGCATTACCTGAAGACGGGCACACTGCTGCCGTCGCCCGCCAGCGCCGATATCCACGCCATCCTGCGCAGCCACCTCGCCGACCTCTATGCGTTCTATGGCGAAGAGACCGGCGCCAAGATCGCCCGCAAGCACATCAGCTGGTACACCAAGGGTATTGCCGGCGCGGCAAGATTCCGTCACGCCATGAACCAGCTCACCACCATGGACGCGCAACTGGCCGCCACTGACGAGTTTTTCCTCGCGCAGGCCGCGAACGAGATCCGATACGAAGCAGCCGCATGAGCAACGACATTTCCGACTGCGTGCGCCGCACGCTGAACCGTTACTTCCGCGACCTGGACGGCGAGCAACCGCACGCCATCTATGACATGGTGATGAACTGTGTCGAGAAACCGATGCTGGAGGTGGTGATGAGGCAGGCCAACGGCAACCAGACCGTGGCCGCCGACATGCTCGGCATCAACCGCAATACCCTGCGCAAGAAACTCAACGATCACGATCTTCTCTGAGGTTGGCCATGACAGCAAGACAAGCACTCATCAGCGTTTCCGACAAGCACGGCGTGGTCGACTTCGCCCGCGAGCTGGCCGGGCTGGGCGTGAACATCCTGTCGACCGGCGGTACCGCCAAGCTGCTGCGCGACGCCGGCATCGCGGTCACCGACGTTTCCGACTACACCGGCTTCCCCGAGATGCTCGACGGCCGGGTCAAGACGCTGCATCCGAAAGTGCATGGCGGCATCCTCGGCATCCGCGGCAACCCCGAGCATGCCGCCACCATGCAGAAGCACGGCATTCCGACCATCGACCTGGTGATCGTGAACCTCTACC
>CAYXZX010000221.1:0-3226 GCA_964469455.1 uncultured Rhodocyclaceae bacterium | reverse complement strand
CGTTGATGACGCCGTCCTTGGTCTTGCACAGCTCCTCGGTCAGGCGCAGCAGGTTGTTGGCATAGAGCGTCGAGGACTGCTTGGCAAGACGACTGGGCAGGTCCGTGTAACCGACGATGGTGACGCCGTGCCTGACGACCGCCTTGCCCGGTTCGGTCAGCTCGCAGTTGCCACCCTGCTCGCCTGCCATGTCGACGATGACGCTGCCCGGCTTCATGCTCTTCACCATGTCGGCGGTGATCAGCCTCGGCGCGGGCTTGCCGGGAATCAGGGCGGTGGTGATGATGATGTCCACCTCCCTGGCCTGCTTGGCGTACATCTCGCGCTGGGCCTGCTGGAAGCCCTCGCTCATCACCTTGGCGTAGCCGCCGCCGCCCGAGCCCTCTTCCTCGTAGTCGACCTTGACGAACTCGCCGCCCAGAGACACCACCTGGTCGGCCACTTCGGCGCGCGTGTCATTGGCGCGCACGACGGCGCCCAGGTTGGCGGCCGCGCCGATCGCCGCCAGTCCTGCCACGCCGGCGCCGGCGATGAAGACCTTGGCCGGCGGGATCTTGCCCGCGGCGGTCACCTGGCCATTGAAGAAGCGGCCGAAGGCATTGGCTGCCTCGATGACGGCGCGGTAGCCGCTGACGCCGGCCATGGAGGTCAGTGCATCCATCTTCTGCGCGCGCGAAAGCGTGCGCGGCAGCGAGTCGATGGCCAGCACTGTCACCTTCTTCGCGGCCAGCTGCGTCATCAGCTCCGGGTTCTGCGCCGGCCAGACAAAGCTGATCAGCGTATTGCCGGCCTTCATCAGTTCCACTTCGGCGGCGCTAGGCGCGCGCACCTTGAACACGATGTCGGACTGGGCCCATAGCGCTGCGGCGTCGCCAGCCACCGTGGCACCGGCCGCCCGGTAGGTGTCGTCGCTGAAATTGGCCGCATCGCCGGCACCGCTCTCGACGGCCACGGCGAAGCCAAGTTTAATGAGTTTTTCGACGACGTCCGGAACGGTCGCGACGCGCTTCTCGTCGGGGAATACTTCGCGTGGGACGCCTATGGTCAGCGGCATGGGAACCTCGGGAGGAGTATCGTTATGATTTTGGGGTGTGGCGGTGAAGACGGATCGTGCGATCGACATCGTCCGCCTTGACGCGGCAGGCACGATAATACTTAGATTTTCTCGGTTTTCGTAGAGTGCATGGGTCAAAAAAAGCGTCGTTCGAGCAAGACAGGGCTGCCGCCGGGCGCGCTTGTGCACCTGGGAGAACAGCGGCTTGACCACCCGCGCATCGAACTGATCGAGTACGGCCCGGAGATGGTCCGCGAGGCCAGGCTTGATTCAGTTGCCGCCGGACGCGGCGTCGCCTCGCTGCCCGTCACATGGCTGAATGTTCATGGCCTGCACGAACCGGAACTGCTCGCCGAGATCGGTCGCCGGTTCAAGCTGCACCCGCTGGTGCTGGAAGACATTCTCAACACAGATCAACGACCGAAGGTCGAGGACTACGGCGACTATCTTTTCCTCGTGGCCCATTTCTTCAGCTATGACGCGGCCAGCATGACGTTGTCGTCAGACCAGGTCAGCATGGTGATCGGCAGTGGCTTCGTGCTGACGTTCCAGGAACGTCCCACCGGCAACTTCAATCCCATCCGCGAGCGGATCCGCCAGGACCGCGCGCAGATGCGCCTTCAGGGTGCCGACTACCTCGCCTATTGCCTGCTCGACGCCGTCGTCGACCGCTACTTCTCGGTCCTCGAAGCGATCGGCGAGCGTGCCGAGGAACTCGAGGAACTGCTGCTCGACAAGGCCAATCGCCATGTCCTGGAAAACCTGCACCATCTCAAGCGCGCGGCGCTGACCCTGCGTCGGGCAGTGTGGCCGCTGCGCGAAGTCATCAATGCCCTGACGCGCGAACACGCCTTCTTCAAGCCGGAAACGCAGCCCTACCTGCGCGACATCTACGACCACACGGTGCATGTCATCGAATCACTGGAAGCGATTCGCGACCTGATCGCAGGACTGCTCGACATCTACCTCTCGACCGTCAGCAACCGCGTCAACCAGGAAGTGCGCGTGCTGACCGTCATCGCGCTGATCTTCCTGCCCTCGACGCTGCTCGCCGGCATCTTCGGCATGAACTTCCGGCGCATGCCGCTCATCGAAAACCCCGACGGCTTCCCGCTCGTCATCGGCGCCATGCTCGGCGTCGCCGTGACGCTCGGCATCGTCTTCTGGCGCCGCAAGTGGTTAAGGTGAGCTGATCGTCCGGCGCGTCGGCACCGGGTCGCAAACGTCCTCCGCCAGCCGCACGATTGCCAGCGCGCAATTGTCGCCGCGCCCCCTGGCACGACTGCGCGCCGCGTCGATCAGGGCTTCGGCGGCGCGCCGTGGCGCGAAGTCCCTGACGGTCCGGCCAAGTTCCTCGTCGCTAAAATACGTCCAGATGCCGTCGGAGCAGAGCACGAAGCAGTCGCCCGCGACCAGCGGCGCGGTCGCGCCGACTTCGATGCGCGGCGGCTCCCGGTCGCCGAGGCAGGAAGTCAGGATGTTGCGGTTCGGGTGTACCTCCGCCTGCGCCGCGGTGAGGAAACCATGCCGTACCAGATCGCCGACGTAGGAATGATCGGCGGTCCGCGCCATCAGTCGGCCATCGCGGAAATGGTAGATGCGCGAGTCACCACAATGCGCCCAGTCGGCCCGACCGGGTTGCAGCACCAGCAGGCAGGCGGTGCTGTGCGGATCCTGCTCGCTGGTGTAGCGCGTCAGCTTGATGCCGTCGTGAGCATCGTTGATCGCCTCGCGCAGCATGTCGGCGACATTGTTGGCACCGGGATTAGCATGGCCGAAGCCGAGCCGGGCGGAGTGCAGCACCTGCTCGGCGGCCAGCGCCCCGCCCGTGTGGCCGCCCATGCCGTCGGCGAGCGCCGCCAGCAGCACGCCCCTGGCGCGCGGATGGGCGTGGATGGCGACGCGATCCTGCTGCTCCTCTCGGTCGCCGAGGTGCTGGGCGCTACAGGCTTCGACGATCAGCGCCATGAGGTATCTGGAACTTCAACTTCATTCGGGCCCGGAAATGATGAAACGGACAGCTATACTTGCGCGGCATTCGCATCGACGTCGTTCATCATAAAGGAGGAGCCATGTTTCCCGGTCGCGGTTACAACGAACTGAAAGTCGACGACAAGTTCGAATCGTCGATGACCATGACAGAAACCCATATCGTGCTGGGCGCCGGCCTGT
>CAYXZX010000220.1:0-3272 GCA_964469455.1 uncultured Rhodocyclaceae bacterium | reverse complement strand
AGAACCGACTTCCCGCTCAGTCCAGAGCAACGCGCTGTCATCGAGCAAGCCAAGGCCAACGATGCGCAGGCGATGACTGACGACCCGAATAACTTCGTTCGGGCCGGCATGCGGACGGGGGATATCGCGCCCAAGGATGTAATTGCCAGCACACAACGAGCAAACCGCAACACCACCTGGCAGGACGTCCAGATGGCCAAGATCATGTCAGGCGAACGGAATGTCGACGTGCGCGCGGGGGCCACCACCGAGGCGGCGCAGATTCGAGCCGACGCGTCCCGCGACACGGCCGAGGCGCGCGCAGGCAGTACCGGGTCGCGTGGCCTGACCGTGCCGCAACAGGTCAAGAATCGCGAGATCGACGCCGCCCGCAAGATCGTCGATGCCCTGACGCCGGAAGACATCAAGCGCAAGACCTCGAAATTCACCAACACCGGCCGCGAGAACCCCGACTACGATGCCAGCCTGGCCAACCGGGTACGCCTCGCCGGCCAGAGGAAGTATGGCGAGGATGACGTCTTCGATGCTCAACTCGACGACGCGCCAGCCAAACCCTCGCCTGCCGGGAATTCAACCGCTGGCCAGGGCAAGGATATCGGTGACATTGCTGAACGCTTCGCGTCCGACCCGGCCATGAAGGGCATGCGCCTGGGCCGCGAGACACCGACCGGCCGTGAAGTGTTCGACGCCAGCGGCAAACTGCTCGGTCACTACCGATAGCACCGGCAATAGCATCATGCCCTTCGTCCCTCTGGATAGTTTCCCGCGCGCGTCGGCCGAGGAACAGGCGGCACGCGACGCCATCGCCGAGCAGTTGGTCGCCAACGAGTTTCAAGACGACATGCCCGACAGCAGCCGGGCCGCGCTCGAGTCAGAGTACCGGCAGCGCTTCGGCAAGGAGCCATCGACGACGCAGCGCGGCTTCGTGCCCTTGGCGCAGCAAGGATTTGTCCCGCTGGACCAGGATGAGCCTTCGGTACTCAAGACCGTCCTGCTCGAGAATCCCGCCACCGCCATTGGCGAAGCAGCCCTCAACCTGGGCAGCCAGGCGATCGCCCTGCCCGTTGCCGGCATCGCCGGACTGGCCACCGAAGCCGGACGCGCACTCGGCTTCACCGACAAGAGCGGCGCCGATGTCGTGCGCCAGGTGGGCGAGAAACTGACCTACGAACCGCGCGGCGAGTTTGGCAAAGCCGCCACTGACCTGGCGACGAAGCCCTTCCAGCTGCTTGCCGAGGCCGGCCATGCAGCTGGGAGCAAGGTACTGGACGCGACGGGCAGCCCGGCAGCGGCGACGGCGGTCGATACCGCCATCAATGCCTTGCCCATGGCAATCGGGCCGGGCATCAAGGGCGCGAAGGCGGTTCGCGAACGCGCCGTCAGCCCTGAGCGTGTCGAGCCAACGGCAGCCCCGACGGTCGACAACGGCTTCGTCGCGCTTACCGACAGCGTGCCCGACATCCCGGCAACGACCTCGGTTCGCCAAGTCGTCGATTCGCCGGCACTGGTCCAGAAGAAAGCCGCCGATGCCGCCATGGACGCGTTGCATCAGGTCAGGAGCGTCGACGAGGCGATTGGGCAATTCGAGAAGGCCGTCGATACACCACTGGCGCCCCCGGTCCAACACGTTGTCAACGTTCCAGTCGAGATTCCGGCAGGCCGCTTCAGCAGTCTTGCCGATGAATCCCTGGCCAGGCTTACGGACGTCCCGGAAATCAAGCAGGAAATCGCGCTCGAGCAGCAGCGGCGGGCACTCCTGGCCGAGCAGGTTGCCAGCGAGCGCGGCATCGAGCCGGCAGCGGTACCGGAAAGCCAGCCCGTGGCACCGCCACCGCCGACGCTGACCATCGAGCCGAATCAGCATGGCAACCTGGTCATTCGCGGCGAGCCGGGGGCGCTCGAGATTGCCGAGCAGGGATTGCGCGAAGCTTTCGATGGCCAGACGCATGCCCTACGCAAGCGAGAAGCCGACGGCAGCGTCAGCCTGGTGATCGGCAAGCGAATCAGCACCGAGCAACCGGACGCAATCCATGCGGCGGTCGGCGACATCAATGACTACTTCCAGCGCGCGCGCAGCGACGTGCAGCCCCTGCAGCCCGGCGCCAATTACGTGCCGCTGGTCGATCATGTCCGGGAAGCCGTCAGCGAAGCCGCCAGCACGTCGGACCTATCGGCTCCCATCCGCCGTGAGCAAATCATCAAACGCCTGGCCAGCGACCTCGGCACGACCGTCTATGAGGGGCGCATCAAGGGCGAGAAGATGCTCGGCTTCTTCCGTCCCAAGGTCGAGGAAGTCAGGACGAAGCGGGCCAACGACATCGAGGTCACGGCACACGAGATTGCCCACATGCTCGATGCGCGTGTGCCCGAGATTCAGCGCGCCTACCTCAACGACAAGGCCCTGCGCGAAGACCTGCGCGGTGTCAGCTACGATCGGCGCAACGTCAAGGAAGGCTGGGCGGAAGCCATCCGGCTATGGATGACCCAGCCCGAGACGCTGGCAGCCAAGGCGCCTATCGCCCATGCCTGGATAGAGAACTTCGCCAAGAGCCACGAGTACGGTCCCGCCTTGCGCCAGGCCCAACAGAGCATGACCGCCTGGTTCGGCCAGGACGCCCTGAACCGTGCCCGGTCCAAGATCGGCACCGACAAGCCCCTGTCGGAATACCTCGACGGCTTCTGGGGCAAGTTCCGGCAGTCCACCGTCGACGATCTGCACGGCATCTACCGGATGGAACGGGACATGACCGGCAGGATCAACCCCAATGGTCCGTATGAGTCGGCCCGGCTGTCGCGTGCCTCGGCCTCGATTGCCGATGGCGCCGTGCGCTTCGGCTATCCGGTCAAGCAGGCCGATGGTTCGTTCAAGTTCGCGGGCAAGGGCCTGGAAGAGATATTGCAGCCGGTTTCGAAAAGTATCGACGATGCCTTGCTCTACTTCGTCGGCCGTTCGGCCCATGAACTGATGGGCCAGGGGCGCGAACACCTGTTCACCAAGGGCGAGATTCAGGCCATGCTCAAGCTCAAGACGCCCGAGCGGGACCAGGCATTCAAGGACTACCAAGCCTGGAACAAAGGCGTTCTCGACTTCGCCGAAGCGCAGGGCATCATCAACCCGGAAGCGCGCCGGCTCTGGCAGCGCACGCAATACCTGCCTTTCCACCGTGTCGACCAGCCGGGCGGGCTGAAGGGCAAGCCGGGCGATTGGGCCGGCATCCAGCAACTCACGGGCGGCACCACCAACATCAAGGACATCCTGGGCAACATGATCG
>CAYXZX010000219.1:0-3279 GCA_964469455.1 uncultured Rhodocyclaceae bacterium | reverse complement strand
CTACATGGTCGGCGGCATCGAGGAAGCCTTCGAGAAGGCCAAGACCCTCCAGTAAGCCACGCACCAAGCACATAAGGGACAGCCACCATGGCCATGACCATTCATGTCGACGTCGTCAGTGCCGAAGAATCCATCTTCTCCGGCCTGGCGGAATTCGTCGTCCTCCCGGGCGAAGTCGGTGAACTGGGCATCCTGCCCGGCCACATGCCGCTGATGACCCGCATCAAGCCCGGCGCGGTGCGCGTCAAGTTGCAGGACGGCAAGGAAGAGTTGATTTTCGTCGCCGGCGGCATCCTCGAGGTGCAGCCAGGACTCGTCACCGTTCTGGCCGATACCGCGATTCGTGGCAAGGACCTCGATGAAGCCAAGGCGATGGAAGCCAAGAAGAAGGCCGAGGACGCCATGGCCAGTCGCGAATCGGCCATGGACTATGCGCGTGCCCAGGCCGAACTGCTCGAAGCCGTGGCGCAACTGGCGGCCATCCAGAAGTTGCGCAAGCAGATACACTGACTGCCCGCGAGGCATTGCTTCGCTCAAGCAAAAAAGGCAGCCCAGGCTGCCTTTTTTGTTCAGTGCCGAGTGAACGAGCCTTCCGATGGGCCGATGCCGGGCGTCAACTTGACCACGCATTCGACCTCGTTGCCGCAACCCCTGTATTCGAGCCTGTCGAAGCTGAGCAGCTTCGACATCGCTATGCCGCGTCCGTGGGTGTCAAAGGCGCGTTCGGGGCTCATCTCCAGGTATTGCTGCCAGTCGAAACCCTTGCCCTGGTCACGGACAGTGAAGCGCAACTCGCCCGGATTCCGCATGAACTCGACCATCGCGACCCGGCCGGCAAAGTCAGGATTGGCGAGACGCCGACGGATTTCCTCGGCCAGCGCGTCGCCGCCGCCCAGCCTGGTCTTCTCGTCGTAAGTGATGCCGAGGTTGCCGTGCTCGACGGCATTGAGCATCAACTCGGAAAGGCCGAGGACCACGCGGCCGGGGTCGGGCGCTACCTGTGCCAGCAGCGTCGCGACATCGCGGGCTTCGTCGGTGGTGCGGAAGCTGAATGCCGCCGAGCCCAGGCAGGCCATGCTGCGTGACGCCTGCCGGACCTCGCGCTGCAGGTCGAGATAGTCGCGATGATCGCGGATCGCGGCGCCGACAATCGCGACCAGGGTTTCCGCCGCGAAAGGCTTGACCAGATAATAGTAGGCACCTGCCTTGAGGCCTTCTGCCACTGCTTCACTACCGGACATGGACGTCTGCATGATCACCGGCAGGTGGGCCATCTCGACGTGGTCCTTCATGCGGCGCAGGATCTCGATGCCATCCATGTCCGGCAGCATGCGGTCGAGCAGCACGACATCGAAGCCCTCGGGTGCATCGGCGAGCAGTTGCCAGGCATCGGTGCCGTTGACGGCGCTACGGGTCTCGTAACCCTCCTCGCCAAGAATATCGGTCAGCACCATGAGGCCGACCGGTTCGTCTTCGGCGATGAGAATGCGAGGGCCGCTCATGAGATCTTGGGCGCTCCGGCGCTCGTGCTTACAGAGGCTTGCGGATGGTGATGGCGCCGCGGATTTCAGCGGCCGAGTAGCCGACCGCCTTGTCGTTCGGATAATGTTCGAGAAGCTTCGCCTGCACCGCCGGGGAAATGCGGTCGGCGGTGCCATGGCACTGCAGGCACAAATCCTGGGTGGGCAGTGCCTTCATGTAGCGATAGACCTGCTGGCCGTCGACCGTCAGCAACTCGCCTTTTTCGAGGCCGGTCGGCTTGTCGCCAGCAGCGGCGCGACGATCGAACTCCTCGAGCACGCCTTTTTCCCAGGCATCCGGCACGGCTTTCGGATTGCGATTCTTCAGGCTGACGCGTCGGATCGCCCAGCCTGTCTTTTCCGAGGCGGCCTTGGCCATCTGTGGTGCCTTCTCGCGGCAGACGCCAATGGCGTTCTCCGGGCCGCCCTTGCGGATCTCGTCGTCGAGCACCTCGAGGAGCTTCGGCGGGATGGACCCCGCCACTTTGCGGGCTTCGTCAAGCAATTGCGCCTCGTCCGCGGCGAATGCGGGCAGTGCCGGCAAAACGGCCGTCATTGCGAATGCGAGTAGTGTCTTGCGCAGCATGGATGCCTCCCTTGAATTTGCCGACAGCCGTCGTCAGCGCAACGAGCGGGCACGGGCTCCGAGTTGCTCGATACGACAAGTGAATTCTGCCACTTCTGTGCGAAAAGTGGTCAGGTCTCGCGCGTGGATCAGCAGATCCGACTCCTCGCCCAGGTATTCGGCCAAGTTCTCGGCGAAATTGCGCGCCGCCTGCTTCTGCCACAAGGTCAGCCGTGACGACACGCCAACCATGCGATGGGCCGCGATGTCGCCGACCAGCTTCGACAGGTCTTCCTCGACATCCCAGCGCAGGTTCTTGAGCACGAAGGACAGCGCGGTGGCGAACTCGGCATTGCCGGTGACATGGGCCGCCGCCATGGCCCGATCAATGCCCTGCAGGGCAACCAGCGGCGTGTCGGCCGGGAGGGTGACAGTCACATCGACGCCCTGATCATCGGCAAGTTCGAGCCGGCCGCGCTCGCCGATTCGGAAAGCCAGTTGCCATGGCGGCATCACGAATCGGGCGCGCCGGCCCGTGAAACCGCCCAATTGCCGGCGCGCCCAACCCGCCTGTTCGAGCAGGTGATTGAGCGCGCCGAGGATCAGCCCTTCGAGCACACCCGGATCATTGAATCTGCTGGATGCCGGCAACGCGCCAGCCGCCGCTGTCACTGACGGGCTTGGTCAGATGCCAGATCTCGGCAAACGGCTGTGCCGCGCCCGCATCTTCGCGAATCAGGCCATGGAAACGGACACTGGCGATGTATTGGTCGTTCTCCGTCACCAGTTCGAGCAGATCGGCGTCGAGCTGCTGCACGTCGGTTTCCTGCTTCGCCTTGCCGCGCTCGTCGTACTGCATCTGGATCTCGGCAAAGACCTCCGGGGCGAGGAACTGCTTGAGGTCGTCGAGATTACCGGCGTCGTTGGCGGCCTGCAGCCGGATGAAATTCAGCTTGGCCTGGCGCAGAAAACCGTCGGTATCGAAGCCGGCCGGAATGCCGGCCACGGGAGTTGCGCTGCCTGGAACCGGGTTCAGCGACTCGAACCGGGACACGCCTGGTTCGCTCCGGGAGAGGTTCGCGCCCGCATAGGCGGGTTGCGACGGCTGACTCTTGCGGAACAGCAGGCGGAAGACGAATACCGCCGCCATCACCAGCAGCAGGATCATCAGCATGTTGGCCACGCCTTCGCCCA
>CAYXZX010000218.1:0-3399 GCA_964469455.1 uncultured Rhodocyclaceae bacterium | reverse complement strand
CTGGTCGACGCCGTGCGCACCGACGTGGCGGTGAATGCCGGCAATGTCCAGCAGCTGTCCGGTCCCATCCTGAGCCTGCTGGTCAGTCGCGCGTGGTCCGAGCGGGGCTGGCGGCAGCGGCCCGAGTGCCTCGACCAGCCGATCCCCGCACCGCTCGTCGTCACCGGCATCCCCCGCACCGGCTCCACGGCCCTGCACAAGCTGCTGTCGATGGATCCCCAGTTCCAGGGCCTCGAACAATGGTTGATCGGCACGCCCATGCCGCGCCCGCCCCGCCAAACCTGGCGGGACAATCCCCAGTTCCGCGCGGCCGTCGCCAATCAGGAGGCCTTTCTCGACGCCGTGCCGGCGCTGCGCGTGTCCCACGAAGTGAAAGCCGATGAAGTGGACGAATGCCTGAACCTGCTGGCGCAGAGTTTTCTCAGCCACTATCCCGCCACCGGCTACGGACTGCCGGGCTACGACCGCTGGTGGTGGAACCGCGACGAAACGACCAGTTATCGCCGCTATGCCGACAATCTGCGCCTGATCGGTGCCGACGATGTCGGCAAGCGCTGGCTGCTGAAGAATCCCGGCCACATCACCCATCTCGACGCCCTGCTGGCGGTGTTTCCCGATGCCTGCATCATCCAGACCCATCGCGATCCAGCCAAGTGCATTCCATCGGTCTGCGGCGTCATCTGGCCCGCCCGGTGCTTCTTCCAGGCGCGCCAGACCGATCCCAGGGAGATCGGGCCGCGCGAACTGCGTCTCTGGGCCGAGTCGGCGGAGCGCGCGCAGCGGGTGCGCGCGGCACGCCCGGAACGCTTCTTCGACGTCCGCTTCGCCGATTTCCGCCAGGACCCCATGGCGGTGGTGCGGGCGATCTATCGACACTTCGGCCTTGATCTCGGGGAAGAGGCGGAACAACGGATGCGCCAATGGCTCGGCGCCAACCCGCAGCACAAGCACGGCCGTCACGAATACAGCGCCGAGCAGTTCGGGCTCAGCGACGAGGCCATTCACGAGCGCTTCGCGGACTACATGGCGCGGCACGACCTGTTCGAGCGTTGACAAGGAGCACATCATGAGAGCAGCCGTATTCAAGGGCGCCGGACAGGCGCTGGCGATCGAGGAGCGGCCGGACCCGGCGCCCGGTCCAGGCGAAGTGCTGATCCGCGTCGCGCGCGCCGGCATCTGCGGCAGCGACTTGCACCTCACCTCGGGCCACGGCCTTCAACTGCCCACCGACACCATCATCGGCCACGAATTCGCCGGCGAGGTCGTCGCGCTCGGTGCCGGTGTCGAGGACATCAAGCCGGGCGACCGGCTCGCGCCCATGCCTTATGTCGGCTGCGGCCGCTGTCCGGCCTGTTTCGCCGGCCGGCCTCACCACTGTCCGCAAGGACGCTTCGATGTCATTCATGGCTTCAGCGAGTACTCGCGGGTCGGCGCCCGCGACTGCGTAGTATTGCCGTCCGATCTCAGCGACGAGGAAGGCGCCTTGATCGAGCCCCTCGCCGTCGGACTGGAAGGCGTGCGCAAGGCCGCGCTGCCGATCGGTGCCCGCGTGCTGGTGACGGGCGCCGGACCCATCGGCATCGCCTCCGCCTTCTGGGCCGAGCGGCTGGGCGCCAGCCGAGTGGCGGTGATGGCGACCTCGGCGCGCCGCGCCCCAATCGCCAAGGCCGTGGGCGCGAGCGCCTTCATCGCCAAGTCGGAGGTTGCCGATGTGGCCGCCGCCGTGCGCGACACCCTGGGCGGAGCACCGGATGTCGTGTTCGAGGCCGTGGGCCTGCCGGGGGCGATTGCCGATGCCATCGACTACGTCAAGCCCCTCGGCACCGTCGTCTCGCTGGGCTTCTGCTCGGTGCCCGACACCTTCGTGCCGGTTGCCGCCCTGACCAAGGAAGTGCGCCTGTTGTTCTCCATGTGCTATGACAAGCAGGACTTCCAATACACCGCCGACGTGATCGCCGCCGGCGACCACCGACCGCGGGCCATGATCACCAGCACCGTCGGACTGGATGAACTGCCGCGGAAATTCGAGAGCCTGCGCGGCGCCAGCGCTGACTGCAAGGTCATGGTCGCCCCGTGGGGCAAGTAACGATGGGCATGGAGGCAGAAGTGATGACAACACGTTTCAGCGGCAAGGTCGCCCTGGTCACGGGAGCGGCATCGGGCATGGGACAGGCCACGGCGTTGCGCATGGGCCGCGAGGACGCGCGCGTGCTCTGCGCCGACGTCAATGGCGCGGGTGCCGAGGCGACGGCCAGGGCAATCGCCGACGCCGGCGGCGTGGCGCTCGCTGTCACCGCCGACATCGGCGATCCCGCCCAGTGCCGCAATCTGGTGGATCAGGCGGTCACGGCATGGGGCGGCCTCGATATTCTCTGCAACATCGCGGGCTTCGGTGGCCTCAAGTCGGTGCAGGATGAAACCCCGGAAACCTGGCAGCGGATGTTCGCCGTCAATGTCCACGGCCCGTTCTACCTGAGCCAGGCGGCCTTGCCCCACTTGCTGGCCCGGCGCGGCAACATCGTCAACGTGGCATCGACGGCCGGACTGATGGGCCAGGCCTACATGGCGGCCTATACCGCTTCCAAGCACGCCCTGGTCGGACTGACCCGCGCCATGGCCGTGGAATTCGGCCGCAAGGGAATCCGGATCAACGCCGTCTGCCCGGGCGGCACGGCCACGCCCTTTCTGCAGCACTTCGCCGTTCCCGAGAACGCGGAGGTGGACCTGATCGCTCGGCTCACCCTGCGGCCCGACTATGCGGCACCGGAGGACATCGCCAACATGATCTGCTTCGTCGCCTCCGCCGAGGCCGAGTTCGTCAATGGCTCGCTCATATCGGTCGACGGCGGTGTCGTCGCCGGATAAGCGCCGGCCGTGGCACAGTGGATCCTTCGGCTGGACCTGCGGTTGCCGGCATTCGCCGGCGACTGCAAGTCGCACTATGCCGCTGGCCTGGACATGGCGGCCTTCGCCGATGAGATCGGTTTTGATGTTTGCATGCTATCCGAGCACCATGGTGCCGAAGACGGCTATCTGCCGTCACCCCTTGTTTATGGGGCCGCCGTCGCGGCACGGACTCGACGGCTCAGGCTGTCGATTTCGGCCCTGATCCTGCCGCTGCACGATCCCCTGCGGATCGCCGAAGACGCGGCGGTGCTGGACCACGTCGCCCAGGGTCGACTGGAACTGGTGCTGGTGGCCGGTTTCCTGCCGAGCGAATTCGCGATGTTCGACCGGCCGATCGAGCAGCGCGGCACCCTGCTCGAGGACTATGTCGCGGTGATGCGCCGGGCCTGGCGGGGCGAGCCCTTCGAATACCAGGGACGACAGGTACGGGTGACCCCGCGTCCGTGGCAGCCGTCCGGTCCGCCCCTGCTGCTGGGCGGCGCGACGCCGCTG
>CAYXZX010000217.1:0-3423 GCA_964469455.1 uncultured Rhodocyclaceae bacterium | reverse complement strand
ATCGAAGCCGAAACCCGACTGACATGCATCCACGTCTGGTTCAAGCCCTTCGGACCCTGATGCAAGCCGAGCCCGTGAACTTCAATACCAAGCAGATCGACATGCGGCTCAGCTTCATTGGCGAACAACTGAACATGAATACCGGGTATTACGGTTCTTTCTTCAGCAACTCGAACGGCAGCGTCAACATGTCTGTGCCGAATCAGCTCTACGGTAGCCGGGGTACGCTTGCCACCCTCTATCCCGCCGCCACTGGGGGCACGAGCCTGCAGAATGTCCTGCAGTTGCCGTTCGCGCTGCCTCCGGACAACCAGGCGCACCAGTTCTATGTCGATGGCAACTACGCCTTCACCAAGACCACCAAGGCGACATTCAAGTATTCGTACACTCACGCGACGCAGAACGACAGCTTCAACGGAATGGGGTTGTCCGGCGCCCCGGCCGGGGTCGGCCACCTGAACGGCGAAGTCAATACGACCTTCCTTCAATTCGGCATCACTTCGAAGCCGATACCCAAGCTGAGCTTGGCCGCCAACGTCCGCTACGAAGACAAGGATGACAAGACACCGCTCAACCGGTACAACATCGAGAACACCACAGTCTGGTACAACGGCCTGACCTCGAGCACCAGGCTGGTCGGCAAGCTCGAGGCAAGCTACCTGCTGCCCGGCAACTTCCGGGCCACGCTCGGAGGCGACTACAACAGGATCAAGCGGGACGTTCCCACTTCGGCGGCGGAAGATCTCGTCGCCGGCATGTCGGCCCTGCGCGAGGAAACCAGGGAAACCGGGTACCGAGCCGAACTCAGCCGCGTGATGTCCGACACGCTAAGCGGGTCGGTCAGCTACACCAGCAGCCATCGGCGCGGCTCGGACTGGACAGCACTGAGCACCACCACGACCGCCTCGTTGCTGAACGCTTATTGTGGCGGCGTAACTTGCTATGGCCAGCAACTGCCCGCCGCCTCGATTCTGGGCCTGTCGGCAACTTCGGTCTTCCCGATGTCGATGGCCAACCTGGACCGCGACAAGTGGAAGATCGCGGCGAACTGGAACCCCATCGAGCGCCTGTCGTTGCAACTCATGGCCGAGGAAGGCAAGGACAAGAATGTCACGGCGTTCGATTCCATCGCCGGAGGCAAGGGCTATCGGAAGAACGGCTCGACGCTCTATGCGATTGACGCGTCGTATTCGATTGCCGAGGCTTGGCAGCTCACGGCCTACGCGTCCCACGGCAAGCAGACGCTGGGCGTGAATCACAGCACCGGCTATATGCTGGACCTGGACGACAAGAGCGATGCAGCGGGCATTGGCGTGAAGGGTCAGGTAAGCAGTCGGCTCGAACTCGGCGCTGGTCTGGGTTACGTCAAGGACAAGACCGGTTTCGGCCTGAACGCGTCCGGCAGCGCGACGGGTGCAGCGCCGTCGGCCAGCAACTTGCAGCAGGCCGGGATCGGCTTGCCCAATGTTGACTTCAGGCTCGAAACCGTCAGCGTCTATGGAAAATATGCGCTGGACAAGAAGTCCGACGTCGTTGTCGATCTGATCCACCAGCGGGCGAAGCTGAAGGAATGGAGCTGGGGCAACAACGGTGTGCCATTTGTATATTCAGACAATACAACGGTCAATATCAAGCAGGACCAGTCGGTCACCTACCTGGGTGCCCGGTACATCTACAAGTTCAGGTAATCCATTTCCACTGCATATGGATAGCATCGGGGGCGGCAGTATCGCCCCCAATTTTTTCCTCCTTGCAAACGCCATCGGGACCAAGGCAATGACACTAAGCGCACTTCTCCGCGCGCTGGCCCTCACCATCGCCACCACCACTTTCACTGCCCCCGCGTATGCGGAGGCCGCGTCGGCCAAGCTCGATAATCCTGCCTGCCTAAGTTGCCACGACGCGAAGAGCAAGAAGATCAAGGTACCCGGCGGCACCGACGAGGATGGCGAACCGGTCGAGCGGGCACTGAACGCCATCAAGCCCGAGAAGTACGCGAAAGGCGTGCACGCCAAGATGGCGTGCGTTGCCTGCCACGGCGAGATTACCGATACGGAAGCGCCTCACAAGAAAGCCGACGGTGCCAAGGTCGCCAGTTGCGCCTCCTGCCACGAGGATCTCTGGAACAAGCTCCAGGCCGAGAACAAGGCCGATCCCAAGTCGCGGCTGGCGATCGTCGTCCAGAATGTCGCGGCCTACAAGAAGTCCTTCCACGCGCGGCCGAACAAGGAAGACAAGACCCGCGTCAATGCCACCTGCACCGACTGCCACGACACCCACACCTTCGACGTGCCGCCGCGCGGCACCAGTGCCCGCACCGACTGGCACATGACCGTGCCCAATGTCTGCGGCGACAAGTGTCACAGCGACGAACTCGAGGAATACTCGGAATCCGTGCATGGCAAGGCGGCGCTCGATGAGCACGACAACAAGGCGCCGGTCTGCTCGGACTGCCACACCACCCACGACATCGGCAACACCTCGGCCGATCCGGTCAAGCTGGCCATCACCGAGAGCTGCGGCAACTGCCACAAGGACGAGTTCAAGAGCTACCACGGCACCTACCACGGCCAGGTCAATCGTCTCGGCTACGCCTACACGGCCAAGTGCTTCGACTGCCACGGCAGCCACGAGATCACCAAGGCGGACGACCCGAAGTCCAAGGTCGGCGAGAAGAACCGCCTGAAGACCTGCATGAAGTGCCACAGCGACAAGAAGCCCGGCATGCATGACGCCACGCCCGGGTATCTTTCCTTCGGTCCGCACGCCAACGGCCACGACTACAAGAAGTATCCCGAGATGTGGCTCGCCACCAAGTTCATGGTCGGACTGCTGATCTTCGTCTTCGCCTTCTTCTGGGCGCATTCCGGGCTCTGGTATTACCGCGAGTGGCAGGACCGCAAGGCCGGCACGCCGCATGCCCGCATCGACACCAGGGGTCTCAAGCTGGACGAGGACACCCACTACTTCCAGCGCTTCCACTGGGGCTGGCGCGTCGCCCACCTGGCCTTCGCCATCATCACCATGACGCTCGTGTTGACCGGCACCACGGCCCTGTTCGCTGACAGCTCCTGGGCACCCACCGTCGCCAGCCTGCTGGGAGGCCCAAAGGTGCTCGGCCTCACGCACCGGGTCGCCGCCTTCCTGTTCATCAGCATCTTCATGATCCATTTCATCTACGTCATGCAGAAGTTGCTGCGCGACAGGAACTTCCGCTGGTTCGGCCCTGACTCGCTGGTGCCGAACTGGAAGGACTTCACGGATTGCTGGGGCATGTTCAAGTGGTTCCTCGGCAAGGGGCCGCGGCCGCAGTTCGACCGCTGGGCCTACTACGAGAAGTTCGACTACTGGGCCGTGTTCTGGGGCGTGAACATCATCGGCTGGAGCGGCCTGATGCTGGCCTTCCCGCACATCACGGCGAAG
>CAYXZX010000216.1:0-3467 GCA_964469455.1 uncultured Rhodocyclaceae bacterium | reverse complement strand
TCAGACGTTGAACAGGAAATTGAGGACGTCGCCGTCCTTGACGATGTATTCCTTGCCTTCGGCGCGCATCTTGCCTGCTTCCTTGGCGCCGTGCTCGCCGCCGCAAGCGATGAAATCATCGTAGGCGATGGTCTGGGCGCGGATGAAACCGCGCTCGAAATCGGTATGGATCACGCCCGCGGCCTGCGGCGCGGTGTCACCCTTGTGAATCGTCCAGGCCCGGACTTCCTTGACCCCAGCGGTAAAGTAGGTCTGCAGGCCAAGCAGGTGGTAGCCGGCCCGGATCAGGCGGTTCAGGCCGGGCTCATGCAACCCCATGTCGGCCAGGAACATTTCCTTCTCGTCGTCGGCAAGATCGGCGATCTCCGCCTCGATGGCGGCGCAGAGCGCCACCACTTCGGCGCCCTCCTGCACCGCGCGGGCGCGCACCGCATTCAGGTGTGGATTGTTCTCGAAGCCGTTTTCCTTGACGTTGGCCACATAGAGGATCGGCTTGGCCGTCAGCAGGAAGAACTGGCGCAGGTTGCCGCGTTCCTCCTTGGACAAGTCCAGCGAACGCACCGGCTGCGCCTGGTCAAGCTGCTTCTGGCACTTCTCCAGGACATCGACCAGCAGCTTGGCTTCCTTGTCGCCCCCGGCACGCGCCTGCTTGGAGTACCGCACCAGCGCCTTCTCGACTGCCGCCAGATCCGCCAGCGCCAGTTCGGTGTCGATGACTTCGATGTCGCGGATCGGATCGACGCTGCCGGAAACATGGACGACGTTGTCGTCGGCGAAGCAGCGCACGACGTGCACGATCGCGTCCGTCTCGCGGATGTTGGCGAGGAACTGGTTGCCCAGGCCTTCGCCCTTGCTCGCCCCGGCGACCAGGCCCGCAATGTCGACGAACTCGACGATGGCGTGCTGGATCCGCTGCGGCTTGACGATTTTCGCCAATGCCTCGAGGCGCGGATCGGGAACCTCGACGATGCCGACATTCGGCTCGATGGTGCAGAAGGGATAGTTTTCCGCCGCGATGCCGGACTTGGTGAGGGCGTTGAACAGGGTCGACTTGCCGACATTGGGCAGGCCGACGATGCCGCATCTGAGACTCATGGGGTTTCCTTTGCCGGCGCGGGCCGGGTGTTGATGCGCTGCGTGGCGGCGTTGAAATCCGACTTCGCCAGTTGCGGCCAAGCCAGCAGGGCGCGATCGATGGCCGAGTCGATTCCTTCGCGCTCTTCCTTGCGCGGCGGCTTCAGCACGTAGCTCACCACCTCGTTGCGGTCGCCCGGATGGCCGATGCCAACGCGTATCCGCCAGTAGTCCTGGGTACCGAGGTGCGCGGTGAGGCTCTTCAGCCCGTTGTGCCCGCCCAATCCGCCGCCGAAGCGCAGTTGAACGCGCCCGGCAGGCAGGTCGAGTTCGTCGTGGACAACCAGCATCTCGGCAGGCGTGATGCGGTAGAAATGCGCCAGCGCCTGGACGGCGCGGCCCGACTCGTTCATGTAGGTTGCCGGCATCAGCAGCCAGACCCCCGCTTCGCGGGCATTGGCCACCCAGCCGTGGTAGCGCGACTCCTTGGCGAAGTTCGCTCCGAGATCGGCGGCCAGGCGTTCACAAAACCAAAACCCGGCGTTGTGCCGGGTTTCAGCGTATTCGGCCCCCGGGTTACCGAGGCCGATGACCAGGCGCAGCGCCGGTTGTGTCAACTCACTTCTTCTCGGCCGGCTTCTTCTCGGTGGTGATCTGCGTCTCGGTCGGACCTTCGGCCACTTCCTCGGACGCGGCGCCACCACCACGCACCACCACGCTGGCGACCACCGGGTCACCCTCGCCGTGATGGACGATTTCGACGCCGGCCGGCAGTTTCAGGCCCGAGACATGGATGGAATGCCCGGCGTCCATGTCCTTGAGATCGACCTCGATGAACTCGGGAAGATCGGCGGGCAGGCACTTGACGTCCACTTCGTTGGTAACGTGCTGGATCATGCCGCCATGGAGCTTGACGCCCGGGGCGATCTCGGCATTGATGAAGTGCAGCGGCACCTTCTGGTGGATCTTGTGGGTAGCGTCGATGCGCTGGAAATCCACGTGCAGGATCAACTGGCGGAACGGGTGGCGTTGCACGTCGCGCAACAGGCACATCTGCCTCGCGCCGTCGACGTCGAGGTTCAGGACGGAGGAATAGAAGGCTTCCTTGCGCAGGTGCTGCCAGAGATCGTTGTGATCGAGCTCGATGGATTGCGGCTGGGTTTCACCGCCGTAGAGGATGCCCGGCACGCGGCCAGCGCGACGCAGGCGGCGGCTCGCACCCGTGCCCTGAGCTTCGCGCTTGGTGGCTTTGACTTCGATTTGCATGGTATTGCTCCAGAATGACTGCCCGCGACCAGGCAGTGGGTTGAGAAACTATTCGACGAACAGCGAGGACACCGACTCCTCGTTGCTGATGCGCAGCATTGTTTCCGCCAGCAAGGCGGAAATTGAGATAACCCGCACGCGCGAGCAATTGCTGGCATCCTCGCGCAATGGAATGGTGTCGGTCACGACGACTTCGTCCAGTTCGGAGTCCTCGATGCGGGCAATCGCGCTGCCCGACAAGACCGGGTGGGTGGCGTAGGCGACCACCCGCTTCGCGCCGTGCTGCTTTAGCGCGGCGGCCGCCTTGCAAAGCGTGCCAGCGGTATCGACGATGTCGTCCATGATCACGCAGCTGCGGCCCTCGACATCGCCGATGATGTGCATGACTTCCGAGACATTGGCCTTCGGACGGCGCTTGTCGATGATCGCCAGATCGGCCTCGAGCAGCTTGGCCGCTGCCCGGGCGCGCAGAACGCCGCCGACGTCGGGCGACACGACCATCAGGCCATCGTGGCGCTGGCGCCAGATGTCCCCAAGCAGGATGGGCGTCGAGTAGATGTTGTCCACCGGGATGTCGAAGAACCCCTGGATCTGGTCGGCGTGCAGGTCGACAGTCAGCACGCGCTGGACGCCGACGGCCTGCAGCATGTTGGCCACGACCTTGGCCGCGATCGGCACGCGCGCCGAGCGCGGCCGGCGATCCTGGCGGGCATAGCCGAAATACGGAATGGCGGCGGTGATGCGCCCGGCCGAACTGCGCTTGAGCGCATCGGCCAGGATGATCAGTTCCATCAGGTTGTCATTGCTCGGCGCGCAAGTCGGCTGGAGGATGAAGACATCCTTGCCGCGCACGTTTTCCAGCAATTCAACGCTCGTCTCGCCATCGGAGAAGCGGCCGACGACGGCCCGTCCGAGCGAAATATTGAGACGCTTGACGACATCGGCGGCCAACTTCGGGTTGGCGTTGCCGGTGAAAACCATCATGCTGTCGTAGGCCATGACCCTGTCCGTGCCGATTGCCGCAGAAATGACTCGGGCAGACCGCCGATACGCGACCTGCCCGGGGAAGATTCTGGCTGGGGCTCCAGGATTCGAACCTGGGAATGCCGGAATCAAAATCCGGTGCC
>CAYXZX010000215.1:0-3480 GCA_964469455.1 uncultured Rhodocyclaceae bacterium | reverse complement strand
GAGGAAGGCATCGTCGCCGGCGGCGGCGTGGCCCTGCTGCGCGCCCGTGCCGCTGTCGCGGTCAAGGGCGACAACCATGACCAGGATGCCGGCGTCAAGATCGTCCTGCGCGCTCTTGAGCAACCGATGCGCGAGATCGTCGCCAACGCCGGTGACGAGCCCAGCGTCGTGGTCAACAAGGTCGCTGAAGGCACTGGCAACTACGGCTACAACGCCGCGACCGGCGAGTACGGCGACATGGTGGCGATGGGCGTGCTGGACCCGACCAAGGTCACCCGCACCGCCCTGCAGAACGCCGCATCCGTGGCTGGCCTGATGCTCACCACCGATGCCATGGTGGCTGAACTGCAGGAAGACAAGCCGGCCGGCGGCATGCCGGGTGGCATGGGTGGCATGGGCGGCATGGGCGGCATGGACATGGGCATGTAATGTTCGCTGTCTGATCCGCTGTACTGCTCGACGAACGCCCCGCCTTGCGCGGGGCGTCGTTTTTTCAATCGCGTGGGCATTGGCTGACGGAGCCCTTACAATCCCGCGATCGGGCGGTGGCGTCCTTGCCGAGGACCGTTTCCGCGTCCGGAGGGAGGTAGGGGTGCCATGAGAGTTCTGCTTGCGGAGGACGACCCGATCATTGCCGACGGGTTGGTGCGAGCGTTGCGCAAGGCCGGCTATGCCGTCGATCACGTCGATAACGGCCTGGATGCCGACACGGCCGTTCTGTCGCAGACTTTCGATTTGCTCATTCTCGACCTGGGGCTGCCCAAATTGCCTGGCATCGAGGTCCTGCGCCGCCTGCGCGCGCGCAAGTGCGCGGTGCCGGTGCTGATCCTGACCGCACAGGATGGTGTCGAGGAACGCGTGCGCGGTCTCGATGCCGGTGCCGATGATTACCTGACCAAGCCTTTCGCGCTGCCGGAACTCGAGGCGCGCGTGCGGGCGCTGACACGGCGTGGCACCGGGCATGCCACCCGAATCGAATTCGGCAACCTGTGCTACGACCAGAGCGAGCGCATCGTCAAGGTATCCGGCCAGCTGGTTGATCTTTCCGCCCGCGAGATGGCCGTGCTGGAAGTCCTGATGCTGCGCGCCGGCCGCTTGGTCAGCAAGGAGCAGTTGGTCGACCATCTTTGCGGTTGGGGCGAGGAGGTCAGCACCAACGCCATCGAGGTCTACATGCACCGCCTGCGCAAGAAACTCGAATCCGCCGGCGTGCGCATCGTCACCCTTCGCGGGCTCGGCTATTGCCTGGAAAAGACGGGCGAGGCCCATGGGAGCGCTTGAGCCAGCACGTCCAGCCAACGCGGCGGGGAAGGACGGCAAGGCCGAGAAGCCAAAGCGGGTGCCCGTATTCGGTCCCGCCACCGAACCCAACTCGCTGTTCGGCGAAATCCTTGACTGGATGCTTGCACCGCTGCTGCTGCTATGGCCGATCAGCATCGCCGCCACTCATCACGTGGCCAACCAGATCGCCGATCGACCTTACGATCGCGTTCTGACCGAAAACGTCTCGACCATCGCCCGCCTGACGCGTCTGGAAGGTGATCGAGTCATCGTCGATCTGCCTGTGTACGCAGACGCTCTGCTTCATGGCGGCGGTGATGACAGTGATGACCGTATCATGTTCCAGGTGCGTGGCGCCCGTGGGGAATTACTGGCCGGCGATGAAAACCTGCCGGCGCCATCAGGCGAAAACGAGCCCGTGTTCGAGGCGGTGCGCTTCCGGGAAGAGCGTCTCGATGGCGAACCGCTGCGTGTTGCCTACCAGGTCCATGCGCTCGATGCCGGCCAGCGCTGGATCATCATTCAGGTCGCCGAGACGCGGCACAAGCGCGAGGCCTTGGCCTCCCAGATCATCTCCGGCGTGCTGCTGCCGCAGTTCGCCATTCTGCCGATGGCGGTCGTGCTGGTCTGGCTCGGGCTTTCACGTGGTCTGGCTCCGCTCAACCGCCTGCGCGCCAAGATGGCCGAGCGCCGTCCCGGAGATCTGTCGCCGATCAATATCCGTCGTATTCCCGAGGAATTGCAGCCAATGATCCGCTCCTTCAATGAGCTCATGGCGCGGCTCGAGGAGAATTTGCAGGCACAACAGCGTTTCATCGCCGATGCGGCCCATCAGATGCGCACCCCTTTGACGGGCCTGCGCATGCAGGCCGATCTGGCGGTGGCCGAGCGCGATCCGGAACAGTTGAGGCGCTCGGTCGAGCAGATTTCACAGGCGGCCGCGCGCGCGGGCCACCTGATCAACCAGTTGCTGACGCTGGCGCGCGCGGAGTCCAGTCACGACAAGATTCATCGATTCGAGCCTGTGGACATGGAGGCTCTGGGCCGCGACGTGGCGCTGGACTGGGCCATGCGGGCCCGCGCCAAGCGGGTCGATCTCGGTTTCGAGGGCTGGCCGCATTCCCTCTTGGTCCATGGTGTGCCGCTGCTGTTGCGGGAACTTCTGAACAATCTTCTCGACAACGCCGTCAAGTACACGCCGGACGGTGGCCATGTGACCCTGAGGACGCGTAGCGACGACGGTGACGAACGGGTCATCGTCGAAGTCGAGGATTCGGGCATTGGTGTCCCGCCTGAAGACCGCGAGCGCGTCTTCGAACGCTTCTACCGGGTGCTCGGCACCAACGCCGACGGTAGTGGGCTCGGCCTGCCCATTTGCCGTGAAATCGCCGATCTGCACCAGGCCGAAATCATGCTTGGGCCCGGGTTGGATGGCACGGGCACGCGCGTCGTCCTTGATCTGCCGCGACTGGGGTCACCGTTTTCCAGCGCTGCGTCAGGCACAAGCGCGGTCGATTCCTGAATTATTTGCAAGGTTTGTTGCTGCGCTTGCATCGACCGGAGTTGCGTGCCAGAAGGACTCCTGTTGCTTTCGCGAGGTTCATTCCTGTTGCGTCGCGGCAGTTTTCCGTAAGCTCGCCGTCAGCTTGCTCTGGCGAAATCGCCCGCGGCTGCGGTGTTGGGCCGGCGTATAACTTTAGGAGGTGACCTTCATGCAATTGACGCAGAAGCATGTCGAGTACTGGAACCGTAACCTGAAGATTACGGCCGTACTCCTCGCGATCTGGTTCGTCGTGACATTCGTGTTCGGCTGGTATGCGCGCGAATTGAACCAGATCAACATCATCGGCCCGCTGGGCTTCTACATGGGTGCCCAGGGCGCCTTGATCGTCTATGTCGTGATCATCTGGTTCTACGCCCGCTATATGAACAGAATGGACAAGGAATATGGCGTCCACGAAGGGGAGGATGACTGATGGCAACTGCGGCCCAAAGCAACAAGGCATTCTTCAACCAGCTGAAGCGCTATTACACGTTCTACACGGGGGGGTTCATCGCCTTTGTGGTGCTGGTTGGCATCCTCGAGCAGGTCGGCGTGCCCAACAAGGCACTCGGCTACATGTTCCTGTTCGCCACCATCCTGCTCTACGCCGGCATCGGCTTCATGTCGAAGACGGCGGAAGTGTCGGAATACTACGT
>CAYXZX010000214.1:0-3481 GCA_964469455.1 uncultured Rhodocyclaceae bacterium | reverse complement strand
TCTCGTGGCCGTCCTTGATCAGGCGCATCTCGTCGAGCACGGCGCGCAGGTCGTGCACCGTCGTCGGCGCGCGCTTGCCGGCGCGGCTCTGGGCTCGCACGGCATTGAGCGCACGACCGAGGCGAGCGTCCCAGTCAACGTCGACGCCGAGCGTATGCCACAGCGCCGGCTGGTCGGCGATCAGCTCCGCCAGCTTCTGGTCGAAGACCGCGATTGAGTGAGCTTCGTCGAAGCCGAAGGATTCCCGGGCGCTGTCGGGTCCGTGGCGGAAACCGTCCCAGATCTCCTTGTCCGGGTCCTTGTCGCGGCAGAACAGGATGGTCTTGGGCTGGTCGCCGGCGACTACCACCAGCACCGCCTCCGGCTCGGTGAAGCCGGTCAGGTATTGGAAGTAGCTGTCCGATCGAAAGGGATAGTGCGCATCACGATTGCGAATCTTTTCGGTGGCGGTGGGCAATACGGCGACACCTCCGGCTACGCTGTTCATGCGCTCGAGCAGGCGGGTGCGCCGGTCACGGAAAGGCGAGATGTCCATGCACCCGATTATAGGGAGGCGCGCACCTCGGCATCGAGCTTCGCCAGTCGTTCCGGCGTGCCGACATCAACCCAGCGGCCAATGTGGATTTGTCCGGAGACGCGGTCGTCCGCCATCGCCTCGCGCAGCAGCGGTGCCAACTTGGCCGGCTTGCCTCGTCCGATCGTGGCGAACAGTTCGGAACGATAGATGCCGATGCCTGAAAAAGTGTGGAGCGTTGCTCCATCCCTCGCTCCGCTCGGGACCGCCACTTCGTGGCGTCCTGCGCCCTTGGGGCTGGTCAGTCGTGGCGGTACGCTGCGCACGCGGCCCGCCTGAAGGTCGAAATCGCCATTGGCGTTGTGCTCGGGATTCGGCACCAGCACCAGGTGGGCGAGGTCGCTGTTGGCGAGCTTCGGCAGCGTCGCGAAATCGAGATCGCACCAGATGTCGCCGTTGACCACGAGGAAGGGTTCGTCGCCAAGCTCGTGTGCCAGCATGGGCAGGGCGTTGGCGATGCCGCCGGCGGTTTCCAGCGCGCCCGGCGGCTCAGCCGAGTAGCGGATGGCGACGCCCCAGGCCGAGCCGTCGTCCAGCAACGCTTCGATCTGGTCGCCGAGGTGCGCGTGGTTGATGACGATGTCGCGAATGCCGGCCTTCGCCAGCCGTTCCAGGTGCCAGACGATCAGCGGCTTGCCGGCCGCCGGCAGCAGCGGTTTGGGCGTGCGGTCGGTGAGCGGCCGCATGCGCTCGCCGCGACCCGCCGCGAGGATCATCGCCTTCAAAACGTGTCCCCCGTTTGGGCCTGCCGGTTCTCGGCGAGGTCGAGGATGCGCAGCAGCGGCGTCAGTTCGCGGTAGCGCTCGCAGGCGGCGCGCAGGTATTTCGCCACCAGCGGCATGTCCTTGAGGTAGCCGTCCTTGCCGTCGCGATGGTAGAGCCGCGCGAAGATGCCCAGCACCTTCACGTGGCGCTGCACGCCCATCCATTCGTAGTCGCGATGGAACTCGCCGAAGTCCGCGCGCACCGGCAGGCCGGCCTTCTTCGCAGCTTGCCAGTAGCGCGCCAGCCAGTCGAGTGTGCGCTCCTCCGGCCATTCGATGTAGGCATCCTTGAACAGCGAGGCGAGGTCGTAGGTGATGGGGCCGTAGACGGCATCCTGGAAATCGACGATGCCCGGACTGGGCGTCGCCATCATCAGGTTGCGCGAATGGTAGTCGCGGTGGACATAGACTACCGGCTCGGCAAGATTGACGGCGAGGATCGTCTCGAACATGGCGGCGAGCTGCGACGACTGACTTTCCGTGAGCGCCAGCATGACGTGCTTTTCCAGAAACCAGTCCGGGAACAAATCGAGTTCGCGCTTGAGCAGCATGCGGTCGTAGGCGGGCAGTTCGCCGGGACGGCTGGCGAGCTGGATGCGAATGAGCGCGTCGAGTGCGGCGCGGTAGTACTCGTCGGCGTTGTCGTCGGTGAGCGCCGCCAGGTAGGTGGTCGAGCCGAGGTCGGAGAGCAGCAGGAAGCCGTTGTCGAGGTCGCTGGCGAACACCTCCGGCACATGGGCGCCGGCCGCGTGAAAGAGCCGCTGCACGTGCAGCCAGGGTTTGACGTCCTCGTGGCTGGGTGGGGCGTCCATGACGACGCGCGTGGTGCCGTCGTCGAAGGTGGCGCGCAGGTAGCGGCGGAAGCTCGCGTCCGCGGAGGCGGGCGTCAGCGAAAAGGCAACATCCGGCGACATGCGCCCGATCCACTCGCTGATTTGCCGCTGACGCTCCATGTGGCGCAACTGTCCGGAATGTTAGAATTTGCAAAATTCTAACATCGGCATTTCGTGCGCTTCGGCGCGACATTCCTAGGCATTCGGGGCAGGCAGGCGAGCATGGGTTTCCGGCTTGGCGCGCACATTGGCGCACGATTGGGCGGCTGGTTGGTCGTCGGCTGGGTCGGCACTGCCGTCGCCGCCGAGGGACTGCCACCGCTGCGGGTCGATCCCGCGCTGCTCGGCGCGCCTGGTCCCGTCAAGCCAGCCAAGCCAGCCAGCGTCGCCGCGGAGAAGCCGGTCGTCAAACCCGACGCAGCGGCATCCGCGACGAAACCCGCGGCCGTGTTGCCGGCCGAACCCGCCGCGAGGGCGAAGTCTACGGCCGGGAAGGCGCCGGCCAAGCCGGAGCCGGACGACGAGGTAACCTATGTCGATGCCGACGCGATCACGGGGCAAACCGACGTCGAAACCATCGCCACCGGCAGGGTCGAACTGCGCAAGGGCAATGACATCGTCAACGCCGACCGGATGGTATACCGGCAGGTCGAGGAAACGACGGAAGCCACCGGCAATGTCCGCCTGCGGCGTGACGAGGATACGATCGCGGGCCCGCACCTGTTCCTGAAGAATCCCGAAGAAAAAGGGTTCTTCGAACAGCCGGAGTACAGCATCAAGCGGCTGCCGCCGCCGCCGAAGAAAAAAGCCAACGAGGTCAGGTTGCCGATGCCTGCCGCGCGTGAGCCCATCACCGGCAGCGGCGCGGCGAACTGGCTGGATTTCGAGGGCGAGGGGCTGTACAGGTTGAAGAAAGCTACCTACAGCACCTGCGAGCCGAACCAGCGTGACTGGTATGTCCAGGCGGACGAGATGGTGCTCGACTACAACACGGAAACCGGCAAGACGACCAACAGCGTGGTGTATTTCAAGGACACGCCGATCCTCTACTGGCCGTGGATGACGTTTCCGCTCAACAACAAGCGCAAGTCCGGGCTGCTGGCGCCCACCTTCGGGTCGAGCAGCACCAGCGGTCTCGAGCTGACGCTGCCGTGGTACTGGAACATCGCCGAGAACATGGATGCCACCATTGCGCCACGCGTCATGACCAAGCGCGGCATCCAGTTGAACACCGAGTTCCGCTATCTCGAGCCCAGCTTCAAGGGCGTGACGAGGCTCGAATACCTGCCCAATGATCAGCTCACGAGCAC
>CAYXZX010000213.1:0-3512 GCA_964469455.1 uncultured Rhodocyclaceae bacterium | reverse complement strand
CGCCGGACATGGCCGGCGTCGAGCGCGAACGGCTGCGCCGCATGACGCTGGCGACCCTGCCGCGCGCCGCTTTCGACGCGCTGGTCGAGGAACTGCTCGCCGAGAGCGCGATGCTCCAGACCCGCGCCTGGCTGCACCTGCCGGCGCACCGCGCCAGCGTCTCGGCGGCCGACCGCGACCTGTTCGCAACGCTGAAGCCGCTGCTCGATGCCGCGCCCTACAACCCGCCGCGTGTGCGCGACGTCTTCAAGGCCACCGGCACGCCCGAGGACACGGTACGGCAGCTGTTCAGGCGTGTCGCCCGCGCCGGCGAGCTCTACCCGGTCGCGCACGACCACTACTTCACCGCGCAGGCGGTCGGGGAGCTGGCGGGCATCGTCGCGAACCTCAGCACGCGAAGCGGCGCGGTCCGCGCGGCCGATTTTCGGGACGCCATTTACAGCGATGGCGGCGGCGGCCGCAAAGTGGCGATCCAGATTCTCGAGTTTTTCGATCGCGTCGGCTACACTCGCCGCGTTCGCGACGACCATGTCCTGCGCGGCGAATCCGCTCGGCACGACTGGACGATCATCACATGAACAACGGAAGCGAACGTTCCCCGGTGGGACGGCCGGTCTTCAAAACCGGCAGGGGCGGCCATGCCGTCCCTGGTAGGTTCGACTCCTGCTCGCTTCCGCCAGCCGGTTTCACAGGGGGCGCGATAGTAAGTGAATCTCCCTGAAGTCGGGGCGTATGGGCGATTGATATTCATGTCGCGCAGTGCGGCGGTCCGCTTGCGGGGTAATATCCGCCAGGTTCCCATCTGCGACGGATGCCGGTAAGCGATTCGCCATACTGCCGCTTTGTCCAAGACTTGAAGCACCACAACCACACTGTTAACCGGTTGTTGATCCAGACCGTCTGGCCTTTTGTGGCGATCATCGCATTCTTGCTGGCGATGATGATTTTCAGCCTCGACGTCATGTCGTCGGTCCGCGCCTACGTAAGCGGCGAAAGCCTCTGGTCGAAGGGGCAGAACCAGGCCGTTGTCCATCTCAGGAAGTACCTCTACACGCGATCGGAGGCGGACTATCAGGAATTCCTGAAGGCAGTGGCCATCCCTCTGGGCGACAGCAAGGCCCGGCTGGCGTTGGAGCAACCCGGGCCCGATCTGGAAGTCGCCAGGCAGGGATTCCTGGCTGGAGGAAACGAACCGGACGACGTGCCGGGCATGATTTCGCTCTACCGGCACTTTAGGCATACGCCCCTTATGGAGAAGCCGGCGGAAATCTGGAAGCAGGCGGATGCGCAAATCTCCAAGCTGATTGAACTGGCCCGCCGTCTTCACCAGCGCGTCCAGAGCGGGGACCTGGATGATGCGGCGCGCTCAAGTCTGCTGCGGACTCTGGATACCCTCGACCTGGAGCTTCGTCAGTACGAAGAGGCATTTTCTGACGCTTTGGGCGGAGCGTCGCGACGGATACGGCGCCTGATCTCCGGATTGGTCATCGTCGTGACGCTGCTCCTGCTTGGTCTTGGGCTGACCCTGTCCCGTCGGATGGCCAAACAGCGCATCAACGCGGCCGCCGCGCTTCGGCGAGAACACAACACGCTACGCGAGAGTGAAGCCCGATTCCGGACCTTGTTCGAATCTTCACCTGATGCTGCATGGATCATGGAAACCCACCGCTTTGCCGACGCGAATCCGGCCGCGGTCGCCATGTTCGGCTACGCCTCGAGGGCGGACTTCCTGAATGTGCATCCGTCCGAGATATCCCCGCCGGTCCAGGCCGACGGCGAGGATTCCGCTGCCAAGGCGGAACGCATGATGAATATTGCCGAAGCGCACGGCACGAGCCGCTTTGAATGGATGCACAAGCGTGCGGATGGCAGCGAGTTCATTGCCGAAGTGACGCTCTCGTCCTTCGTTCATGAGGGCCGGCCGGTGCTCCATGCGGTCGTCCGCGACATCACGGCCCTGAAGCGCGCGGAAACGCAGCTTCACGCCGAACGGGAGCGCTTCAGGGCATTTTCGGCGAGCACGGCGGACTGGTTCTGGGAAATGGATGCGGCTCTGCGTTTCACGTATCTATCCGAGAGTTTCGTCCAGAGCGTTGGCCTGCCATGCGAAGCAGTATTGGGAAAGAGCCGCCCGGAGCTATTGGCGCGCGACGGCCTGAACTCAGCCGAAATGCTCGAAGCACATGTCGCGCAATTGGAACAACACCTGCCTTTCCGGGACTTTGAATATTGCATCCGAGCAGCTTCCGGCGAAATTCTCTGGATTTCCGTGAGTGGCGTGCCCCATCGCGACGCAGACGGCCATTTCGCGGGCTACCTAGGCGTCGGCCAAAACATCACCGAGCGCAAGCAGGCACGGTTTGCCGCCGACAAGGCCAGCCGCCTGCTCCGGGAAGCGATCGACAGCATCCCGCAAGGATTCACCGTCTACGATGCTGATGACCGTCTGGTGATCTGTAACGAAGCCTATCGGGATTTCTACGACATCAGCCGCGACCTGATCGTCGAAGGCGCGACCTTCGAAGAAATTGTCCGCAGGGGCGCCGAACGCGGGCAATACAAGGAGGCAGGGGGACATGTCGACGAGTGGGTGAAGGCGCGCGTCGCCGTTCATCAGAACGCGGATGGGCGTCATATCGAGCAGCCCCTGGGCGACGGTCGCTGGCTTCTAGTCATCGAATTCCGCACGCCTAGCGGCTTCATCGTGGGCAACCGTATCGACATCACTGCCCGCAAGGAGATCGAGGCGGAACTCGCCCAATACCGGCTTCGGCTCGAGGAATTGGTCGTCGAGCGAACGCAGGATCTGACCGCCGCCAAGGAACTCGCCGAAGCAGCCAATCGCGCCAAGGGGGCGTTCCTGGCCAACATGAGTCACGAATTGCGGACGCCGATGAATGCTGTTATCGGCATGGCCCACTTGATCAGGCGGGCCGGCTTGACGGCAAAACAATCGGAACAGATGGGCAAGCTGGAGGACGCCAGCAAGCATCTGCTCGGGATCATCAATGCCATTCTGGAACTCTCCAAGATCGAAGCCGGCAAGCTGGTGTTCGAGGAAAACGTCATATCGATCAGCGGTCTGCTCGGCAACATCATCTCGATGCTCCATGACTCCGCCGAAGCCAAGCACCTGCAACTGACCACCGAAGTCGGTCCGCTACCGTCATGCCTTGTCGGCGACCGTACACGCTTGCAACAGGCGTTGCTCAACTACGCAGGCAATGCCGTCAAGTTCACCGAACGCGGCAGTGTCATCGTCCGCGTCAATTGTCTAGACGAGGATGACCTGAGTGCCCTGTTGCGCTTCGAGGTGGAGGACACGGGCATCGGCATCGATCCGGAATCCCTGTCGCGGCTGTTCGACGCATTCGAGCAGGCGGACAACAGCACGACACGCAAGTACGGCGGCACAGGGCTGGGGTTGGCAATCACTCGGAACCTCGCGCAACTCATGGGCGGGGAAGCTGGTGCGGCGAGCACACCGGGTGAAGGCAGCACCTTCTGGTTCA
>CAYXZX010000212.1:0-3528 GCA_964469455.1 uncultured Rhodocyclaceae bacterium | reverse complement strand
GAGTCGCTCGGCCGCCCGCGTGAAGCTGCCCTCCTGGGCGGTGACCCAGAAATAGCGCAGGTGACGGTAATTGAGCTGGGAGTTCATGTTTCGTATTTTACGAAAATAGACTCAACAAAACTTCACTTTTAGTTGTGTGATTGAAGGGTACACTCTCTCGCCATGAAACCTTGGCATTCACATTTCATCGGCACCGCGGTCTTCTGCGCCATCGCCCTTGTTCTCGGCTACTACGCTGGCGGCTGGCCCGCCGTCGCCACGGTATTGTTCCTCGGCGTGCTCGAGACTTCGCTGTCCTTCGACAATGCCGTGGTCAACGCCGGCATCCTGGCCAACTGGGACGAAAAGTGGCGCCGCCGATTCCTGACCTGGGGCATCTTTATCGCCGTGTTCGGCATGCGTCTGGTCTTTCCGGTCATCATCGTCGCCGTGGCCGCCGGCATCGGCCCGGTACGGGCGGTGGACCTGGCCATCAACGATCCGGTCGAGTACGGCAAGGCGCTGGCCGCCGCCCATCACCAGATCGCCGCTTTCGGCGGTTCCTTCCTGATGATGGTGTTCCTGCGCTTCTTCGTCGCCCGCCACAAGACCGAGCACTGGCTGGAAGTGCTGGAGCGGCCGCTGTCGCGCCTGGGCAAGCTGGAATCGATCGAAGCGGCGCTGACCCTGGCGATCGTGCTGCTGGCCTCGATGGCCATCGCCGATCCGGCGCGCCAGGGCGAATTCGTCGTCGCCGGCGTCTGGGGCGTGGTCGTCTTCATCATCGTCAAGGGCCTGGCGGCGCTGCTCGGCGGCGACGACGAAGCGGCGCACACCCAGGTGGTGAAGCAGGGCGCGGCCGGTTTTCTCTACCTCGAAGTGCTCGACGCCAGTTTCTCCTTCGACGGCGTGGTCGGCGCCTTCGCCATGACCCACGACCTCGTCATCATCGCGCTCGGTCTCGGCGCCGGCGCCATGTTCGTGCGCAGCTTCACCCTGCTGCTGGTGGAGCGCGGTACGCTGGACACCTATCGCTATCTCGAGCACGGCGCCTTCTGGGCGGTCGGCGCGCTGGCCGCCATCATGCTCGGCGGCGTTGAATTCCACATTCCCGAGGCCATAACGGGTCTGCTGGGTGCGGCGCTCATCGTCTGGGCGCTCGGTAGTTCGGTACGCGCGAACCGGCGTACAGTCACATGAGGCAAAGAAGGAGAAACCCACGATGAAACGCATCTTCCTGCTGATCGTCACCAACATGGCCGTCATGGTGGTGTTGTCCATCGCCGCCAGCGTGCTCGGCGTCAATCGCTACCTGGCCGCCAATGGCATCAATTTCGGCCAGTTGCTGGCGTTTGCCGCGCTCATGGGCTTCGGCGGCGCCTTCATCTCGCTGCTGATGTCGAAGACCATGGCCAAGTTCTCGACCGGCGCGCAGGTCATCACCACGCCCGGCAACAGCACCGAGTACTGGCTGATGGAAACCGTCGGCCGCCAGGCCAAGGCCGCCGGCATCGCCATGCCCGAGGTGGCCGTCTATCAGGGCGAGCCGAACGCCTTCGCCACCGGCGCCACCAAGAACAGCTCGCTGGTCGCGGTGTCGACCGGCCTGCTGCAATCCATGACCAAGGACGAGGCCGAGGCGGTGCTCGCGCACGAGGTCAGCCACATCGCCAACGGCGACATGGTGACCATGACGCTGATCCAGGGCGTCATGAATACCTTCGTCTATTTCCTCTCGCGCGTGGTCGGCTTCATGATCGACAGCTTCCTGCGCCGCGGTTCGGACTCGTCCGGTCCCGGCATCGGCTATTCGATTTCGGTGGTCGTGCTCGATATGCTGTTCGGCGTACTGGCCGGCATCATCGTCGCCTGGTTCTCGCGGCAACGCGAATTCCGCGCCGATGCCGGGTCCGCGAAACTCGAAGGCGGTCCGCGCAAGATGATCGCCGCGCTGCAACGCCTCGGCGGCTTGTCGCCGGAGCCGCTGCCCTCGAACATGGCCAGCATGGGCATCGCCGGCAACGGCGGCGCGATGAGCCTGTTCGCCACCCACCCCAGCATCGAGGCGCGCATCGCCGCGCTGCAAAGTCAGCGCTGACGGCACGCCACCGCATGAAATTTCTCACCGGGCTGTTCGACAACAATCGCCGCTGGGCGGCGGAGGAAGTCGCTGCCGACCCCGATTTCTTCGCGCGTCTGGCCGCCATCCAGACGCCCGAATATCTCTGGATCGGCTGCTCCGACAGCCGCGTGCCGGCCAACCAGATCACCGGCCTCAAGCCCGGCGAGGTGTTCGTCCATCGCAACGTCGGCAACGTCGTCGTTCATACCGACCTCAACTGCCTGTCGGTGTTGCAGTACGCCGTCGACGTGCTCGGCATCCGCCACGTCATCGTCTGCGGTCATTACGGTTGCGGCGGCATCAAGGCGGCGCTGGACGGCCGCTCGCTCGGCCTGATCGACAACTGGCTGCGCCACATCCAGGACGTCGGCGAGCGCCATGCCGGCATCCTGGCCGCGCTGCCCGACGGCGATGCGCGCCAGCGCTGCCTCTGCGAGCTCAACGTCATCGAGCAGGTGCGCAACGTCGCCCGCACCACGCTGGTCGGCGATGCCTGGCGGCGCGGACAGTCGCTCGTCCTGCACGGCTGGATCTACGATCTGGCCGACGGCGCCCTGCGCGACCTGGAAATTTCGATGACCGGCGAAGCGTCGCCGGATGCCATCGCCGCCGCCGCGCTCGAGGGACTGCGCGGCCGCTACCGCGGCGTAGCCTGACCACGATGTCGGGCGTCGCCCCGGCGCTGTTGTTCGCCTTGCTCGCAATGCCGGCCTGGGCCGCCGGCTCGGGCGTGGTCGGCGAGAACCTGCTCTGGCTGGCGCTGATCCTGATGAGTGCGCGGCTGTTCGCGCCGCTGGCGCAGCGCATCGGCTTCCCCGCCGTACTCGGCGAACTGCTGCTCGGCGTGCTGCTCGGCAACCTGGCGCTGTTCGGTTTCCACTATTTCGACCAGATCGCCCGGGACCCGATCATCGCCTTCATGGCCGAACTCGGCGTCATCGTCCTGCTGCTGCAGATCGGCCTGGAAACGCGCCTGGCCGACTTGGTCAAGGTCGGCGGCCGGGCCGCCGCGGTCGGCGGCTTCGGCATCGTCGCGCCTTTCGCGCTCGGCGCTTTCGTCGTCGGGCCCTGGCTGCTGCCGGGCCTAGCCCAGAACACCTACCTCTTCCTCGGCGCCACACTATCGGCGACCTCGGTCGGCATCACCGGCCGGGTATTCCGCGACCTCGGCAAGCTCGGCACCCCGGCCGCGCGCATCGTGCTCGGCGCGGCGGTGATCGACGACGTGCTCGGCCTCGTCATCCTCGCCGTGGTCTCCAGCTTGGTGCAGGCCGGGCAGGTCAGCGTCGGCGAGGTCGCCTGGATCATCGGCAAGAGCGTGCTCTTCCTCGGCGGCAGCATCTGGCTCGGCCGCTGGATCGCGCCGCACTCCAGCCGCTGGCTGGCCAAACTCGACGCCGGCCCGTCCATGCTCTTCGCCCAGGTGC
>CAYXZX010000211.1:0-3538 GCA_964469455.1 uncultured Rhodocyclaceae bacterium | reverse complement strand
TGGTGCGGCGCAGTTCCGGGATGCCGGTGCGCTCGGCGAATTCGATCCAGATTTCCGGGACCAGCACACCCTCGAGGTCGAGGCAGACGAGTTGCACGGCAATACTCCCAACACGAAAGGGGCGATTTTACTCGACGCGCATTTGTTCAAGCAGCTTCCAGCGCCTCGTGGATTTCCAGCCAGCGCGCTTCGGCAGCCTCGATCCGCTCCGCCAGCTCCACCTGCTGCCGGTGGAGGCTGTCGATGCGCCCTCGGTCTGTTGGGTCGGGCATGGCGTAAAGCGCCGGATCGGCGAGCTGCTCGTCGAGCCGTGCCTTCTCGGCCTGCCAGCCGGCCAGCTGCTGCTCCAGCTTCTCGACTTCCTTCTGCAGCGACCGGCGTTCCACCACGGCCGACTTTCGCGCCGCCGCGTCTTCCATGCGCGCCTGCTTCTGCGCTGCCTTGTCCGGCTCGGCAGCGCGTTCGGCACTGCGCTGCTTCGCCAGCCAGGCCGCATAGTCGTCGAGATCGCCGTCAAACGGCTCCGCGCGACCGTCCGCCACCAGCCAAAGCTCGTCGCAGGTGGTGCGCAGCAGGTGCCGGTCGTGCGAGACCACCACCACCGCCGCCTCGGTTTCCTGCAGGGCGAGCGTCAGCGCCTCGCGCATCTCGAGATCGAGATGGTTGGTCGGCTCGTCGAGCAGCAGCAGGTTGGGCCGGGTGCGGATCAAGAGCGCCAGCACCAGCCGCGCCTTCTCGCCGCCCGAGAAGCGGCCGCAAGGCGCGCCGACCATGTCGCCGCGGAAGTCGAAACCGCCGAGGTAGTCGCGCAGCTCCTGCTCGCGAGTCATCGGTTCGGCGCGGATCAGATGCTGGATCGGCGATTCGTCGGGCCGCAATTGCTCGACCTGATGCTGGGCGAAATAGCCGATGACGAGGTTGCGCCCTTCGCGCCGCTCGCCGCCCATGGGCTTCAGTTCGCCGGCCAGCAGCTTGACCAGCGTGGACTTGCCGGCGCCGTTGCGGCCGAGCAGACCGACGCGGCCGCCGGGGCGCAGGGTGAGCGCCAACCGATCGAGCACCGCCTGCCCGCCATAGCCGGCGGCCGCCTGGTCGAGCTGCAGCAGCGGATCGGACATGCCCGCGGGCTCGGCGAAGCGGAACGAGAACGGCGTATCGACGTGGGCCGGCGCGATCTCCTCCATGCGCGCCAGCGCCTTCAGCCGGCTCTGCGCCTGTCTCGCTTTGGTCGCCTGGGCGCGGAAACGGTCGATGTAGGCATGCAGGTGAGCGACCTCGCGCTGCTGTTTGTCGTACATCGATTGCTGCGCCGCCAGCCGCGCCGCGCGGGCACGCTCGCAGGCCGAATAGTTGCCCGTGTAGAGCGTCATGCGCCGGCTTTCGATGTGCAGGATGTTGCCGACGACGGCATCGAGAAAATCGCGGTCGTGCGAAATCATCAGCAGCGTGCCGGGATAGCTTTTCAGCCAGCCTTCCAGCCAGAGCACGGCATCGAAGTCGAGGTGGTTGGTCGGCTCGTCGAGCAGCAGCAGGTCGGAGCGCGCCATCAATGCCTTGGCAAGGTTCAGCCGCACCCGCCAGCCGCCCGAAAAGTCGGCCACGGGCCGCACGAAGTCGGCGTCGGTAAAGCCCAGCCCGTGCAGCAGTTCGGCGGCGCGCGCCTTGGCCGAATAGCCGCCGATCTCCTGAAGGCGGCCGTGCAGCAGGGCGATCTGCTCGCCATCGTGCGCCGCTTCAGCCAAAGTCAGGCGTCGCTCGACGCCGCGCAGTTCCTCGTCGCCGTCGATCGTGAACTCCAGCGCGGCGTCCGGCAGCGCCGGCGTGTCCTGGCTGACGTGGGCAATTGCCCATGATGCAGGCAATTCCAGGTCACCGGCCTCGGCATGCAGCTCGCCGCGCATCAGGGCGAAGAACGAGGACTTGCCGCAGCCGTTGGCTCCGGTGAGGCCGACTTTCCAGCCGGGATGGACCTGCAGAGAAGCGCCGTCGATCAGCGGTTCGCCGCCGCGGGCGAGCGTCAGGTTGCGAAGTTGAATCATGGGTTAGGATTCAAGCATGAATGCCGCCGAAAAACCCCGCCGCGCCCTCGAAAAGCCTGCCCGCGACATCGCCACGCGCGGACAGGTGTTCACGCCGCCGGCCATCGTCGAGCGCATGGTGGCGCTGGTCCGCAACAAGGGCCGCGTCCTGGAGCCGGCCTGTGGCGATGGCGCTTTCGTGGCACGCATTCCGCCGCATTACCCGGACGTGGTGGCCATCGAGATCGATCCGGCCCACTGCCCCGACGGCGCCCTCAACGCGGATTTCTTCACCTATCCCGAGGTGGAAAAGTTCGACACCGTCATCGGCAATCCGCCCTACGTCAAGGCGCGCGACATCCTGCCGGGCACCCGCCGCCATTTCTCGACGCAACTGCTCGACGGCCACGCCAACCTCTACCTGCACTTCATCGAGAAATGCGTGCGCCACCTCAAGCCCGGCGGCGAGCTGATCTTCATCACACCGCGCGACTTTCTCAAGGCCACCGGCGCAGCGCGGCTCAACACCTGGCTGTTCGACCAGGGCACCATCACCGACTACGAGGACCTCGGCGACGCGCGCATCTTCGAGGGCGTGGTGCCGAACTGCGCGATCTGGCGTTTCGAGAAGGGCAACATGAGCCGCCGCCTGACCGACCGCCGCCGCTCGGTGTGCGCGGCCGGCCAGATCATGTTCACCCACGGCATCTACAGCGTGCCCTTGCGCAGCGTGTTTTCGGTCAAGGTCGGCGCGGTCTCGGGCGCCGACGATATCTTCGCCAATGCCGAACTCGGCAACGCCGACTTCGTCTGCTCCAGGACGGCGCAGACCGGCGAGCTGCGCCGCATGATCTTCGACGCTCCCCTGCCATACCTGGAGCAGTTCAAGGAACGCCTGCTCGCGCGCCGGGTAACGAAGTTCGACGAGCACAACTGGTGGAAATGGGGCCGGCGTCATCACGTTTCCGAGGCGCCGCGCATCTACGTGAACCAGAAGACGCGCCAGCCGCAGCCTTTCTTCCTCAACGACTGCCGGAACTACGACGGCTCCATCCTCGCGCTGTTTCCACATCGGCAGGATCTCGATGCCGGCGAGCTGCGACGGCTGACTTCGATGCTCAACGAGGTCGACTGGCACGAACTCGGCTTCGTCTGCGACGGCCGCTTCCTGTTCGCGCAGCGCAGCCTGGAGAACGCGCTGCTGCCGGAGGACTTCGCCGCCTACGAAGTGGAAGGCCTCGTGTAGACTGGATCAATGGTTCCGCATCTCACCACCGCCCTCACGGGCCCGCTGCTCGAGCTCGAACACCGCTTTCTCGAAGCCGAAACCACCATCGAACACTGGCTGCGCGGCCAATGGCTGGAGCACACGCCGCCGTTCTACGCCTCGGTTGACCTGCGCAATGCCGGCTTCAAGCTTGCTCCGGTCGACACCAACCTGTTCCCCGGCGGCTTCAACAACCTCAATCCGGCCTTCCTGCCGCTGTGCGTGCAGGCCGCGATGTCGGCGATCGAGAAGA
>CAYXZX010000210.1:0-3551 GCA_964469455.1 uncultured Rhodocyclaceae bacterium | reverse complement strand
CGCGCAGGCCGTTCTTCAGCGTGTAGCCGACATGACCGAACAGGGCGGCATCGAAGTCCACGAGACCTTTCTTGGCGTCGGTGTTCTGCACCGCCTGGATTTCCGGCAGCACATGGGGATGGCAGCGCACGGCGCCCTGGCCGAAGACAATCAGGCTGCGCGTCAGGATGTTGGCACCCTCGACGGTGATGGCGACCGGCAATTGCTGGTAGGCGCGGCCAAGGAAGTTCGAGGGCCCGAGGCAGATGCCCTTGCCGCCGATGATGTCCATGCCGTCATTGACGACCTGCCGTCCGCGCTCGGTGACGTGGTACTTGACGATGGCCGAGACCACCGACGGCTTTTCGCCGAGGTCGATGGCGCCGGCCGTCAGCGTGCGCGCCGCGTCCATCATGTAGGTGTTGGCGCCGATGCGCGTCAGCGGCTCCTCGATGCCTTCGAAGCGGCCGATCGCCATGTTGAACTGGCTGCGCACGCGGGCGTAGCCGCCGACCGCCCGGGCGGTGATCTTGGCCATGCCGGTGTTCGAGGACGGCAGGGAAATGCCGCGCCCCGCCGCCAGGCATTCCATGAGCATGCGCCAGCCCTGGCCGATGCGTTCCGGTCCGCCGATGATGAAGTCGAACGGCATGAACACCTCGCGGCCGCGCGTCGGGCCATTGGTGAAGGCGCCATTGAGCGGCAGGTGGCGGCGGCCGGTTTCGACCCCTGGATGGTCGTGCGGCACCAGCGCGCAGGTGATGCCCAGGTCCTTGCGTCTGCCGATCAGGCCATCGGGATCGAACAGCCGGAAGGCAAGGCCGAGCAGGGTGCAGACTGGCGCCAGCGTGATGTAGCGCTTGTCCCAGGTCACGCGCATGCCGATGACTTCGCGGCCCTGCCAGGTGCCTTTGCAGACGATGCCGACGTCGGGAATGGCGGCGGCGTCGGAGCCGGCCCAGGGCGAGGTCAGGGCGAAGGCGGGAATCTCCAGACCCTTGGCCAGGCGCGGCAGGTAGTGGTTCTTCTGCGCTTCCGTGCCGTAATGCAGCAGCAACTCGGCCGGCCCGAGGGAATTGGGCACCATGGCGCTGACCGCCAGCGCCGACGAGCGCGTCGACAGCTTCATCACCACCTGTGAATGCGCATAGGCGGAAAAGCCCAGGCCGCCATGCCGTTTCGGGATGATCATGCCCAGGAAGCCCTTGTCCTTGAGGTATTGCCAGGCCTCGGGCGAGAGGTCGTAGCGCTCGTGCGAGACCTGCCAGTCGTCGACCAGCCGGCAGGCTTCCTCGGCTTCGTTGTCGAGGAAGGATTGCTCCTCGGCGGTCAATTTCGGCGTCGGGAGGTCGAGCAGCTTCATCCAGTCGGGCCGGCCTCGGAACAACTCGCCTTCCCACCAGACGGTCCCCGCTTCGAGGGCTTCCCGCTCGGTATCCGACATGGTCGGCAGGATGCGCTTGAACAGGGCGAACACATGGCGGGTGATCAGGGCGCGACGCAACGGCGGCAGGATCAGGACCAAAGTCAGCGTTGACAGGACGCCGATGACGATCAGGGTACCGGTCATGAAGTCTTCCTCCGAATGCGTGGGTTCTGGCCAGTGGTGTCGCCGGAGCGCGGCAAGGCAGCAGCTTACAGGGTTTGCCGGCCGGGAATGGCTCCGCATATTCGGTATACTCCGCGCTTCCTTTTCCCACCTGCCGACGGCACGCCGCCCCGCTCCATGCGCATTCTTCTGAGTAACGACGACGGCTATTTCGCGCCGGGCATCGAGGTGCTGGCCGAAGCGCTCAGGCCGCTGGCCGAAATCACCGTGGTAGCGCCCGAGCGCGACCGCAGCGGTGCCAGCAACTCCCTCACGCTGGACCGGCCGATGCGCCTGCGCCGGGCCCCGAACGGCTTCCATTTCGTCAACGGCACGCCGACCGACTGCGTGCATCTGGCGGTCACCGGCATGCTCGATCACCTTCCGGACATGGTGGTGTCGGGCATCAATCTCGGCGCCAACATGGGTGACGACACCATCTATTCCGGCACCGTGGCGGCCGCCATGGAAGGCTACCTGCTCGGCGTGCCGGCCATCGCGGTTTCGCTGGCCAGCAAGGAAGGGCGCCATTTCGCCACCGCCGCCCGGCTTGCCCGCGAACTCGTCGAGCGCTTCCTGCGCGAAGGCTTCGGCGAGCCGGTGCTGCTCAATGTCAATGTGCCCGACGTGCCCGCGCTCGAGGGCGTGCGGGTAACGCGGCTGGGTCGTCGCCACAAGGCGGAGCCAGCCGTGCCGCAAGTCACGCCGCGGCACGAGACGGTCTATTGGGTAGGCGCCGCCGGCGAGGCGGCCGATGCCGGCGCCGGCACCGATTTCCATGCCGTGGCCAACGGCTACGCCTCGATCACGCCGCTGCAGATCGATCTTACCCATACCGGCCAGCTTGGCTCGGTCGAACGCTGGCTGGCCCGATGACGGTACTGCAGGGCATCGGCATGACTTCGCAGCGCACGCGCGCGCGCATGATCGAGCGCCTGCGCGAGCAGGGCATCCGCGACGAGCGGGTGCTAACGGCGATGGCGGCCGTGCCGCGCCACGTGTTCGTCGGCGCGGCGCTGGCCCATCGCGCCTACGAGGACACGGCACTGCCGCTGATTCTCGGCCAGACCATTTCCCAGCCCTACGTCGTCGCGCGCATGATCGAACTGTTGCTGGCGGGGCGTTCGGCGCTGGGCAAGACGCTGGAAGTCGGTGCCGGCTGCGGCTACCAGGCTGCCGTGCTGGGCACCTTGAGCAAGCAGGTCTTTGCCGTCGAGCGGCTGGCGCCGCTGCTGGCGCAGGCGCGCGACAACCTTCGCACCGCGAAGCTGTCGCACGTGCGCCTCAAGCACGCCGATGGCATGGCGGGGCTGCCTGAGGCCGCGCCCTTTGATACCATCATCGTCGCGGCCGCCGCTGCCGCCGTGCCGCGCGCGCTGCTCGACCAGCTGGCGCCGGGCGGTCGCCTGATGCTGCCGCTGGGCAGCCAGGACCAGGTGCTCAGCCTGTTCGAAAAGACCGAACAGGGTGTGGTGGAAACGCGGTTCGATGCGGTTCGCTTCGTGCCGCTGCTGCCGGGAGTCGATTGAATGTCGCCATGCCGCTGGATGTGCTTGCTGATCACTTTGGGCGCGTTGGCCGGTTGCGCCAGCCGCGCCCCGGCGCCCATGGGTGCGCCGAGTGTGCCGGTCGTCGTCGAAGGCGGGGCTGGTACCGCGCCGCCGGCCGTCGCGCCCACGGCGCCGGCGACCGGCCGCGAAGGCTATTACGTGGTCAAGAAAGGCGATACGCTGCGCAAGATCGCGCAGGACCAAGGCCGCGACTACCGGCAGATCGCCGCCTGGAACAATCTGACCGATCCGAACAAACTCGAGGTCGGCCAGGAACTGCGGGTCGTGCCGCCGGAAGGCGAAGCCGAGGTGCGGCCGGTCGTCAGCGTCGCGCCGGTGGTGGTGGCGCCGGAGCCGACGGCGTCGACAGTCAGTGGTGGCGAGACGCTGAAGCACTGGCCCAAGGGCGGCAAGATCGCCTATTCGGAAACGGC
>CAYXZX010000209.1:0-3563 GCA_964469455.1 uncultured Rhodocyclaceae bacterium | reverse complement strand
TCGAGGTCGTTGTGCTTGCCGCCGGCGCGGATGCACTTCTGGCTGGTGGCCGCGCGGGTGTAGGGCCGCTTGTCGAAGCCGAGGAAGACGTCCTTGAACTGGTTCATGCCGGCGTTGGTGAACAGCAGCGTCGGATCGTCGTGGGGCACCAGCGAACTGGAGGACACGACCTGGTGACCCTTGGAGGCGAAGAAATCGAGGAAGGCCTGGCGAATCTCGGAGCTTTTCATGGCAAGTGCGGGAGTCTGCGTAATGCGCTGATTTTACGCGAAGACCCATGAAAAAAGGCCCGCAGCGCGGGCCTTTCTGGTCAGCCGGAACGGCTCAGCGGCGACGGCCCGGGCGGTCCACGAGGCCGTTGTGGTTGTAGTCGTGTTGCCGATCATGCTTTTGTTTGGCGATGCGCCGGCTTTGCACATCCTGCGCCTGATGGATGCGTGCCCGCTCACCCGCTGTAACAACGCCATCGGCCTTGGCCCGGGCTTCCATGTTCTCGACTCGTTGCTGTCCTGCCTCGAGACGGCGCGCTTCACGCGGTGTCAGTTCGCCCGACGCAACGCCCTGCTGGATGCGCGCTTCCTGATTGACTTGGCGCTGATCGATGACCGGCGTATTCGTCTGGGCAATAGCGGGAATGGTAATGGCGGCGGCAAGCACGGCTACGAGCATCTTGGTCTTCATGTTTTCCTCTCCTGTGTTTGGCATGGGACATCCCATGGGCGCTATTAACGCAAGCATTTGTAAAGCTGCAATGGCCTAATTGCAAGCAATTATTTCGCCGCTTACATCTCGTCCCGGGAGAACAGATCGGGGCGGTCGGTGAATACCGCCGCCACCCCGGCGGCATACAACGCCATCGCCCTGTCCCGCTCGTTCACCGTGTAGCAGGCCAAGCTCAAACCGGCCGAGCGCAGTTCTGCAAGCGCTTGGCCATCAAGCCGGTCCGCATCGAGGTGCACCGCCACGGCCGCCGTCGCCTCCGCGATCTTGCGCCAGTCGCCGGGAAGCGCCTCGAACAACAGGGCATAGGCGTACCGCGACGCCTGACTTTGCGCCACGCGCAGCGCAGCCATCGAAAAGGAGGAGATGACGCCATGGCCGTTCCATTCCCGCTCCAGCATGCGGCCGACCACATCACCGAGTTCGGCGTCGTCGCCTCCGGCCACGCTCTTCAACTCGATGTTGGCCCATAGGCCGAGTTCCGTGCAGCGCTGCAATGCTTCCGCAAGAAGCGGCACCGGTTCGCCGCCGACACGCAGGCGCCGCAGTTCCGCCACAGTAAGCTGTCGCACCGCGCCGGTTCCACCGGTGATGCGGTCGACGGTGTCGTCGTGCATCAGCACCGGCACGCCATCGGCACTCAGCATGACATCGAACTCCACACCCCGACAACCAAGACGCTCGGCGGCGGCCAGGCCGGCCAGGCTGTTTTCGGCCGCCAGCACGCCGCCACAACGGTGGGCGATGACGCGCGGGTAGGTCACGGCGGCGTGTTGGCGCGGCGCATGGCGGTATCGAGCGCTTCCTTGGCCGGCTTGACGTTCTTCCAGACGAAATCGACTTCCTCGCCGAGGATCGCGCGCAGCCGGCCACGGCTCTCCCCGGGACGCAGGCGCGACTTGTCCTGCTTGGGCATGGTCAGGCGTCGCCGCGCCGCATCGACGATGGCCGGCGACACCCCGGCCGCGGCCATCTCATCGAGCGCCGCCGCCGTCATCGGCAGGAACCCGGTGGCACGCACCCATTGCCTCTGCACGTCGGGCCGCATCAGGAAGGCGACGAAACGCGCCACCACCGCGTACTCGTCCTTCTTCTTGCCCGGCAGGGTCCATAGCGCGGCGCCATCGGGCAGCACGTTGGCGGGCCGCACGCCGAACACGTCCTCGTAGTACGGCAACTCGGCGACCCCGACCGGGAATTGCCGGCTGCGCCGCAGTTCGCCATACAGCCCTGACTCGCCGGTCAGCATGGCGCATTCCCCGGAGACGAACTTGGCATCACCCTCGCGCCCGGGACCGAAGTAATGGAAATAGGAACTTTTGTGCCAACTGGTGAGCAAGGCGAGATGCTTCACCTGAACCAGGTTGTTGAGCGCGAAGCGATCGCCATGAGCACTCTTGGCGATCACCGGCTCGCTGTGCTGGGAGGACAGATTTTCAAGATGCACCCACGAGAAGCGCGACGTCGTCAACGGGCACTTGTAACCGGCGTCGAACAGCTTGCCGGCCACCTGCTGGGTCTCCCACCAGGTCTTGGGCGGCAACTCGGGATCCAGTCCCGCCTTGGCGAAAGCCTCCTTGTTGTAGAACAGCACGGGCAGCACCAGCGCCAGCGGCAGCGCCTGCGGCCTGCCGCGAATGTCGTCGACGGCATCGCTGATCTGTGGCAGCAGGCGCGCGGCGTCGAAGGGCTGGCCGCCGGCCTTCATGAGGTCGGCGAGCGGCAGGAAACGCGGCCGCGAACCGAAGAACAGGCGCACGTCCTCGTCGTCGAGCAGCGCCATGTGCGGCAGGCGATGGTTGTCGGCGACGCCGGCAAGATCTTCGAGCACCACCCGGGCCTTGCCCTTCTGGTCGTCGTTGAAACGCAGCACCAGGGTCGCGAGCGCGTCGAGCGCCGCGCCGCTCTGGGCGTGACGCAGGGTCACTTCTTGCGCGAACGCCGCGGTGGCCATCGCGGCAAAGAACTGCATCACCACCATCAATCGGATCACACCGAGCAACCGACGCATACACCACCCCTGCGAATATTCGATGATCGGCTAGTGTAACCGCCCGGGATACCCCCGGCGGTTGTCGCCAAGACGACACTACAATTGCCGTAGAATCGCCGGCGTACTGCCGAATGTTCGCGACCGGGAATGTCGAACCCATGAACCGCAGCATCCCTCACTGTCTCGTCGTCGTCTTGCTCGCCCTCGCGCTCGGAGGTTGCGAACTGCTGGGCATGGAAGACCCGGCGAAAGTCGCCGCCATCAAGGAAGCGGAAGGCAAGGCGATCGGCGGTGCCTGCCGCCATTCCGGACGAGCGCTCGAGGATTGCTATGTGATGAATCCCAAGGCGCTGAAGGCGGCGATCTACGCCGGCTGGCGCGACATGGATGCCTACATGCGCGACAACAACATCCAGGCCGTGGTGCCGGACCTGGTCGACGCGCCCGCCGGGGCCAAGGGGGCCGAGCCCGTTCAGGAAGCGCCTGTGCAAGAAAAGAAGGTCGGCCCGGCGCCGCGCCGGGCCGGCTGATTTCCCGGGCGGAACCTGGTTCCGGTAGAATCCGTTCCGCGCCCTGCCGGTTGGCGCGTTCTTCTGGCAGCACCCAATCGTTACCCCACATCCATCGCCTGAACCGGTACCCGTTCCATCGTTGATGGCGGGCAGGCCGCTTCGGGAGTTTTCATGAAGTTTTCAGAGCTCGGGCTGTTGCCCGAAATTCTCCGGGCCGTCGAGGACGCCGGCTACACGGAGCCCACGCCGATCCAGCAGCAGGCGATTCCGGTCATCCTCGCCGGCCGCGACGTCATGGGCGGCGCCCAGACCGGCACCGGCAAGACCGCCGGCTTCAC
>CAYXZX010000208.1:0-3633 GCA_964469455.1 uncultured Rhodocyclaceae bacterium | reverse complement strand
AGCCGCTGGCTGGCCAAACTCGACGCCGGCCCGTCCATGCTCTTCGCCCAGGTGCTGGCCACCGGCCTGTTCCTCGCCTGGCTGGCACATGTTGTCGGGCTGGCGCCCATCATCGGCGCCTTCGCCGCCGGCCTGCTGTTCGAGCCGCTGTTCCTCAAGGACTTCGAGACGCCGCGCATCGTGCAGGAGATCGAGCCGCTCCTGCCTGCTGGCGAGCGCGGCCTGGCCGAGCGCCTGCGGCCCATCCTGATCAAGCACTCCGGCCACCAGCACGAACACATGATCGAGCCGATCGGCTACTTCTTCGTGCCGGTCTTTTTCGTCCTGACCGGCATGCAGGTGGACCTGGCGACGCTGGCCGATCCGACCGTCGTCGCCATCGCCCTCGGCGTTACCACCGCCGCCGTCATCGGCAAGCTGGCGGCGGGCGTCTTCGCCGGCGATGCCGGCAAGTGGGTGGTCGGCTGGGGCATGGTGCCGCGCGGCGAAGTCGGCCTCATCTTCGCCATGGTCGGCAAGCAGCTCGGCGTCATGTCCGAGACCATGTTTTCCGTGATCGTGATCATGGTCATCCTCACCACCCTCGTCACGCCGCCCGTGCTCACCTGGCTGCTGCGGCGCAAGGACTGAGCAAAGTCAGCCGTGGCGGCACGCCGCCGTGCTACGATGCGGATGTATACAACCGCATTGGAGATGCGACATGGATACCGCCGTCCTCACCCTGCGTGTTCCTGTCGAGGTCAAGCAGCAGCTCGACAAGCTGGCCGATGCCACCCATCGCTCCAAGTCCTGGCTCGCGGGGGAGGCGATCAGGCAGTATCTCGATCTCGAAGCCTGGCAGATCGGCGAGATCACTCAGGCCCTGGCCGAAGCCGATGCCGGCGATTTCGCCACGGACGACGAAGTCGCGGCGGTAAAGGCCCGCCATGCGGGTTAGGTGGCTGCGCCGGGCCCTGAACAACCTCGACGAGGAAGCCGCCTTCATCGCTCAGGACAGTCCCAAGAGTGCTGCTGCCTTCGTCGCGCACGTGCTGGCCAGCGCGGCAATGCTGGCGGCGCAGCCTCAGATGGGGCGCCCCGGCAGCGTGCCGGGAACGCGCGAACTGGTCGTCACGCGATTTCCCTACATCCTGCCCTACCGCGTGCGTGAGCAGAACGTCGAAATCCTGCGGGTGTTTCACGCCGCCCGCAAATGGCCGCAGCGATTTGCAGAATGACCATTTCCACCGGTGCCCGTACCCATCGGCCCGCTCCGGATTCCCATTGCCTCTATCGACCACCTGATCGAGATGAAGACGGGCACCGGGCGCGGCAAGAGCGCAGTAGACGTCGAGGCGCTGAAGAAACTCGAGGCCGGAGAGCAGCCATGACGGCGGACGAAAACCTGCGGCTGATCCGCGAGATCGAGGCCAATCGCGCCTTCCTCCTTGCCGCGTACCAGCAGAATCCGAAGCTGCTGGCATGCGCCGAGCCGCGCATTCGCGAACTGTTCCAGCCGTTGCCCGTCGTATTGCCCGCCTAGGCGGCAGACGTGCCGCGGCCATGGCACTTCCCTCGCGCGCAAAGTCAGCCGTGGCGGCACGCCACCCTCGGCCGCGCCCGGCGGCTGGAAGACGGGCGGTGGATGGGGTGAGTGTAATGCTTGCCATTTAACGGGCAGGCATTCGACGTCGAAATCGTCGATTACCACTGAGAAACAAAGTGAGATGAGCATGGCTGCGGCCGCCGTCTTCGTTTGCGGCGGGTTGCACTGGTTTACGTCCGGGAGCAGGAGACTTTGAAATTTCACTCGGTACTGTTCCGGTCAGGCGAAAGACCAGGTGAATTGATTCAAAGTGTCCGCTCCTTGTAGAGATTTCACCCTGGCTTCTACGCCACCTGCTTTTAGACTTCTACGACTCAAATTTGGGGCGATGAAAGCCAGGAGGCGTTGTGGGACAGATCATGAAAGCCGCGTTTGTCGCGGGCGATCTTGCCGCATTGCTTTCCCCCGATACCGGCGCGTGGTCGTCTCAGGCTGGCCAAAGCGTTAGCCTGGTAGGCACACCAGCCGCCCTGCAGCCCACCGAGGCGATCCGGGCGAAATGGAGCAGCCGGGTGATTGGGGCCGTGGATCGGGTGGAGGTCAAGGCACTGCATGACGGTCAGCATCTGTACTTCCGACTGGAATGGGCTGATGCAACGGAGAACCGCGATCATGGCGACAACAGCATATTCCCCGACGGTGCGGCGATAGCCTTGCCCATCGACCCGTCGGATCCACCGACCCTGATCAGTATGGGCGTGCCGGGGAGCGGCATCAATATCTGGTACTGGCGGGCTAACGAGAATGATCGCGGTCGGCATCTGGTTGCCGAGGGCTATGGTACGTCGCGGACCCTAGACCAGGAGCGGGTGAAAGTTCGTGGCGCCTGGCGCAACGGTCGCTGGCGGGTGGTAATAGCCCGCTCCCTACAAGTAACTTCCGCGCATACCGTGGCACAACTCGAAGCCGGTCAATCGGCCCGCTTCGGCATCGTGGTCTGGGAAGGCGGCCGAGCCGAACGGGCCGGCTTGAAATCCTTCTCCGGTGACTGGATCGATCTGGAACTGCAGCGAGGAGGCTGAGCAATGACCCAACGACAACTCGCCATGGTCATGGACCTCAATAAATGCGTCGGCTGCCACTCGTGCAGCATCGCCTGCAAGCAGTTGTGGACCGGCGACGAAGGCCGCGAATCCATGTGGTGGAACACCGTCAATACACTGCCCGGCAAGGGCACGCCCAAGAACTGGGAACAGATGGGGGGCGGTTTTCGCGACGGCCAGGCCCAGGCGGGCGAGATACCGACTGTGAAGGAATTCGGCGAAGCCTGGCAGTTCAACCACGACGAGGTGTTCTTCGGCGGCAAGGGCTCTCAGGTGCACTTCCAGCCCCAGGGCGGAACGCCGGAGTGGGGCCCCAACTGGGACGAAGACCAGGGGGGCGGCGAATATCCCAATTCCTTTTACTTCTACCTGCCGCGCATCTGTAACCACTGCACCACGCCGGCCTGCAAGGCCGCCTGTCCGCGGGGCGCGATCAAGAAGCGGGAAGAGGATGGCATTGTGCTGGTCGACGAGGACCACTGCCGCGGCTACCGCTTCTGCATGGAGGCCTGTCCCTACAAGAAGATCTACTTCAATCATGAGCGCGGCGTGGCCAACAAGTGCATCCTCTGTCTGCCTCGGGTCGAGAAAGGTGTGGCTACGGCCTGTGCGCGTCAGTGCCCGGGACGAGTACGTTTTTTCGGTTTCCGCGACGATAAGGCGGCGGCGGTCTACAAACTGGTGGACCAGTGGAAAGTGGCCGTGCCCCTGCATCCGGAATACGGCACCGATCCCAATGTGTTCTATGTGCCGCCCCTGGCGCCCTCGGCCATCAGTGCCGACGGCGATTTCGACCTGAAGAAGGGCCGCATCCCCGAGGATTACCTGCGCTCGCTGTTCGGCCAGGCCGGCATCGACGCCTTGGCGATTCTTGCTGCCGAAATGCAGAAGACCCGCCAGGGCGGCCGCTCGGAACTGATCGACACACTGGTTTCCATCAACTGGAACGACATGTTCGGCGGTTTCACCCGAGATCCATCGACCATTCACTGGATCAAAAGTGTT
>CAYXZX010000207.1:0-3683 GCA_964469455.1 uncultured Rhodocyclaceae bacterium | reverse complement strand
TTCACCAAGTACCAGGGCCACGTCAACAACCCCAAGCGCATGGCCGAATACACCGGCCGCTGCTTCGATCGCGCCATGAGCGAAATGGGTCCCACCCAGCTCAACATCCCGCGCGACTATTTCTACGGCGACATCGTTTGCGAGATTCCCAAGCCCTCGCGCCTCGATCGCGGCCCCGGTGGCGAGAAGAGCCTCAGTGAAGCGGCCGATCTGCTGGCCCAGGCCAAGTTCCCGGTCATCATTTCCGGCGGCGGGGTGGTGATGGCCGACGGCGTCGACGAGTGCAAGGCGCTAGCCGAGCGCCTGGGCGCGCCGGTAGTGAACAGCTACCTGCACAACGACTCCTTCCCCGCCAGCCACCCGCTGTGGGCCGGCCCGCTCGGCTACCAGGGATCCAAGGCGGCGATGAAGCTGATGGCGCAGGCCGACGTCGTGGTGGCGCTTGGCTCCCGTCTTGGGCCCTTCGGCACACTGCCGCAGCATGGCATGGACTACTGGCCCAAGGATGCCAAGATCATCCAGATCGACGCTGACCACAAGATGCTGGGCCTGGTGAAGAAAATCTCCGTCGGCATCTGCGGCGACGCCAAGGCCGCCGCCGCCGCGCTGACGCAGCGTCTGGCCAATCGCACTCTGGCCTGCGACGCCACCAAGGCGGCGCGCGCCGAGACCGTCCGTGCCGAGAAGGCCGCGTGGGAGAAGGAACTCGACGCCTGGACCCACGAGCGCGACCCATACAGCCTCGACATGATCGAGGAGAACGCCAAGGAGAAGCCCTTCTCGGGCGGCCAGTATCTGCATCCCCGCCAGGTCCTGCGCGAGTTGGAAAAGGCCATGCCAGCGGATGTCATGGTGTCGACCGACATCGGCAACATCAACTCGGTGGCCAACAGCTACCTGCGTTTCGAAAAACCGCGCAGCTTCTTCGCCGCGATGAGCTTCGGCAACTGCGGCTACGCCTTCCCGACCATCATCGGTGCGAAGGTCGCTGCGCCTCATCGTCCTGCGATTTCCTATGCCGGCGACGGTGCCTGGGGCATGAGCATGATGGAAACGATGACCTGCGTACGCCACAACATCCCGGTGACGGCGGTCGTCTTCCATAACCGCCAGTGGGGTGCGGAGAAGAAGAACCAGGTCGACTTCTACAACCGCCGCTTCGTCGCGGGCGAACTCGACAACCCGTCCTTCGCTGCCATCGCCAAGGCCATGGGTGCCGAGGGCATCGTCGTCGACAAGCTGGACGATGTCGGCCCGGCACTCAAAAAGGCCATCGACATGCAGATGAACCAGGGCAAGACCTGCATCATCGAGATCATGTGCACCCGCGAGCTGGGCGATCCGTTCCGCCGCGACGCGCTGTCGAAGCCGGTTCGCCATCTCGAGAAGTACAAGGACTACGTCTGATCTTTCCTTGTCAAGGCAGCGAGCGACGTTCGATGGTTTCAACCGACGTCGCTGGTCGGGGCGACTTCGCGGGCTATGCATCCGCGAAGTCGCGACATTGCACGAGCAAGTGATTCCTGAGGTTACCCATGAGCAATCATCCGCATCTCGACCGGATCATCACCGACGCGCTGGCCCTGCCGTCGCCGTGCGTCGCAGTTTGTTATCCCTGTAGCGCCACCTCCATCGAGGCGGCGGTGGCGGCACAGACGATGGGCCTGATCCAGGCCACCATGATCGGGCCGCGCAAGCGGATCGAAGCGATCGCGGCCAAGGAGAATATTGACCTGAAGGGCGTGGAGTTCGTCGAGACCGGCGACGATCCCATCGCCGCTGCCCAGAAGTCGGCGGAGCTATGCCGCAAGGGTAGCGCCAACGTCATCATGAAGGGCAGTCTGCACACCGACGAACTGCTCGGCACGGTGGTCAGCAAGGACGGCGGCTTGCGCACCGGACGGCGCATGAGTCACGTGTTCGTGTTCGACCTGCCGGACCAGTCGCGCATGCTGCTGATGGCCGACTGCGTCATCAACATCAATCCGGGCCTGGTGGAAAAGCGCGACATCGTGCAAAACGCCGTCGACGTCGCGCATGCACTGGACATCGAGCGTCCGTACGTGGCGATCCTGTCCGCGGTCGAGATGATCAATCCGGCGATCCCGGGGACGATCGATGCGGCCGCCTTGTGCAAGATGGCCGAAAGGGGCCAGATCAGTGGTGCGGTCGTCGACGGCCCCCTTGGCTACGACATTGCCATCTCGATCGAAGCGGCACGCATCAAGGGCATCAACTGGCCCCATGCCGAGCGGCCAGACATCCTCATCATGCCCAACCTGGAAGCCGGCAACATGCTGTACAAGCAGATGGTCTATGTCGCCAAGGCCGAATGCGCAGGCATCGTGCTTGGCACCAAGGTGCCCCTCGTGGTCACCAGCCGCGCCGATTCCCCCAAGGCGCGGATCGCCTCCTGTGCGCTGGCGATCATCCAGGCCAACGCGATGGAAAAGAACAAGCTCGCCGACTAGGTTTTCCGATGCAATGCGAACCCGGTCTATGCTCGCAACAGCAGTTCGATCTGCCGTGATTGGGCCGGAAATTGTCGTAAGCAACGTTCAATTTGGGAATGACTTCATGAACATCAAACTGATCGAAGTGAGGTTCGGAAACAGCGCCGGTAGTGCGTTTGCTCACCTGTATGGACCGGAACGGACAACCATGTTCGACCGGCGTCCCTACATCGGCGTCCATGTCTCGTTCACCCTGCATCGCGAACAACCGGATTTCCCGAGCGATCATCCGCACCTGGTGATTCTGCCGATAGAGGGTGAACTGCCGTTCCTGCGCATGGATTTTCTGTTCGATCCGCCTCACTACTCGGACAGTTCGTTCAGTTGGCCGAATCTGACGGCAATTCGCGACGAGCTTACCGGGGCCATGGCCAAGATCGTTTCGGCAGCCGTGCAGTTGTACGGGCCCGGGTATGGCCGCGAGGTGTACGCGAACTCGGTCGCGCTCTGACCAAGGCCGAGCGCGGCGCAAACAGAGGCGATCATGAATGCCACCGACAAATTCATTGCCGCCCGCGCCCACGTGGACGAAGCGGCCATCCAGCCGCTGCCCAACTCGAAGAAAGTGTATGTCACCGGCAGCCGGCCGGACATTCGCGTGCCCATGCGCGAGATCAGCCAGACGCCCACTGCCGGCGAAGCCAATCCGCCCATTTATGTCTATGACTGCTCCGGTCCCTACACCGACCCGGCGGTCAGGATCGACATCCGCCAGGGGCTGCCGGCCCTGCGTGCCGGCTGGATCGCCGAGCGGGGCGACACCGAAGAACTGCCCGGCCTGAGTTCCGACTACGGTCGCGCCCGCGAGGCCGACGCCGAACTGGCCGGCCTGCGCTTCGACCTGAAGCGCAAGCCCTTGCGCGCCCGGGCCGGCATGAATGTCACGCAGATGCACTATGCCCGCAAGGGCATCATCACGCCCGAGATGGAGTACGTGGCGATCCGCGAAAACCAGCGGCTGGACGCACTGCCCGAGATGATCCGCCGCCAGCACCCGGGCCAGAACTTCGGCGCCGCCATCCCCAAAGAGATCACCCCGGAATTCGTGCGCGACGAGATCGCCCGTGGCCGCGCCATCATTCCGGCCAACATCAACCACCCGGAAGCCGAGCCGATGATCATCGGCCGCAACTTCCTGACCAAGATCAACTGCAACATCGGCAACTCGCC
>CAYXZX010000206.1:1905-3687 GCA_964469455.1 uncultured Rhodocyclaceae bacterium | reverse complement strand
GTGGGACAAGCCGGACAGCTGGCCGGAGCGCATGGCGGAGGTAGGGCTGGACGCGGACAGTCCGCGCGTGCGGAAGTGGCAGTGGCTGGCGCGGCAGCTCAAAGGCTTTCCGCGCCACCTGTCGCAACACGTCGGCGGCTTCGTCATTTCGCGCGGCCGGCTCGACCGCCTGGTGCCGATCGAGAACGCCCGCATGATTGATCGCAGCATCATCCAGTGGGACAAGGACGACATCGACGCGCTGGGATTGATGAAGGTCGACGTGCTGGCGCTGGGCATGCTCTCCGCGATCCGTCGCGCGCTCGACTGGGTGTCGAGGAAGCGCGGCGCGCCTTTCTGGATGCAGGACATTCCGGCCGAGGATGCGGCGGTGTACGACATGCTCTGCCATGGCGATTCGGTCGGCGTCTTCCAGGTCGAGTCGCGCGCGCAGACAGCCATGCTGCCGCGCTTGAAGCCGCGCCGCTTCTACGATCTGGTGGTCGAGGTGGCCATCGTCCGGCCGGGACCGATCCAGGGCAACATGGTGCATCCGTATCTTCGGCGCCGGCAGGGACTGGAGCCGGTGAGCTATCCGTCGGAAGCGGTGCGCGGCGTGCTCGAACGCACGCTGGGCGTGCCCATCTTCCAGGAGCAGGCGATGCAGCTCGCCATCGTCGCGGCAGGTTTCACGCCCGGCGAGGCGGACCGGTTGCGTCGGGCGATGGCCGCCTGGAAGCGCAAAGGCGGGCTTGGGCCGTTCCGCGAGAAGCTGCTCAACGGCATGGCGGCGCGCGGCTATGCGCTCGAGTTCGCGCAGAACCTGTACCAGCAGATCGAGGGCTTCGGCGACTATGGCTTTCCCGAGTCGCATGCGGCCAGCTTCGCGCTGCTGGTCTATGTCTCGGCCTGGCTGAAGCGTTTTGAACCGGCGGCGTTTCTGGTCGGCCTGCTGAACAGCCAGCCGATGGGCTTCTATTCCGCTTCGCAGCTGGTGCAGGATGCGCGCCGGCATGGCGTCGAGGTGCTGCCGCCGGACGTGACGGCGAGCGAATGGGAAACGACGCTGGCAGGCGATGCCGTGAGGCTGGGTCTGCATCGCGTGAAGGGGTTGGCGCAGGCGGCCGGCGAAAGAATTGCAGAAGTCAGTCGTGGCGGCACGCCGATTCAGACGGTGGCCGAGCTGGCGCAGCGCGCCGAACTCGACCGTGGCGATCTGGAGGCGCTGGCGACGGCGGGTGCGCTGAAGTCGTTGGCGGGGCACCGATTCGGTGCGGCGTGGGTGGCGGCGGCCGTGTCGATCAGGCGCGACCTGCTCGATGCCGTGCCGGTTGCGGAAGCGCCCGCGGTGCTGCCGGCGCCCACCGAAGGCGCCGATCTGGTGGCCGACTACGCCAGCCTCGGCCTCTCGCTCGGCCGGCATCCGATGACGCTGCTGCGCAGCCGGCTCGATCGGCGTTACGCCACGGCTGACTTTCTGAAACGCATGGATCACAACGCACTGGCGCGCTGCGTCGGTTTCGTCACCTGCCGCCAGCGGCCCGGTACGGCGAGCGGGGTGATCTTCCTGACGCTGGAGGATGAAACCGGGCTGGCCAACGTCATCGTCCATCCGAAGCTGGCCGAGCGGCAGCGGGCGGAACTGCTCGGCGCCAGCCTGCTCGGCGTGCTGGGCGTGCTGCAACGGGAAGGCGAGGTCGTCCATCTGGTGGCGAAGCGCCTGGTCGACCACGGCGCGCTGCTCGGCCGGCTGGTTGTCTCCAGCCGGGACTTTCATTGACAAATTCATACACGCCGCGCCGC
>CAYXZX010000206.1:0-1805 GCA_964469455.1 uncultured Rhodocyclaceae bacterium | reverse complement strand
GCGGCTACGTGCCGGAACACCATCCGCCGATGATGCCGCAGCCGGCGCAGGCCATTTATCAGGGCAAGCGCAAGCTGAAGCTGCCGCCGCTGGCCCAAACCGACGACCGCGATCTCGGCGGGCACAAATTTGCCACCGTCCACTATGCGGACGAGATTCCCATCGAGGATGAACTGCCGGCGGCCAGGGCCGCCTACCAAGGCACGCAGAACCTGTTGCGCGACATTGCCGCGCAAGTGCAGGCCGGCATGGCGCCCGATGTCGAACATGTCGAGCGCACCGTCGATGGCCTGGTCGAATGCGTGGTCCGCAACGCCGACGCGCTGCTCTGGCTGTCCAAGCTCAAGCGCACCGACAACGAGACCTATGATCATTCGCTGAGTGCCTCGATTCACCTGATGGCTTTCGGCCGTTACCTCGGCCTGCCGCCGGACGACCTGCATGCCCTCGGCACCGGCGGCCTGCTCAAGGACATCGGTTTCATCCGGCTGCCGTCCGAGCTCGTGCACAAGGCCGGCGGACTGCTGCCGGGCGAGCGCACCCGCATACGCGAGCACGTCAAGCTCGGGTGCGACATTCTGGCCGGCGAGTTCGCTGCCTTCGACCCCGCGGTGCGCGACATCATCCTCAAGCATCACGAGCGCATCGACGGCAGCGGCTATCCGGGCCGGCTCCGTGGCAGGACGATCGGGCTCCAGGCGGAGATGGCCGGGCTGACCGACAGCTATTGCGCCATGCTGTACCCGCGCGCGTTTCGACCCGCGCGCAAGAGCCAGTGGATCATCGACCAGATCAACACCATGCGCGATCGTCATTTCACCGCCCCGGTGGTCGACGAATTCATCCAGTTCATCGGCATCTATCCGGTCGGCACCCTGGTCGAGCTCAACAGCGGCGAGGTCGGCGTCGTCTTCGAGCAGAACCGCGTGCGCCGGCTGAAGCCGCGCATCATGGTGCTGCTCGGCCCGGACAAGTCGCGCAACCGCTCGCCCGGCGTCCTCAATCTGCTGATCGACCCGCTGGTCAGCGAAGGGGTGCCGTACAAGATCGTCCGCGTCCTGCCGAGCGGCTCCTTCGGGATCGATCCCAAGGAGTTCTATCTTTGATGATGCCGGTGCATGGCGGACTGCCGGGCTTGGCAGCCCACGCGACGATGGCGGACCTCGCGGCCGAAATCTGCCCGGTGTATGGACTCGACGAGCGCGCGCGTTCCGCCCTGAGGGCGTCCTTTCGCCTGGCCGACGATGACCGTCACCGGCGTGGTCAGGAGTTGCAGGATCTGCTGCTGACAGCGGACGGCGACATCGCCACCGACGGCGATGCGCTCCGTGCTTTCCTGCAGGTCTTTGCGTCGCTGCCGGAGGCGGATTTCGCCGCCGACTGGCTGATGGACCTTGAACATGCCTGGAAGCGTCTGAGGTTGGCGGGCTGCACGGCCGAGCTGCCGCTGCAGGCGGCGCGGACGCTGGCGGAGATCGGCAGCCGGCAATTGCTGGCGGGCCGCGATGTCTTGTCGGCGCTGGAACTGGAAATGGTCAATGCCCTGACGGCGGCCGGCATGTGCGTCGCCGAGTTGCTGGGCCGCGAGACTCAGCGCAGTTCACTGGCGCTGGCGATCGACGACGTCGTCGATCAGGGCATCGGCAAGGTTCTCGGCCGGCAGCTCGAAGGGGCGCTGGCGGCATGGCATGCGTCCGCCGAGGCCACCACGGTGGGCTTGCTGGTCTTGCGGCTGCGGCTCGATTCGAGTGCCCTGTCGTTCGACCTGGTGCAGCGCGACGCGATTCTCGATGCCGCCATCGAGC
>CAYXZX010000205.1:0-3765 GCA_964469455.1 uncultured Rhodocyclaceae bacterium | reverse complement strand
AACGTGTTTTCGGGAGCAGTTTTGCTCCCCAACTTGGAAGACTGCGCCCTAACTTGGTGGCGGCAGCACGCGAAGGATCGTCTTGCAATCTGGATGAAATGTGGCGATGCTGTATATTCATGCAGTACCAAACAGATCGTGAAAAGCGGCAGTCTCAGGAAACGCCGATAGCATACCAACAACACTGGCGATTGTCCGCCTTCGGACATGGTGATTGAAGGCCATTCCTAGCAGATTTCTGCCAGAGCGTAGAAAGTCAGCCGTGGCGGTACGCCAAGTGGGTGAAGCTGGCGCTCAGGCGGCGCCGGAGCCGGCGACCGCGCGCTGCAGGCGATCGTTGATTGCCGCCCAGTTCTCGCTCTGCGGCGGCTTCTGGACGACGATGCGGGAGCAGTTCAGGGCATCGAGTTCGCGCAGCAAGGCGTAGATGTCATGGGCAAAGCCGGCCGGTTCGCCGGCAATCCGGCGCCAGACGATGCGCTGGTCCGACAGGGGACAGGCCATCGGCGCGATGATGCCGATGCGTTCGTTGGCGGCCATCGCCTCGCGCACTGCGAAGATCACCACGTCGGGTTGCAAGAGTGCCAGCGGCGTGCGCGGCGCATAGTGGGCCGCCAGCGATCCGGACACACGTGGCGCCTCGCCGGTCGGCGTGCCCGGCATGCGACCGAGCACCCGCCCCAGCTCGAACGCCGAGACCATGCCCGGGCGCAGGATGGTGGTCCGGTCGCCGGTCAGATCGACGATGGTCGACTCGATGCCGACCTGACAGGGTCCGCCGTCGAGGATCATGGCCACGGCGTCGCCCAGTTCATCGCGCACGTGCTGCGCGGTGGTCGGGCTGACGTGGCCGAAGCGGTTGGCGGAAGGCGCAGCGATGCCGCCATCGAAGGCCTGAAGGAGTTCCAGCGCCAGCGGATGATTGGGCACGCGCAGGCCGACGGTGTCCTGGCCGCCGGTGATCGCGTCGGGAACGGTCGGCTGACGCTTCAGGATCATGGTCAGCGGCCCGGGCCAGAACGCCTCGGCCAGCGCCCTCGCTTTTTCGGGGATTTCCCGCGCCCAGCGTTCCAGATGCTCGACGCCCGGCAGATGAACGATCAGGGGATGATCCTGCGGCCGACCCTTTGCAGAGAAGATTTTCGCCACCGCCGCCGAATTCGAGGCATCGGCACCGAGCCCATAGACGGTTTCGGTGGGAAATGCGACCAGCTCTCCCGCACGCAGCAGCTCGACGGCGCGAGCAATATCCGCCGACATCAAACTTCCGGTAGGGTCTTGGAGAGCACCTTCTCGGTCTGCTTCCTGCGGAAATCCGACAGCTTCTTCGCCATGTCGGCGTCACTCAACGCCAGCATGGACACGGCGAACAGCGCGGCGTTGGTGGCGCCCGCCTCGCCGATGGCGAAGGTGGCGACCGGAATGCCGCCGGGCATCTGCACCATGGCCAGCAGCGAGTCGAAGCCGCCGAGGTGCTTCGAGGGCATGGGCACGGCCAGCACCGGCAGTTCGGTCTTGGCCGCCAGCACGCCGGCCAGGTGGGCGGCGCCGCCGGCCGCGCCGATCAGCACCTTCATGCCGCGCGCCTGCGCCGTCGCGGCATATTCGAGCGCCTGGTCGGGCGTGCGATGCGCGGATAGAACCTTGGCCTCGTGCGGAACACCGAACTGCTTCAAGGTCTCGGCACAGGCTTTCATGATCGGCCAGTCGGAGTCCGAACCCATGACAATTCCAACCTGAGCGACCAGGGGATTCTTCTTGCTCATTTCAGTGTTCTCTCCGCGGATTCCAGAGTGTTCGCCAGCAGCATGGTGATGGTCATGGGGCCGACGCCGCCCGGTACCGGCGTGATCAGGCCGGCGACTTCCCTGGCCGACTCGAAATCGACGTCGCCGCACAATTTTCCATCGGCCTGGCGGTTGATGCCGACGTCGATCACCGTCGCGCCCGCCTTGATCATGTCCCCGGTGACCATCTTCGCCTTGCCGACGGCGGCGACGAGGATGTCGGCGCGCTTGGTGTGAAAGGCAAGATCCCTGGTCTGCGAGTGGCAGATCGTCACCGTGCACGACTGCGCCAGCAGCAGCATGGCCATCGGCTTGCCGACGATGTTGCTGCGGCCGACGATCACCACTTCGGCGCCCTTGAGCGGCACCTTCTCGGCCTCCAGCATCTTCATGACGCCGTAGGGGGTGCAGGGAATGAAACGCGGCGTGCCCTGCATCAGCGCACCGACGTTCTCGGCGTGGAAGCCGTCGACATCCTTTTCGGGCGAAATCGCTTCCAGCACGGCCTCGGCGTTGAATTGCCTCGGCAACGGCAATTGCACGAGGATGCCATGCACCGAAGGATCGGCGTTCAGCTCGGCGATTTTCGCCAGCACCGTCACCGGCTCCACGTCGGGCGCATACACCTGCTTGATCGAGCGGAAACCGGCCTTCTCGCAGGCGGCCACCTTGTTGCGCACGTAGACCTGCGAAGCCGGATCCTCCCCGACCAGGATCACCGCCAGGCACGGCGTCACGCCATGGCTGACTTTCATGCCCCGGGCACTGGTCGCCAGCAGTTCGCGAATCCTGGCCGACAGGGCGTTGCCGTCGATGATGCGTGCGGTCATGCCTCGGCTGCCTCCCGCTCCGCTTGCTTGCCATGCGCCGCGGCCTTGTCCGCGGCCCGCCCGGCCTCGAAAGCCTTCTGGTTCGCCTCGACCATCTGCGGCTTCTTGGCGCGGAAACGCTTCAGGATCGATTCGAGCAGCACCGAGGCAGGGAAAGGCAGGTGATCGGCCATGGCGCCGAGCATGACGGTGTTGCCCAGGCGCATGTCGCCAAGGTCGAGGGCGATGGCCATGGCGTCGAAGGCATGGACCTGGTAGCCACGCTTCCTGATCTCGGCAAGCGGGTCCTCCGGATAGTCGTACAAGCCCAGGTCGACCACCGGCGGCACCAGCCGCGCCGTGTTCATCAGCACCAGTCCACCCGGCCTGAGGTAGTGGCACCAGCGCATCGCCTCGGCGGCCTCGAAGCCGACCAGCAGATCGGCCGTGCCGGGCATGATCTGCGGCGACAGCACCTTGGGGCCGAAGCGCAGATGCGACGAAACCACGCCGCCGCGCTGCGCCATGCCGGCGACCTCGGTTTTCTTGGCGTCGTGGCCGAGCGCGATGGCGGCCTCGGCGAGGATCTCGGTGGCGGTCATGACACCCTGGCCGCCGATGCCGACGACGAGGATGTTGGTGATTTGACTGTCTGGCATGGCGGGATTCCTAGTGGCGAACGAGGCGCATCGGCCTGGTCAGGTCGGCATGGACGATGGCGTCCGGCGCGCAGGGCTGCACGCAGAGGCTGCAACCGGTGCAGGCCGCCGTCTCGATGGTGACGAACTGCAGTTCCACTTCCTTGCCCGACGGCTTGACCGCCTTCTCGCGGCGCGTGACGTGGATGGCAGGACAGCCGACATCGACGCAATTGCCGCAACCGGTGCATTTCTCGTCGATGACTTCGTAGGGCTTCTGCTTCTTGTAATCGTCGATCAGCACGCAGGGCTGGTCGGTGATGATCACCGACACCTCGGGAATCTTGATCTCCTCGCGGATGGTCTTGAACAGCACCGGCAACTGGTAGGGATCGACGACGTGGATGCGCTCCTTCTTGACGCCGAGCGACTCGACCAGCTTGGCGAAATCGACGCGCGGCGCCTCCTGGCCGTGAATGTCGCGGCCGGTGCCCGGATTCGACTGGCCGCCGGTCATGCCGACGGCGCGGT
>CAYXZX010000204.1:0-3844 GCA_964469455.1 uncultured Rhodocyclaceae bacterium | reverse complement strand
TCGAGCAGCAGGCGGAGGATCTTGGCTCCGGTTTCCGAGGCCTCGGGCGCGCCGTCGCTGGTCAATACCTGAAGGTAGCTCGTTTCGCCCGCGCCCTTGACCAGGACGCGATAGCGCTGGCTCTTGGCAGGATCGGGCTTGCTGCGCCAGAACGCCAGCTTGGCCAGGAAACCTTCATCCTTGTCCTTCTTCCTGGCATCGATCTCGGGATCGACATATCGAACGAAGTACAGGCCCTGAGAGCGGTCGCGATCCTCGACAGTGAAGCCGACGCGGTCGAGTGCCAGACCCACGCGCCGCCAGGCCCGGTCGAAGGCATCCTGAACCTCGAGGGTACCGACGCCACCCTTGGCGGTGACCAGCTTGGCCTTCTCGACCTTGGCGCCGGTGTCCGTGAAGAGGGTCTTGGCCCGTGCCTCGTCCATGCCGAATCTGACCATCAGTCGGCGCAACATCTCCGCTTCGAGATCGGGATCGGCGGGCCGCGGCTGCCAGCGTGTCTCGCTCTTGCCTTCGTTGGTATAGATCTCGTACATGCCGCGGTGGCTGATATAGATCTCCGTCTCGCCCGCCGCTCCGCTTTCGACGCGCGTCCGGAACTTGTCACGCTCGGCGGTTGAATACAGAGAATCCAGCACCTTGCCCAGGGCGCCGCGAATGATGTCCTGCGGCAGCTTGGCGCGATCCTCGGCCCAATCGGTTTCCATGATGCCGGCTTCCGGCCGCTCGATATTGATGATGAAGCCGAGTTCCTGCCAGAACTCCTTGATGCTGGGCCAGACTTTTTCCGGCGTGCCGGGCACCACCAGCCAGCGCTGGTTGCCGGAACGCTCGATACGGAGGTTCTCGACTTTCGGCAGGACCTCCTGGACCGTCGTCGCGCGCGCCTGGCCGGCGCGTTCGCCGACATAGGCCGAATAGGTCGCCGTGCCCTTGGGACTGACATCGGGAACGGCATAGCGGTCGTCACGCGTCGGCTGGGTCAGGTCGGGCGGCACCTCCAGCGTCGGCAACTTGCCGGACGATTTGTAATCGATCTTCTTGCTTTCCAGCATCGAGGTGCTGCAGCCGGCAAGCAAGGCCGCCAGTGCGGCAATCAGCGTGAAGTTGCGTTTCATGCGTTCCTCGGGAATCAGAGTTGGATGCCGGCGTCGCGCATGGCCGAGCGCACGCGTTCGTGGCAGTCAGGCGACAAATGGGTCATCGGCAGGCGCAGTCCATGCTCGACCAGCCCCATCTCGGCGCATGCCCACTTGACCGGGATCGGGTTGGCTTCGAGGAACAGGTAGCGGTGCAAGCCGAGCAGGCGGAAATTGATGGTACGGGCCGTCGCCACGTCGCCGGCGAGCGCCGCGGCGATCATGTCGTGCATCAGGCGTGGCGTCACGTTGGCGGTGACCGAGATGACCCCCTGCCCTCCCAGTAGCGTGAGCGCCAGCGCCGTCGCGTCGTCGCCGCTGAGGACCGAGAAGCCCGGCGGCACCCGCTTCAGGAGGTCGGTGCCGCGCTCGATGTTGCCGGTGGCGTCCTTGATGCCGGCGACGCCCGGCACTCCGGCGAGACGCAGGGCCGTGTCGTTGGCAAGATCGGCGCCGGTACGCCCCGGCACGTTGTAGACGATCATAGGCAGATCGACTGCCTCGGCAATTGCCTTGAAGTGACGGTAGAGTCCTTCCTGGGTCGGCTTGTTGTAATAGGGGACAACCGACAGGTGGGCCGTGGCGCCCGCCCGACGAGCGAACCCGGCCAGTTCGATCGCCTCGGCGGTTGAATTGGCACCCGTCCCCGCGACCACCGGCACCCGGCCGGCAACCTGCTCGACAACGACTTCGATCAACTGGCAGTGCTCCGAGAAATCGACAGTCGGCGACTCGCCCGTGGTGCCGACCACGACGATGCCATCGGAACCTTCGCGCAAGTGCCAATCAATCAGCGCCCGCAAGCGTGGCAGATCGAGGCTGCCATCCTCGTGCATCGGCGTGATGATGGCGGGCAGGGAGCCTTGAATCAGTGTGTTGGCCATAGCGATCCGCAGAAATCCAAAACCGGCATATTACGCGACTAGAGTTCCGCCAGCACCTTGATGTGGGCGGCAACGCTGCGCGCCAGCGCCGACAGCGAATAACCGCCTTCGAGCATGGATACGATGCGGCCCCGCGCGGTCTGCGCGGCCACGCCCTTGAGTTGCTCGGTGACCCAGGCGTAGTCGGACTCGACCAGACCCAGCGAGGCCATGTCGTCCTCGTAGTGCGCGTCGAAACCGGCCGAGATATAGATGAATTCGGGCGCGAAATCGCGCAGGCGCGGCAGCCAGACATCGGTGACCACGTCCCGGAAACCCTCGCCCCGCGTACCGGCCTTGACCGGGACGTTGCACATGTTGGCGGCGGGGTTCTCGGTGCCGCTGTAGGGGTAGAAGGGATGCTGGAAGGTGCTGACCATCAGGACCTTGTCGTCACCGGCGAAGATTTCTTCGGTGCCGTTGCCGTGATGCACGTCGAAGTCGATGACGGCGACCCGCTTCAGTCCCCACTGCTCGACACCGTGCCGCGCGGCGACAGCGATGTTGTTGAAGAAGCAGAAGCCCATGGCCCGGGCCCGCTCGGCATGATGGCCGGGCGGGCGCACGGCGCAGAAGGCATTGGGCGCCTCGCCGCGCATGACGATGTCGGTGGCCATGACGCCGGCGCCGGCAGCGCGCAGCGCCGCCTGCCAGGTGCCGGGACTCATCGCGGTATCGGGATCGAGGTGATGGATGCCGTGGGCCGGCGAACTCGCCTCGAGCATTTCGATGTAGGGTCGCGGATGCACGCGCAGCAACTGGTCCATTTCCGCCAGCGGCGCATCGTGGTAGGAGAGGTAAAGATCGAGTCCGGCCGCGATCAGCCGATCCTGAATCGCGCCCAGGCGCTCGGGGCACTCCGGATGATGCGCCCCCATGTCGTGACGCCAGCAATCGCGGTGGGTGATGAAGGCCGTGGTCATGTCGGGGATTGACTTACAATGAATCGGATTCGTGATTATGACCTGATTCCCCGTCGTTTGTCCCCGCCCGCCACCCCCGTCATGCCCCTTGCCGAATCCCGCGGTCCCATGGACACGCTCGTTGCCGCCGCCGGCCGCATCATTCTCGGCAAGGAACGACAGATCCGCCTTGCCCTCGCCTGCCTCCTCGCGCGCGGGCACCTGCTGATCGAGGACGTCCCGGGCGTCGGCAAGACCACGCTGGCGCACGTTCTGGCGAAGCTGCTGGGGCTCGAATTTCAGCGCATCCAGTTCACCAGCGACATGCTGCCGGCCGACATCCTCGGCGTGTCGGTCTTCGATCGCGCCCGCGGTGCCTTCGATTTCCATCCCGGGCCGATCTTCGCGCAGGTCGTGCTCGCCGACGAGGTCAACCGCGCCACGCCGAAGACGCAGAGCGCGCTGCTGGAAGCGATGGAGGAACGGCAGGTGACCGCCGAGGGCCGCACCCGGCCGCTGCCGGCGCCCTTCTTCGTCATCGCCACGCAGAACCCCGCGCACCAGATCGGCACTTTTCCGCTGCCCGAGTCCCAGCTCGACCGCTTCCTGATGAGGATCGAACTCGGCTATCCCGACCGCGCCGCCGAGCGCGAACTGCTGGCCGGTGCCGACCGCCGCGCGCTGCTTGCCGACATGCCACCCTGCCTGACCGCCGAACAATTGATCGGCCATCAGGATGCCATCCGCCGCGTTCACGTGGCCGAGCCACTGATCGACTACATTCAGGCGCTGGCCGGCCACACCCGCGTTTCGCCTGACTGGCAGGCAGGCTTGTCGCCGCGCGCGGCGCTGGCGCTGCTGGCCGGCGCTCGCGCCTGGG
>CAYXZX010000203.1:0-3875 GCA_964469455.1 uncultured Rhodocyclaceae bacterium | reverse complement strand
GGCGGCGAGCAGCTTGAAGTCGCCGTAACCCATGCCTTCCTTGCCCGTGGCCAGCCTGAACAGCCAATAGACAGACCACAGGCTCAGGTAGCCGGCGATGGCGCCGATCACGGCGCTGGACAGTTCGCTGTACGTACTCCAAAGGTTGAACAGCAAGCCGAGCCAGAGCAAGGGCAGCGTGATATCGTCCGGCAACAACTGGGTGTCGAAGTCGATGAAGGTCAGGGCAACCATCGCGGCGACGAAGACCATGGCGCCGACCGCCGCGACACCTGGCCCCAGCTTCCAGGCGGCCAGACCGAACAGCAGCCCCGTCGCCGCTTCGACCACTGGATATCGGAGGCTGATCATTTCGCCACAGCCCTTGCAGCGACCGCGGAGCAGCAGGTAACTCAGTATCGGAATGTTTTCCAGGGCGCCGATCTGTCGGCTGCATTTCGGGCAGCGAGAACGCGGGCTGATCAGGGAAAGCGGTTCCGTCGCCGGGGCTGGTTCTCCCCGCAACTCCGCACACTGGGCCGCCCAGTCGCGCTCCATCATGCGCGGCAGGCGGTGGATCACGACATTGAGGAAGCTGCCGATGAGAAGTCCCGCCAGAGTGGCGACCACGACGAAGGAACCCGGCTGCAGAAGTGCCTCCATGCTGTCAGACCACGGCGCCAAGCTTGAAGATGGGCAGGTACATCGCTACGACGATGCCACCGATGATGACGCCGAGGATGACCATGATCATCGGCTCCATCAGGCTCGACAGGGCCTCGACCGCATCGTCGACTTCGGCTTCGTAGAAATCCGCCACCTTGCCGAGCATGGCGTCCAACTGGCCGGACTCTTCGCCGATCGAGACCATCTGGATCACCATGCTGGGGAACACCTCGGCGTTCTGCATGGCCACGGTCAGGCTCGAGCCTGTGCTGACTTCGGTCTGGATCTGCTGGGTCGCCACCTTGTACACATGGTTGCCGGCGGCGCCGCCGACCGAAGTCAAGGCTTCCACCAACGGTACGCCGGCGGCGAACATGGTCGACAGCGTGCGGGTCCAGCGGGCGATGGTCGCCTTGCGGATCACTTCACCAAAAATCGGCAGTCGCAGGAATACTCGATCAACGACCATCTGCATGGGCACTGATCGTTTCCAAAAATAGAAGAAGAGATAGATGCCGCCGCCAATGGCGCCAAATATAAGATACCAGTTGGCGACGAAGAAATCCGACATGGCGATGACAACCAGGGTCGGCGCTGGCAGATCGGCGCCGAAGCTCGTGAACACGCTCTTGAACTGCGGAATCACGAAAATCATGATGACCGCCATGACGACGAAGGCGACCACGATCACGGCGATCGGATAGAACAGCGCCGACTTGATCTTCGACTTGATGGCGAGAATCTTTTCCTTGTAGGTTGCCAGCCGGTCGAGCAGGGAATCGAGAATGCCGGCCTGCTCACCTGCCTCTATCAAGTTGCAATAGAGCGCATCGAAATGGATCGGGTGCTTGCGAAACGCCTGGTTGAGCGCGGAACCTGTCTCGACCTCGGCCTTGACATCCATCAGCAGGCGGGCGACGGCGCTATTCGACGAGCCCTTGGCGACGATGTCAAAGGCCTGCAGCAAGGGCACGCCAGATTTCAGCATGGTCGCCAGTTGGCGGGTAAACAAGGTGATGTCTTTCTCGGTGACCTTGCCACCTTTCTTGAACGTCTGCTTCTTGACCTTGACGGGAAGGATGCCCTGGCGCCGCAGCGTGGTGTTGACGACGGCCTCGCTGGCGCAGCGCATCTCGCCGCGGACGATCTTGCCGGTCTTGTCCTTGCCTTCCCATATGAAGGTGAATTCCTTGACGCCGACATCCCGTCTTTCCGATCTTGCGGCTACCGCCATGGTTCCACCCCTTCCGCTTTCATTCTGAACCGCTATTCGTTGGTCGTTGCCAGCACCTCATCCAGCGAGGTTACGCCCTGCTTGACCTTCAGGAGGCCTGATTGACGCAAGTCACGCACGCCCTCGACCTGGGCCTGCGCTGCGATATCGAGCGAGGTGCCGTTTGCCATGATGATTCTCTGGATTGCCTCGGATACTGGCATGACCTGGTAGATTCCGAGCCGGCCCTTGTAGCCGGAGCCCTTGCAGCGTTCGCACCCGCCCGGACCATAGAGCTGCCAGCTGCCATCCAGAGCATCCTCGGCGAAGCCGGCGTTGAGCAAAGTCTCGCGAGGAACGTCGATCGGCACCTTGCACGTGCAAAGTCGCCTGGCCAGCCGCTGGGCGGTGATCAGCATGATGCTCGACGCGATGTTGAACGTCGGCACCCCCATGTTCATGAGCCGCGTCAGGGTCTGGGGCGCGTCGTTGGTATGCAGGGTCGATAGCACCAGGTGGCCGGTCTGGGCCGCCTTGATGGCAATCTCGGCCGTCTCCAGGTCCCGAATCTCGCCGACCATGATGATATCGGGATCCTGGCGCAGGAAGGACTTGAGCGCGGCCGCGAACGTCAGCCCGACCTTGTCATCCACGTTGACCTGGTTGATGCCGGCAAGATTGATTTCGGCCGGATCCTCGGCGGTGGAAATGTTCGTGCCTGGTTGATTGAGAATGTTCAGGCAGGTATACAGCGACACAGTCTTGCCGCTTCCCGTCGGGCCGGTGACCAGGATCATCCCGTACGGGCGCTGAACGGCGTCGAGCAAGGCCTGGCGCTGGTCGGGTTCATAGCCGAGGGCGTCGATACCCATGGTCGCCGAACTCGGATCGAGGATGCGCAGCACGATTTTCTCGCCGTGCAGCGTGGGCAGGCTGCTGACCCGGAAATCGATGGCGCGGCTCTTCGACATGACCAACTTCATCCGGCCATCCTGCGGGACGCGCTTTTCCGCGATATTGAGGCGCGAAATGACCTTGATGCGGGAGGCAATCTTTTCCTTGATCACAAGCGGCGGCTGGGCGACTTCCCGCAAGATGCCGTCGACCCGGAAGCGGATCCGGTAATACTTCTCGTAGGGCTCGAAGTGGATGTCGGAAGCGCCTTCGGCAATCGCGTCGTGCAGGATCTTCTGGATGAACTTGACGACCGGCGCGTCGTCGACTTCGCTGGTGGCCGCCTCGAGCGCAGCCTCGTCGGCCGCTTCTTCCTCGAATTCAAGCTGGAGATCGTCCTCCATCAGGTTCTGAAGCGCTTCGTCGGCCTTTTCGGTGAACTTGGCCAGGCGGGCAGTCAGCTTGTCCGCCTCGACGACGACCGGGTCGACGATCATGCCTGTCTGGAAGCGGATTTCGTCCAGAGCCCGCAGATTGGTCGGGTCGGCCATGGCCACCGACAGGCGGTTGCCCCGGCGCACCAGTGCCAGCGTCTGGTGGTTTTGCATCACTCGGCGGTCGATGGCGTCCTTGGCCACGTGGTCGCCCGAGAATGCATTCAGGTCAAGTAGGGGATAGCCGAAGGTACGAGAGGCAAAAACCGCGATGTCACTCGCGTTCATTCGGCCAGAAGCAATCAACTGACCTACGAAGCCGCCGCTTTCCGGCTTCCCGTCGGCGGCGATGCGCTCCGCCTCGGCTTCCTTGAGCCGGTCTTGCTGAACGAGCGCACGCGCCAGGCCACTCAATAGAGGAGGCATGGCTACCGTCATGGTTTGGAGGCGCCCGCTGGGGCATGCGCTGCGGCAAGCATGTCAAGAAGATAATGCCCGCGCGACAAGGGTTTGTAAAGGCGAAGGCAGTCGGCGAAACCGGCCCTATTGCATTGATTGCGGCCGGAAAAGCTTGACCATTTTGATCCGCCGGTCCTGCGTCTGGACGATCTCCATGCCGACGTCGCCGATACGCAGGCAAACGTCGGATTCGGGTATTTCGCGCAGGTGTTCGATGATGAGGCCATTCA
>CAYXZX010000202.1:0-3884 GCA_964469455.1 uncultured Rhodocyclaceae bacterium | reverse complement strand
CGGCCGCCGCCGATCTCGGTGCGGATCACCGGCGCCGTCACCACCTCGCCCTTGCCTTTCTCCACCAGCAGGATGGCCATGCGCTTGCCGACGTTGTCGCGCGTCAGGTCCTTGAAGATGCGCGCGCCGGCCGAGTCGAGCGTCAGGTGCACCGCCGGTTCGCGCGTCTGGCTGTCGAATCCGGCCTGCGCATCGGTCAGGCGTTCACCGGTCAGCATGACCTGCTTCTTGACCAGCAGCGGCCGACCGCCGCGCTCGACGTAGTACTCCGTTCCCACAGGCGGCTGGCCCTTGGCGGCCTGGTCCATGACCGAGGCATTGCTGGAGCTCTCGTCGTCGACCATGCGCAATTCCAGCGTCGCCGTGCGGCCCAGGATATCCTTGGCCTTGGCGGTGTCCTGCACGCCCGGCAGCTGCACGACGATGCGATCGGCACCCTGCTGCTGGATGACCGGCTCGGCCACGCCCAGTTCGTTGATGCGGTTGTGCAGGGTCGTGATGTTCTGCTTGATCGCGAACTCCTGGATACGCTTTTCGGCAGTGGGCTTCAACGTCGCGGTCAGCTTGAGGTCGCCGGTGTCGCCAGCGTCCTGGCCTTCGACCAGCGTCAGGTCTGGCTGCGAATCCGCGATCGCCGTCCTGGCCTTGTCGCGGATCTCTGCGTCGCGAAACTTGATCACGATGGTTTCGCGTTCGCGGTTGATGCCGCCGTGGCGGATGTTCTTGTCGCGCAGCAGGCTGCGAAGGTCGGCGCCGGTCGAGTCGAGCCGTTTCGTCAGCGCGCCTTTCATGTCGACCTGAAGGAGGAAATGCACGCCGCCGCGCAGGTCGAGGCCCAGATACATCGGCAGGGCGTGGATGCCGGTCAACCAGGAAGGCGATGCCGAGAGCAGGTTCAGCGCGACGCTGTACGAACTGTCCGAAGGGTCGGGGTTCAGTGCTTTCTCGATGACGTCCTTGGCCCTCAGTTGCGTGTCGGTGTCGGCCAGGCGGACGCGAATGCTGTGCTGGTCGGCAAACAGGCCGGTATGGGTGATTGCCGCTGCCTTGAGCGTGTCTTCGACGCGCGACAGCAATTGGGTGTCGACCTTGATGGTCGCCTTGATGCTGGAAACCTGAACCGCCGGGACTTCGCCGAAGAAATTGGGCAGGGTGTACAGCAGGCCGAGCACCAGGGCAAGGGCGATGAGGGCATTCTTCCAGAGCGGGAAACGATTCATGGCTTGGCACCAGCCTCGGCGCCCCGCTGAACGGGAGCGTCGACGCGCAGAGAGGAAATCAGAGTGTCTTCAGCGTGCCCTTGGGCAACAGGGCGCCGATGGCCTGTTTTTGCACGTTGAGTTCGACGGGGCCGTTCTTGCCCTCGGCAACTTCGACGGTGACATAGTTCTCGCTGATCTTGCTGATGCGGCCGACGATGCCGCCCTGGGTAACCACCTCGTCGCCCTTGGCCAATTCGGTGACCATTTTCTGGTGTTCCTTGGCTTTCTTCATCTGCGGGCGGATCATCAGGAACCACAGCACCACGAACATCAGGACGATGGGCAGCAGCCCGAGCAGTCCGCCCGAGGCGTCGGTGGACGCCGCTTGGGCGTAAGCGTTGGAAATCAGCATGTTGGACTCCGATGGGAGAAAAAACGAAGTGCGGATTATACCGGCCCGCGGGCACGGTTCCGGTGGAATTCGGCGCTGTAGTCCGGGAAGTGGCTTCCTTCGATCGCGCTCCTCAGTTCGGCCATCAGTGTCTGGTAGTAGTACAGGTTGTGGATGGTGTTGAGCCGCGCGCCGAGGATCTCGCCGACACGGTGCAGATGGTGCAGGTAGGCGCGGCCGAAGTTGCGGCAGCAATAGCAGCCGCAGGTCTCGTCGAGTGGCCGCGTGTCCTGCTTGTAGCGCGCGTTCTTGATGCGGACGTCGCCGAAGCGCGTGAACAGATGGCCGTTGCGCGCATTGCGGGTCGGCAGGACGCAGTCGAACATGTCGATCCCCTGTCCGACGGCGTAGACAATATCCTCGGGGGTGCCGACACCCATCAGGTAGCGCGGCTTGCCTGCCGGCAATTGCGGTGCGGTGTGGGCGAGAATGCGCGCGAAATCCTCCTTGGGCTCGCCGACCGATAGGCCGCCGATGGCCATGCCGTCGAAACCCATGCCGATCAGCCCGTTCAGCGATTCGTCACGCAGGGATTCGTGCATGCCGCCCTGGACGATGCCAAACAGCGCGTTGGCATTACCGAGCCGGTCATGCTCGTCGCGCGAGCGCCGCGCCCAGCGCAGGCTCATGCGCATCGAGTCGGCCGCCTGCCTGATATCGGCGGGGTAGGGCGTGCATTCGTCGAAGATCATCACTACATCGGAGTTCAGGATGTGCTGGATCTGCATCGAGTCCTCGGGGCGCATGAAGAGGCGATCGCCATTCACGGGCGACTGGAACTTGACGCCGTCCTCGCTGATCTTGCGCAGGTCGCCGAGGCTGAACACCTGAAAACCGCCCGAGTCGGTCAGGATCGGCTTGTCCCAGCCCATGAAGCGGTGCAGGCCGCCATGGGCACGGATCACCTCCAGCCCCGGTCGCAGCCAGAGATGGAAGGTGTTGCCGAGCACGATCCGCGCGCCGATGTCGACGAGCTCGTTCGGCGCCATCGCCTTCACCGAGCCATAGGTGCCGACCGGCATGAACACCGGCGTTTCGACCGTGCCATGGGCGAGGGTCAGCGTGCCGCGCCGGGCGGCGCCGTGTGTGGCGAGCAGTTCGAATTTCATTGGCGGTAGATCAGCATGGCGTCGCCGTAGCTGAAGAAGCGGTAATGGTGCTCGATGGCGTGGCGGTAGGCGGCGCGGATTTCCGCCATGCCGCCGAAGGCCGCGACCAGCATAATCAGTGTCGACTTCGGCAGATGGAAGTTGGTCAGCAGCACATCGACGACGCGAAATTCGAAACCGGGCGCGACGAACAGTTCGCTCTCGCCCGAACGGGCCTTGAGTTCACCATCCAGCGCGGCCGTTTCCAGCGTGCGCAAGGTCGTGGTGCCGACCGCGACGACGCGTCCACCGCGCGACCGGCACGCGGCGATGGCGTCCACGGTCGCCTGGGGCACGGTGTAGCGCTCCTTGTGCATGCGGTGCTCGGCCAGATTCTGCACGCGCACCGGCTGGAAGGTGCCGGCGCCGACGTGCAGTGTCACTTGTGCGGTCTCGATGCCGCGGGCAGTGAGTTCGGCCAGCAGCGGTGGATCGAAGTGCAGTCCGGCGGTGGGCGCCGCGACCGATCCTTTTTCGCGGGCGAAGACGGTCTGGTAGCGCGCCTCGTCGGCAGTCGTCGCCGCGTGCTCGATGTAGGGAGGCAGCGGCAGCCGGCCGTGGCGTTCGATCAGGTCGATGGCATCGCCGTCGAAAGTCAGTCGCCAGAACTCGCCGACACGTCCGAGCACTTCGGCGTCGATGGCGTCTTCGAGCCGCAGGTGCGAGCCGGGCTTGGGCGGCTTGCTGGCGCGCAGCTGCGCGATGACTTCGCCGTCGGCGGCGATGCGCTCGACCAGCACCTCGACCTGGCCGCCGGTGTGCTTGGTCCCGAATAGCCGGGCGTGGATGACGCGCGTGTCGTTCATCACCAGCAAGTCGCCGGGATGCAGCAACGCGGGCAGATCGCGGATGCCTGCGTCCTCGAGTCGGGAGCCGCGCATTACCAGCAGCCGGCTGGCCGAGCGCTCGGGCAAGGGCGTTTGGGCGATGCGATCGGGCGGCAGGGCGTAGTCGAAATCGTCGAGGGTCAGCACGCGAAAAAACGCCGGGTTGAAGCGAAGGGGCGATTCGCGGATAATGCGCCCCTCCAAACGAAGGCGCGGATTTTACGCGCCTTGCCTCCTGGCCGGGATGGCGGAATCG
>CAYXZX010000201.1:0-3894 GCA_964469455.1 uncultured Rhodocyclaceae bacterium | reverse complement strand
GGCATGGCCGGCTGCCTGATACGCAATCCCGATGGTAGCGAGGAGAGAAGTTGCCGACGTGAATCGCCAACGCCGCGTTCCCTGTTCGGCCAACTGCTGGGAGGCAATCGCGAGGAAGCCCGACCCGTCCCGACCGAGCCGATCGCGGTCGAAGCCATTTCCGGTGCGTTCATGCTCGTCAGGAAGGTCGATCTTGAGCGGATCGGTTCGTTTGACGAAGGATACTTTCTGCATTGGGAAGACGTGGATCTGTGCCGGCGTTTCCGTGATGCTGGCAGGAATATCTTGTTCGTACCCGATGTGGAGGTGCTTCACTTCAAGGGAAGGTCGAGCGGTCAGCGGCCCGTGTGGGTGGAGTGGCAGAAGCATCGCGGGCTGATCCGCTATTTTCGCAAGTTTCATTTTGCTGCCTGGCCGGCGCCATTCGTCTGGCCGGTGGTGGCGGCGATTGGGGTACATTTCCTGGTTCGCGCGGCGATGTCCGGCCGGGGGGGGCGCGCTGAACTTCCGATGGCTGGGTTGCCAACGTCTTCGGCAAGTGGCCGTGAAGCGTGGTTGTTTGGAGCCACCAGCGTTGTCGGTCGCTATCTGCTGCCGCGACTGTTGGCGGCAGGTTATCAGGTTCGTGCGTTCTGCAAGGACCCGACAAAGGCGAATATCGGCGTGTCGCCACGCCTGACTTTGCATGCCCTTGACATGAGAGGCCCCGGTGTCCTGGCGATGGATGGATCGCCCTCGATCGTGATCAATCTTGCACCGATCGATGCCTTGCCCGGGCTGTTACCGGCCCTGGCGCAACGCGGTGTGCGAGACGTGATTGCGTTCAGTTCCACCAGCGTGGTCACCAAGGCGGATTCGACGGAAGCCTCCGAGAGGCATCTGGCGCGTAGTCTTCTGGAGGCGGAAGCGGCCGTCGGGCAAGCCTGTGAATCAGCGGGTATGCGCTGGTGCATCCTGCGCCCGACCATGATCTACGCCTTCGGCCATGATCAAAACGTGTCACGTCTGGCGAGAATCATCCGTCGCCTACGCTTCTTCCCGTTGCCGGGGAAGGGCAGCGGCCTGCGCCAGCCTGTGCATGCCGACGATCTGGCGCGCGCATGCGTCCAGTTGATCGTGTGTGGCATGGGTTGGAATCGTATCTATACCTTGAGCGGCGGCGAGGTGCTTACTTATCGCGCGATGCTCGAGGCGATCTTCCGAAAAATGGGGCGACCGCCGCGCATTGTTCAACTGCCGGAATATTTCTTGCGCGCCACAACAGCGATCGCTCGCCGCCTGCCGGGTTTTCGTGACGTGAACACCGCGATGATGAAGCGAACCGATACCGACCTATGTTTCCCGCACGAGGAAGCGACGCGGGCGTTCGGTTATTCGCCGCGCCGCTTTCTGCCATGATGCAGTCTCTGGCGAGTTCTGGAATTGCGGCGCTCGCGACTTTCCTGGTGCTCCGGATCTGGCTGGGATATGGGTTTCGCAAGCCGATGGATGTCGCCAATCATCGCTCGCTGCACGTAGGAGCGGTCCCCCGCATTGGCGGCATCGCCATGCTGATGGGCTGCGTTGCGTCGTTCCTTGCGGCACCGGCCAGCCACGCCGCGCCATTGGTTGCCCTGCTGGCGGCGGGTCTGTCAATCGTGTCCGCCGTCGACGACTGGCATTCTCTGCCGGTCGCTGTCCGGCTGGCAGCGCACTTTGCTGCTGCGGCAATGACAGTGCACATGCTGCCGATACCGATCGCGCTAGGTGCAACGCTGTTCATCGTGTGGATGACCAATCTCTACAATTTCATGGATGGCGCCGATGGCCTGGCTGGTGGCATGGCGGTGATCGGCTTCGGTGCCTATGGCTTGGCGGCGATGTCGGCGATGTCGCCGCTCGCGCCTGACTGTCTTGCGATCGGCAGCGCCGCAGTGGCTTTCCTTGTCTTCAATTTTCCCCCGGCCAGGGTGTTCATGGGCGACGCTGGTTCCATTCCACTTGGTTTCCTTGCCGGTGCCTTCGGTGTTCTTGGCTGGCGGGAAGGCGTTTGGCCCGTCTGGTTTCCGGTCCTGGTTTTTTCCCCGTTCATCGTCGATGCGACTGTCACTCTCTGGCGACGCTTGCTCAGAGGCGAGCGCATTTGGCAAGCTCACCGCGAGCACTGCTACCAGCGGTTGGTTCTGGCCGGCTGGAGCCATCGTAAACTGGCCCTGGCGGCGTGGGTGCTTATGGCGGCCGTGGCACTGACCGCACTGGCGCTGAGGAATGCGTCATCGGCGTTGCAGGTTGGCGCGTTGTTGAGTTGGGCATTGATTTACGTGGGAGCGTGGAGGGTCGTCAACAGGCGTACGGTGGACCACAAGCCGAGCCAAGCCTAGGTCTTCAAAGAACAAATTCTCGATGGATTCCGCGTTTCTTCGGGGCATATAATCCGCACCCTCATGCTTATCATGGCTCAATACCAACCATTGCGGATGCCAGCGCATGGATAGGATTGAATCGGCTTTCCAGGGCAAGTGGCGATCGGTGGCCGTGTTTCTGTTCGACTTGCTGGCCGTGGTCCTCGCCTGGCTCGGAGCTTTCGGCCTTTGGTCCGATTTTTCCCTCCCCGCCGATTACTGGCCCATGATCGGCGGCACACTCGCCGTCCTGATCCCGTTGCAGGCACTGGTATTCAGGCTTTCGGGTCTCTACTTGGGCATCTGGTTCTTCTCGAGTTTGCCCGATCTTCGACGCATTCTGCAGGCAGCGTCGATTTCTGCGGTACTTGGCGCCCTGGTCGCATTTCTTGCGCCGGCGCCAAGCGTTCCACGCAGTGTCGCAATTCTCTATCCGATCCTGCTGGTCTTGTTGATGGGGGGTGGTCGGGCAGCGTATCGGATGTGGAAGGAGCATTTGCTCTACAACACGCTAAGTTCGGGGCGCAAACCGGTGCTGATCCTGGGCGCGGGCCGCTCTGGCGCGGGACTGGTGCAGGAACTGGCCCGCTCGCACGAGTGGCGAGTCCTTGGCTTTCTCGACGACGATCCGGCCAAGCAGCATCGGGAACTCCTGGGACAGCGTGTCTTCGGCCCGCTGAGTGAACTCGGTTACTGGACCAAGGCGCTGAAGGTGAGCCATGTGATCCTCGCCATGCCTTCGGTGTCCGACGAGGTTCGTCAGCGCGTCAGTTCGCTCTGCGTTCGCGCCGGGGTAACGGCTTACACCGTACCGTCGACCGAGCAGTTGCTGCTCAAGCGCGACCGGGTCGATCATGTCCGTCCCGTCGACCTGGAGGACCTGCTCGGGCGTTCCCCTGTGCGCATCGACACGCCCGAAGTGCGCGAGTTGCTGTACGAACGCGTGGTGATGGTGACCGGCGCCGGGGGTTCGATCGGCAGCGAGTTGTGTCGGCAGATCGCGCGCCAGCACCCGGCGCAGCTTGTCCTGTTCGAGAACAACGAGTTTGCGCTCTATGAACTTGTCGAGGAGTTGACCGAGCATTTCCCCGAAGTGGCCCTGGTGCCGCTCGCCGGCGATGTCAAGGACGGCTTCTGGCTGGGGGAAGTCATGCGTCGCCATACGCCTTCGGTGGTATTCCATGCGGCGGCCTACAAGCATGTGCCGCTGATGGAGGAACACAACACCTGGCAGGCGGTACGCAACAATGTCTATGGCACCTATGTGGTGGCGTTGGCGGCGCAGCGGGCCAAGGTTCCCAAGTTCGTGCTGGTATCAACCGACAAGGCAGTGAACCCGACCAATGTCATGGGCGCCACCAAGAGGCTGGCGGAAATGGTTTGCCAGGCGCTGGAGGGCGGTGGCGGCGCGACGCACTTCGAGATGGTGCGCTTTGGCAATGTGCTCGGCAGCACCGGCAGTGTCATTCCGAAGTTTCGCGCGCAGATCGCCCGCGGCGGGCCGGTGACGGTA
>CAYXZX010000200.1:0-3904 GCA_964469455.1 uncultured Rhodocyclaceae bacterium | reverse complement strand
CGCCCCGATGCCGGGACGCTCGCCGCCGGCCTGGCGCGCTTGCGCGACCTCGACCTGCGAAAGTCAGTGGCGGCGATACGCCAGCCGACGCTGGTGGTGCACGGCGAACGCGACGCCATCATGCCGGTGGAAGCAGCCTGCTGGCTGGCGGACCGGCTGCCGGACGCGCGCCTGGAGATTTTCCTCGGTGCCTCCCATGCCCCCTTCCTGTCCGAGCCGGAACGCTTCGCGGACCTGGTGCGGCAATTCGCCCGTGAGTAAGCAGGCGATCCGCCAGTCCTTCGACCGCGCCGCGCCGCGCTACGACACGGCCGCCGCGCTGCAGCGCCAGGTCTGCGAGCTGCTGCTGGCAAACGTCCCTGACCTCGCCCCGGCAAGCATTCTCGACGCCGGCTGTGGCACCGGCTACGCGCTGGGCTTGCTGGAGCGGCGCTGGCCCGCCGCGCGCCTGGTCGCCGCCGATTTCGCGCCGGGCATGCTGCGCGTGGCCAGCCGCAATCGCCAGGCGATCTGCGCCGATGTCGAGGCCCTGCCCTTCACGCCCGCGAGTTTCGATCTCTACTGGTCGAGCCTGACTTTCCAGTGGTGCGACACGGCGCGCGCCGTGGCCGAAGCCGCGCGCGTGCTCGCACCCGGCGGCCACCTGGCGATCAGCAGCCTGGCGGCCGGCACGCTGACGGAGCTGGATGACGCCTTCGCCGGCGTCGACGGCCACGACCATGTGCTTTCTTTCGCCACCGCCGATGCGCTCGCCAAGGCCTGCGCCGCCGCCGGCCTCGACGACATCGGCATCGAGCAGCGGCGAGTGTGCCTGCACTACGCCGATCTGCCGACGCTGCTGCGCGGGCTGAAGACCATCGGCGCCAACCAGATCGGCCACGCCAGCCAGGGCGACAGGAAGCGCCGCCCCGGACTGCTGGGCCGACAGGCCTGGCGCGCCATCGAAGCGCGTTATGAAGCGCGTCGCGAGGCCACCGGGTTGCCGGCCACTTACGAGGTCATGCTGTGCCGCGCGCGCAAGCCTGGTTCCTGACCGGCACCGACACGGAGGTCGGCAAGACCTTCGCGGCCTGCGCGCTGCTGCACGCCGCGCGCGCGGGGGGGCTGAGCACGCTGGCGATGAAGCCGGTGGCCGCCGGCGTCGATGCGGCGGGCCGCAACGAGGATGTCGAACGGCTGATCGCCGCCAGTTCCGTCAAGGCGGCGCGCGCGCTGGTGAATCCCTATTGTTTCGATCGGCCGATCGCGCCTCACCTCGCGGCCACCGATGAAGGCCGCGACATCGACGCCGGCGCCATCGTTGCCGCCTATCGGCAACTGGCCCCGCAGGCGGCATTCATGCTGGTCGAAGGCGTCGGCGGCTTTCGCGTGCCGCTTGGCGAAGATCTGGACACGGCCGACCTCGCGACCCGGCTCGGCCTGCCGGTGATCCTGGTCGTCGGCCTGCGGCTGGGCTGCCTGAACCACGCCCTGCTGACGGCCGAAGCCATCGCCACCCGGGGCCTGGCCCTTGCCGGCTGGATCGCCAACCGCATCGACCCGGACATGCCGAAATGGCACGAGAACGTCGAGGCGCTGCGCGCGCGCCTGACGGCGCCGCTGCTCGGCGTGCTGCCCTGGCAGCCCGGGCACGACGCCGAGGCAGTGGCGGGCTGCCTGACCTTGCCCGGGCATGGCCCCATGGATAATGCGGTTAATGCTGGGGATCGGGGATAAACTGCTCATCACTCCACGCGACGGGGACGCACGATGAAAATCTGGATGAAGCTGACCATCGCCATCTGGCTGATGCTGATGGTGTTCTGGACCGGCCTGATCTTCTGGGAGAGTCACGTCAACCGCCAGACGGCGATCGAGCAGGCCAAGAGCTTTTCGCTGTCGATGCACGAATCGACCCTGGCCGGCCTGACCGGCATGATGATCACCGGCACCATCGGCCAGCGCGAAGTGCTGCTCGACCAGATCAAGCAACTGGCCATCATCCGCGACCTGTCGGTCATCCGCGGCGAAGCGGTGACGCGCCTCTACGGCCCGGGCACCGCCAAGGACCAGCGTCCCCGCGACAAGGTCGAGGAGCAGGTGCTGGCCACCGGCAGCGAGTTCGTCGAGGTGCAGTCGGACGCCTCGGGCGAGTACCTGCGCGTGGTCCGCCCGGCCAGGGCAGCAAAGAAATACCTGGGCAAGGACTGCATCGAGTGCCACCAGGTTCCGGAAGGTACCGTGCTCGGTGCCATCAGCATGAAGATTTCGCTCGACCAGGTGAATGCGGCGGTGAGCGGCCAGCGCCTCAAGTCGCTCCTCGCGGCGCTGGTCCTGAGCCTGCCGCTGCTGGCCTTCATCTACCTGTTCATCAGCAACGTGGTCACCAGGCCTCTGGAACAGATGGTCGTCGGCCTGCGCGACATCGCCAAGGGCGAGGGCGACCTGACCCGGCGGCTCGAGGCGCGCAGCCACGACGAAATCGGCGCCGCCGCCACCGCCTTCAACGACATGATGGCGAAAATGGCCGCGCTGGTGCGCCATGTCAGCGATTCGGCCTCGGAAGTCTCGGTCGCGGCACGCGAACTGGTCGCCAGCGCCGACCGCGTCAACACCAGTTCCCACCGGCAGAACGAAACCTCGGTGCAGGCGGCGGGATCGGTCGAGCGCATGGTGTCGGCGATCACCGCCATCGCCGAAAGCACCGATCACGTCCACGCGCAGTCGCGCGAGAGTCTCGAGCGTTCCGAAGCTGGCAATGCCAGCCTTTCAAGGCTGATCGGCGAGATCGGCGTCGTGAACGACACGGTGCATGCCATCGCCGGATCGGTGAACGAATTCGTGAACAGCACGGCCAGCATTGCCAGCATCACGGGTGAAGTCAAGGATATCGCCGACCAGACCAACCTGCTGGCGCTCAACGCCGCCATCGAGGCCGCGCGCGCCGGCGAACAGGGCCGTGGTTTCGCTGTCGTCGCCGACGAGGTACGCAAGCTGGCGGAAAAATCGGCCGGCTCGGCCAGCGAAATCGATGCCATCACCCGGACGCTCACCGAGCATTCCGACTCGGTCCGGCGGTCCATCCAGAACGGCCTCGAGCATCTCGCCAGCAGCCAGAGCGCGCTGGAAGAGGTGGCCGAGGTGTTGAGCGCGGCCAGCAACTCGGTCGGGCGGGTCGGGCAGGGGCTGGACACCATCGCCACGGCCACCGAGGAGCAGCGCATGGTCAGCGGCGAAGTGGCGAGCAGCATCGAGACCATCGCCGGCATGGCGAGAGAAAACAATGAAGTCGTCGAACAGACGGCAGCGGCGGCCCAGCGACTCGAACATCTTGCCGCCAACCTGCAGGAAACCGTGAGCCGCTTCAAGACCTGAAATTTTCCGGACGAGGGGGCTTGAAAGGCTGGCGGGAGCCCCCAATGTAGTAGCGGTTTATCGTCCAGGGATGTTCATTCGATGCAGGATATCGACAAGGAACCCGCCGCCATCACCGAGACCGCGGCCACCGATTCACCCGCCACCGAGCCGGCCGCCGCGCCGGAAACCATGCCCAGCCTTGAGGAAATGCTCAGGGCCGCCGAATTGAAGGCCGAAGAGCACCACGATGCGTGGCTGCGCGCCAAGGCCGAAGGCGAGAACATCCGCCGCCGCGCCCAGGACGACATCGCCAAGGCCGGCAAGTTCGCCTCGGAAAAGTTCGCCGGCGAACTGCTGGCGGTCAAGGACAGCCTGGAAGCCGCCCTGGCCAACCAGAACCAGGAATTCGAGGTGCTCAAGGCCGGTGTCGAGCTGACGCTCAAGCAGCTCGTCAGCGCCTTCGAGAAGTCGAACGTGGCCGAAATCAACCCGCTGGAAGAGAAGTTCGACCCCCACAAGCACCAGGCCATCAGCCAGGTCGAGGCCGACGGCGAGCCGAACCGCGTCA
>CAYXZX010000199.1:0-3992 GCA_964469455.1 uncultured Rhodocyclaceae bacterium | reverse complement strand
GGGCGGGCATGGCAAACGGCTAGCCTACAAACGCAAAGATTCTGTATAATCCGCCCTCTCAGCGCGCCCGTAGCTCAGTTGGATAGAGTACCTGGCTACGAACCAGGGGGTCGTGGGTTCGAATCCTGCCGGGCGCGCCATCCGCTTGTTTTCACGCCATCCGAGTTATCCGATTTTTGCCATGGCTGACACTCTGTACTGCTACCACTGTCGTACCTATCATCCCAAGGAAGAGATGCGCCAGATCAACACCAAGGGTGGCAAGCGCTGGCGCTGCATCAAGAGCATCGAGGCGACCAAGCGCAGCGTCGCCGAGCGGGAAGCCTTTGGCCGGCAGATGACGGCCATCAACAAGGCCGAAGCGCAGAGCAAGGCGCGCATTCTCAACGGCCAGACCTAGTCTGGTTCCTTCCTCCGGCGGTGCCCGTTCTCGAGTTCGCCAGCCTCGTCCTGCTCGGGGCGCTGGGCTGGTTCTGGCTTGAGGGGCTGAAAGTACGCGATGCCGCCATGGCCGCCGCGCGCCGGGCGTGCGAGTCCGAGGGGCTGCAATTTCTCGACGATACCGTTTCGCTGGGCGGCATCAAGGCGGAGCGCGACGATGATGGCGCACTGCGCCTGAGGCGGATCTACAACTTCGAGTACAGCGATACCGGGGACAACCGCCGGCGCGGCAGCGTCGTCATGCTCGGCCGGCGCGTCATCCTGCTCAATGTCGGCCTGCGCGCCGTTCCCGAGCAGCGCACGCTTCACTGACCCGACGTCCCGTTGGCCGGAAATAATGTCAGGGCAGGCGTGGACGCAATATCCAGGCGATTTTGACGGTGTGCGCACCGAGTCAGGCGGGTGCGCGTCTGGTCAAGAATTCTTGGCTCCACGATCGACAATTGTCTTGCCGGCGGCGTGCCGGCGAGGCGGGAACTTGACTGGAGAAGACGACAATGGGATTGCGCGGGGTTGATCGCATCATGATCGCGGTGCGGGATTTGGAGTCGGCAAAGCGGCTTTATGCCGACATGCTGGGGGCGACTTTTGAGGATGCCCATTGGACCGGAGAACCTTTCGGCATCCAGGTAGCCATCGCTTGGGATGCCGGAATCGAGTTGTGCGCGCCCATGCCCGGTCGCGAACAGGATAGCGCGGTATCGCGGTTCCTGGCGACGCGGGGCGAAGGCATCATGAGTGTGTTTTTCGGCGTGGACAACGGAGATGCGGCAATGGCACGCGCCGCCGCCCATGGCCATGGGTGTAGCCACGCGCTTGATTACACACAGGAGGAAATCGACCGGCACCTGAGCGGACACTTTTCCCGTTACCAGGAGTTCGTGCTGGCCACGGCCGAGCGCTGCGGCTTCTCGGTTTGCCTGGCCCGGATCGATCCCAAGGCGAAGTAGGGCGGTTCGGCGCCTGCCATAATCCGCTATGCGGGTAATTCGGAAGAGCGGAGGCGCGGATGGGTATGAGCGCGATGTCGGGCGTTACGGCTGATTTCGAATGGCAAGACCTGGACGCATGGCGCGACTTCATGGCTAGGCGGTATCCTGGCGTCGAAATCGCTGCGCCGAATGCCGGTTTTCGAACCCGCTACCGGTCCTGGCAGTGTGGCGACGTGGAATTTGCCGAAATTTCCTCGGCCACTCGTCTTGGCATTCGCGTCGATCTGCCCGCGCGCGATGGACCGGGTTGCTACTACTTGCCGCTACAACTCGGTGGTGAGTTTCGCGTTGGCCAATATGGCCGTGAATACGGGGCGGGGCCGCGCACCATCTGCCTGCTTGATAGTGATATTCCGCATTGGCGGGAACTGGCGGCTGGCGGCCGGCTTCTCAATGTGCGGCTGCCCAAGAGGATGCTCGACCGCTATCTCGTCGATCCCACCGAGGCCTGCCTGCGGCCGGTCGCAGCAGATGCAGGATTGGCGGCCGTTGTGTGGGAATTTGCCAACTCCGTCTGGCGACGCTATCAGGAACTGGGTGCTGCCATGCCGGATATGGCGGATATGCTCGCGCGCATGGCGGCAAACCTGTTCTGTTCCACGATAGACGAGGAATGTGCGGTTGGCGGCGCCGAGTTGCATCGGCGGCGGCTGTTGCACTGCATTCATGACCACTTGGGCGACCCGCGCTTCGATGTAGGCAAGGCTGCCGCCGCGTGCAATATCTCAATGCGCTATGTCCACGTGCTGATGCGCGATACCGGCCGGAGTTTTTCGCGCTACTTGCTCGAGCGGCGGCTGGAACGTTGCTGCGAGGCACTGCAGTCGAAGGCGGACCGGTCGTGCTCGATTACGGAGATTGCCTTCAGGTGGGGCTTCAACGATATGTCGCACTTCAGCCGCGTCTTCCGAGGGCGCTATGGTCTGTCCCCGCGCGAATTCCGCGCGACGTCAGAAATCAGTGGGGATCGATTCTTGTAGGCTTGATCTTGGACTGGATGAGCTGGCCCCTGCGGGCGCGGGCGCCGCGAGCGGCTTCCAGTTCCTTGCCGGCGACGCGCAATCCGACCGTCTTTCCACCTCGCCCGGTGCCGGTAATGACGAACGCCGTCGTGCCGACGGCGACCCCGGCCAGCGCGTCCTTCGAGTCGACGTCCTGGATGATCAGGCCTCGCCCTTTCGCCATCACCTTCAACTCATCGAGTGGAAAGACCAGCAGGCGACCGCTTTGCGAGATGGCAGCCAGCGATAGCGGCGTGTCGCCACGGCTGACTTTTGCCGGCAGTATGGGCTTCTCGCCCTTGTCGAGCGACATGAATGCCTTGCCGGCGCGTTGGCGCGAAATGAGGTCGCTGATGGATGCGACGAAGCCGTAGCCGCCGGAATTGGCGAAGACATACTGCGCCTCCGGCGCATCCGTCAATGCCTGGGCCAGCTTGCCGCCATCCTGGAATTCGATGAGCGTCGCCAGCGGCACGCCATCGCCACGCCCGCCCGGCAGGTCGGCAACGCGCACGCTGTAGGCGCGGCCGAGCGTGTCGACGATGACCAGCGGCCAGACGGTGCGCGACTCGGCGACCAGGAAGGGAAAATCGCCGGCCTTGTAGGAGATCGTCGTCGGGTCGATGCCGTGCCCCTGGCGCGCGCGCACCCAGCCGTTCTGGGAAACGATCACAGTCACCGGTTCGTCGGGCACCGCTACTTCGGCGATGGCTGTTGCCGCCTCGGCCTCGATCAGGGTGCGGCGCGGGTCTTTGACCGAATCGCCGTACTTCTTGGCGTCTTCCGTGATCTCCTTGACGACGAGCTTGGTCAGTTCCTTGCGGTCGCCAAGGATCTTCTGCAGGCCCGCTTCCTCTTCGCGCAGCTCGGCGCGTTCCTTCTCGATCTTGAGGCCTTCCAGCCGGGCCAACTGGCGCAGGCGGATTTCCAGGATGTCCTCGGCCTGGACCTCGGTGAGATTGAACTTCGCCATCAGGTCGGCTTTCGGCTCGTCCGATTCGCGGATGCAGCGGATCACCTTGTCGATCTGCAGGAAGACGGCCAGCCGGCCCTCGAGGATGTGCAGGCGGCGCTCGACCTCGTCGAGACGATGCCGGCTGCGGCGCTCGACCGTGGCGTGGCGGAACTCGATCCACTCATGGAGGATGCTCAGCAGCGGCTTCTGCGCCGGCCTTCCATCGCGGCCGATCATGGTCAGGTTGATCGAGACGTTGGCTTCGAGGCTGGTGTGGGCGAGCAGCACGGCCATGAACTCGTCCTGAGGAATTTTCGATGTGCGCGGCTCCAGCACGATGCGCACCGGTGCCTTGTCGCTCGATTCGTCGCGCACCGAGTCGAGCACGCCCAGCATCACCTGCTTGAGGTTTTTCTGTTCCTGCGAGACGTCCTTCTTGCCGGCGCGCGGCTGCGGGTTGGTGATGGCCTCGATTTCCGACAGCACGCTGGCGGTCGACACGCCGTGCGGCAGTTCCTCGACGATCACACGCCACTGGCCGCGGGCCATGTCCTCGATGCGCCAGCGCGCGCGCATGCGCAGGCTGCCGCGCCCGGTGGCGTA
>CAYXZX010000198.1:0-4044 GCA_964469455.1 uncultured Rhodocyclaceae bacterium | reverse complement strand
GAAGAATGGCAACAAGAGGCTCTACGGCCAGGCGTTCGCCATCTTCGCCTTGGCCCATGCCTACCGGACCACGCAGGACAAGCGATACCTCGAGGCCGCCCTGCTGACCTGGAAGGAAATCCGGCTGTACTTCGCCGACGCTCATGGCGGATTCCGTGCCGGTACCAGCCGGGATTTCAGTCAAACAATGCTCGGCAACTCACAGAATCCGGTCATGCATCTTTTCGAGGCGTTACTGGCTCTGTACCAGGCAAGCGGCGACCGGGTTGCGCTGGAAGGCGCCGACAACATCGCCCGGTTCGTCACTCGCCGATTGCTGGAAGGCCTGCCCGACGGCAGCGCGCGTATCGCCGAGGTTTACGATGACCATTGGCAACCCCTGCCTGGCGAACGAGGCGGACGCATCGACATTGGTCACCAGTTCGAGTGGGCATTTCTTCTAAGCGCCGCCTCCGAGGCCGGCATGAATCCCATCTATGCGGGCGTTGCCCAGCGCTTGCTCGACTATGCCTTGAAAGCGGGCAGCGACAAGGAAGACGCGGGCGTCATCACTTCCATCTCGCCGGAAGGCGAAATCGATCGCCACCGGGGTTGGTGGCAACAAGCCGAAGCGCTGCGTGCGCTGATGCACCATGCCGCCACACGCGGCCGCAGCGATCTTTGGGGGCGGGTAACGCAACTGACCGAATACATACGCTCCGACTTTCTGGACCCGGAGAATGGCGGTTGGCGAGAGCGCAGAGCCTCGGACTGCCTCAAGGACCGCTGCCAGGATCAACAGCCAGATGGCTACCATATGGTGGCCATGCATGCTGAAGCACTCAGAATCACCGGCAGAGTCCCCTGACTGCCAACGAGCATGCGACCACGGATCCCATCAAGAGTCAGCCGTCGCAGTACGCCGCGAGTCGTGCTGATCACAGCACTGGTCCTCAGTCACGCCCTCGCCGCGCATGCGGATACGATTCACGTGGGCCCGGGCCAGGCAATCACCCGCATCGCCGATGCCGCCAAACTGGCCAGGGACGGCGATACCATCGAAATCCTGTCTGGCGAATATCGCGGCGATGTCGCCGTCTGGGAACAAAAAACACTCACGATCCGCGGCATCGGCCAGCGGCCGGTACTCATCGCCGATGGCAACAGCGCCGAAGGCAAGGCGATCTGGGTCATCCGCCACGGCGACCTCCGCATCGATAACATCGAATTCCGCGGCAGCCGCGTGCCGGCCGGCAACGGCGCCGGCATCCGCTTCGAAGGCGGCAAGCTGACCTTGCACGACTGCGCTTTCATCGACAATCAAATGGGCATTCTCACCAGCAACGACAGCAATGCCGAACTCGCCATCGAGAACAGCCGCTTCGCCGACGCACCCCGCCAGCTGCACTCGCTGCCGCATCTGCTCTACGTCGGCCGCATCGCCCGTGTTGCCATCACCGGAAGCCGCTTCGAGAACGGCTATCGCGGTCACCTGGTCAAGTCGCGCGCCCGCCGCAGCGACATCCGCGACAATCACATCGTCGACGGTGCGGGCGGCGAGGCCTCCTACGAGATCGACCTGCCCAACGGCGGCATCGCGCACATCACCGGCAACACCGTTGGCCAGAGCGCCAGGACGCAAAACCCGGTACTCATCTCGTACGGCGCCGAAGGCAACGTCTGGCCCGACAACGCCCTCACCCTTCGCAACAACACGCTGATCAGCGACACCCTGCCGGGCGGCTGGTTCCTGCGCGTCCATGAAGACCAGTTCCCCACCCCGCCCCGATTCGACATCGGCAACAACAAAACGGAAGGCATCGGCATCCTTGGCCCCGTCATGCCGTCACTCCAATAAATCAATCTCGGCGCTGGCGGGATGGCGCCCGACCTCATGTCTCTGGACCAAATAACATTGAAAATTCTTCGACAGTCGAAGAATTTTCAACTATGATGAAGTCATGGAACGCGCGGATTTCCTCCAGCGGATAGAGCAGCAGTTCGCCATACATCCTGTGGTGGCGTTGTTGGGACCACGCCAGTGCGGCAAGACCACACTGGCGCGGATGATGGCGGATAAAACCGCCGAACCCGTCACCCGTTTCGATCTGGAAGACCCGACCGATGTAGCAGCGCTTGCCGCCCCCCGGCTGGCGTTGCAGGATTTACGCGGACTCGTGATCATCGACGAAATCCAGCGCAGCCCGGAACTCTTTCCGGTATTCCGCGTCTTGGTCGACCGGCCAGACAATACTGCCCGCTTCCTGATCCTCGGCAGCGCATCGTGCGACCTGATTCGACAGTCTTCCGAAACACTTGCGGGACGCATCGGTCATATCGAGCTGACACCTTTCTCACTGATGGAAACAGGTGCCGAATCGTGTCAGCGTCTTTGGCTGCGCGGCGGCTTTCCCCCCGCATACCTGGCAAGCAGCAATGCAGCCAGCGGCCAGTGGCGCAAGGACTACATTGCCACCTTCCTCGAACGCGACCTGCCAGCGCTGGGCATCTCCATTCCCCCTACCTCGCTGCGCCGATTCTGGATGATGCTTGCCCATTATCACGGGCAGATCGCCAACTTTTCCGAACTTGGCCGTGCATTCGGTGCCGCCGACACCACCGTGCGACGCTACCTCGAAATTCTCGAGGCGACGTTCATGATTCGCCTGCTGACGCCGTGGCACGAAAATATCGGCAAGCGTCAGATCAAGGCACCCAAGCTCTACCTGCGCGATTCGGGTCTGTTTCATTCACTGATGGGCATCCCGGACTTTGCAGCACTGACACGACATCCCAAGATCGGTGCCTCGTGGGAAGGTTTCGCCATCGAGGAAATCATCCGTCGCCATCGCGCCACCATCGGTGAAGTCTGGTTCTGGGCAGCGCATGGCGGCGGCGAAGTCGATTTGCTCCTGTTCACCGACCAAGGCAGAATCGGCTACGAAGTCAAATATACCGACCATCCGCGCACGACGCGTTCCATGCACACGGCCATTGACGTCCTGCAACTCGACGAACTGCGCATCGTCTATCCCGGTCATCGCGAATTTCCGCTTACCGAAAAAATACGTGCAGTGGGACTGTGATCAACAAAGTAAGCGCTGGCGAGACGGCACAACACCGCCAACACCCCCCATGCTCCTCGACACCCTGATCTTCGACCCCTCGCCCTGCGGCTTTCCCAAGCCGCGCGTGCCGTTGTTGCCCACCGGGTTCGACGGCATCGCGTTACAGGCGACATCCGCCTGGGCGCCGGCCGCACATTTCCGCTACTTCACGCGCGGGCGCTACGCCCTGCGCGAAGCCTACCGTCTCGCCGGCATTGGTCCCGGCAGTGCATTGCTCGCCCCGGCCTACCACTGCCGCACCATGCTCGACCCGGCGCTGGCGCAGGGTGGCGACGTGCGGCTCTACCCGCTGCAGCCCGATCTTTCACCCGACCTGGCCGCCATCGAAACGCTGGCGAAAAACTCGCCCGTCCCGATCAAGGCACTGCTCGCCACCCACTTCTTCGGCATCCCGCAAGACTTTGCCGCCCTGGCCGCCTGGTGCTTGGCACGCGGCATCACGCTGGTCGAAGACGGTTCGCATGCCTTCTTTTGCGAACATCATCGGCCGGCCGGAATGGGTTCGTTTGGAATTTTTGTCGTCAGCAGCCCCTACAAATTCCTGCCGACTCCCGACGGCGGGCTGCTCTATGCGCGCGATGCCACGGTGCTGGACAACATTCACTCCGCCGCCCCATCCTGGCTGGCCGAATTGCGCGGCATTGCTCATCTGCGATCGAAAGCCGCCGAACAGCAACGTAACCGCCGCACGCTCGACGTCCCCACCGACTTTCCCGCTCCAACGCCTGAAGGCATCGACCGGCACGAAACCGCCGGCTGCTCGCCCGATTACCGCAGCGCGGAAGAAAACCTCGGTTCGCTGCGCACATCCCGCTGGCTCTGCCGGCACGTCGACATCGCGACCGTTGCCCGCCGCCGGCGTGAAAACTACCAGCGCTGGTTGGCAGCAACCCAAAACCTGCCCCATTGCCGCCCCCTGTATCCCGAACTGCCCGCC
>CAYXZX010000197.1:0-4050 GCA_964469455.1 uncultured Rhodocyclaceae bacterium | reverse complement strand
CGTAGGGATCGGCAAGCGGGTTGCGCAACAGAACCTGCATCAGGGCGCCGGCCAGGGCCAGCAGGCCGCCGCAGGCGAAGGCCGCCAGCGCGCGCGGCAGGCGCAGTTCCAGTACCACCTGGCGCGACAGCGCGTCGCCGAGGTCGAGCGACACGCTGCCCACCGCCACCGCCAGCGCCAGGCTCGCCGCCGACACGATGATCAGCGAGAGAAGAACGAGCAGGGCGCGGCGGCGCGAGGGCATGCGGTCAGAACCTGTACCGCGCCGTCACGTAGCCGGCGCGCGGGTTGGCGGGATAGTACGAGGCACCGTAGCCGTAGTCGTAGGCCAACGTCGCGTGCTTCCTGTCCGTCAGGTTGGCGATGCGCAGCGCCAGTTCCCATTGGGCGAGCTGCCAGCGGGACTGCCAGTCGAGTGTCGTGTAGGCCGGCAGCTTGTCGCGCAGGTTGGCTTCGTCGCCACCGAAATGGCGCTGGCCGACGTGGTTGGCGAGCAGCGCATGGTTGCCGATCATGCCGCCGTCCCAGCTCAGCATCGCGGTCCAGCGGTTGGTCGGCACTAGCGGAATGGTGTTGCCGCGGTTGACGCCTTCGCGGAACTCCGCCTCCTTGCCGTTCCAGGCGAGGTCGAGCCGCCAGTCGCGCGCCAGTTGCCAGCGGCTATCGACCTCGATGCCGCGATGGCGCGTCTTCTGCATGTTTTCGTTCTGGAAGGTGGCGTTGTTCCAGGTGATCTCGTCGCGCATCTTCAGGTCATACACGGTCACCTGGACGCTGTGCCGGCCGGAGCGCCACTCGGCGCCGACATCGGCGCCCCTGCCGCTTTCAGGCTTGGGCGGGGGCAGCGCGAAGCCGCCGAAGGTGGTCAGCTCGTCCAGCACCGGGTAGCGGAAAGTGGTGCTGGCCTTGGCGAACAGCTTCCAGACCTGCGTGGCTTGCCAGACGAGGCCGAGCTCGGAGGCCGTCTTGGTGCTGGTACGGTCGGAGTCGGAGGTCAGCGCGCTGTCCCTGGCGTGCGTGGCGTAGCGTTGCTGGCGGGCGCCGAGGGTGATCGCCAGGCTGTCCACGGGTCGCGTGGTGTTGTGCAGGTAGATACCGGTGCCGTCGCGGTCGAGCCGCACGGTATTGAGGCGCGGTGCGTGAGGGTCGAGGTGGCGGTCCTGATCCAGTCGCGCGTCCGACCAGTCCACACCGATCACGGTGGTGCTGGGCAGGCCGGCCAGGCCATGCGTCCAGCGCAACCGCGGCGTGAAGGCGACATTGCGCACATCGACGTTGCGATACGAGCCCCAGTTGGAGATCCACGACTGGTTGCGCGACTCCTCATAGGCCAGTTCGGCGGCGATCTCCAGCGTTGGCGTGAGCAGCTTGCGCACGCCGGGCCGCAGGAACTGGTTTTCGCGCTTGGCCCAGCTGTCGGTGGTTTCGGCCGCGCGACGATCGTGGGTGTACTGCAGGGCAGTGAGCGAGCCGGGCAGGCCGAAGCGCAGCGAACTGGCGCCGATCTCCGCGTAGGCCTCGCCATCGGCGATGACGCGCGACAACCGGGCCGAACCGGCGGTGGAGCGATGTTCGTTGTTGTGGCGATACTCGTCGCTTTCCACGTGCTCGGCGTTGAGTGCGATGTGGTGGCCGCCCAGGTACTTCGACAGGTTCGCGGCGAACTTGCGGTAATCGAAGCTGCCGGCGCTCGCCGAGACTTCGCCCGCTTCGCCGCGATCGCGATGGGTGATGATGTTGATGACGCCGGCGACGGCCTGGTCGCCGTGCAGCACGGCACCGCTGCCGCGCACGATCTCGATGCGCTCGATGCTTTCCACTGGAATGCTGCGCCAGTTGGCCGAACTGAAGTCCAGGCTGTCGAGCCGGCGGCCATCGACCAAAGTCAGCGTTCGCAGCCCGCCGTTTTCGCCGAAGCCGCGCAGGTTCACCGAGGCGTCGGCACCAAGGCCGCCGTAGAGCGAACGCATGTCGATGCCGGCGCGCGTCGCCAGCAGGTCGGGCAGGCTGCCGGCCGGCGTGCGGGCGATGTCCTCGCGGGTGATGGTGGTGACGTTGGCGGCCGCGTTGCGATCGGTGTCGTCGAAGCGCGTGGCCGTGACGATCACCACCGGCGCTTCGGAAGCATCGGCGGCAAGGGCGGGCGCAAGCGGGGCGAACAGTGCCGCCAGGGCGGCGGCGATGGGGCGTGGTGACATGAAACAACTCCCTGAAGCCGGCCAGCATTCCCGCAGGCCGGGCATGGCAGAACGGAAACAACGAGGGAGAGCAGGCAGGCAAAGCCGGCAGTCGCCTCCCGCGACATTTCCACCGTTGTGCGTGGCCGGTCTCCGGGCTCGCGAGTCTTGGCGCGTCGCCTTCCCGGAACCGTTACCTGCGGCTTCCAGTGGCTCGATAACGCGCCCGCACTCGCTTACCGTTGCGGGGGCAGCACAGGCATTGCCGGCATTGCGTGCCGGCGCACCTGTTTCCCGTTTCACCCGATTGCCTTGGCGGCATTCAGGGCACCACGAACACCCACGATTCTAGCACCGGCGCCTGCCTGGCGTGATGGCCGGCTTGCGCGCCACGACCTGTAACTCGACATTCAGAACCACGCCTTACTGCTTGACCATGAAAGAGTTTTCAACGAAACTTGCCTGCCATGGAAATCAATCTGTCTTCCCTCGAGGCCAAGGTCGAACAGGTCGTGAGCTTCTGCGAGCAGTTGCGCCAGGAAAATCTGGCGCTGCGCGAGCGCGTTGCCCGGCTCGAACAGGAGAAGGAAAATCTGACCGAACGCATGACCGTGGCGCGCGAGCGTCTCGAGACGATGATGGAAAAGCTGCCCGCGGAATGAGCGCCAATACCCTCGACATCAAGATTCACGGCAAGGAGTTTCGCGTCGCCTGCGCTCCCGAGGAGAAGGACGACCTGCTGGCCGTGGTCGCCTTCCTCGACTGGAAGATGAGCGAGATCGCCAAGCAGACCAAGAGTTCCGGCGAGCGGCTCGCGGTGATGACTTCGCTCAATCTGGCCCACGAGCTGATCTCGCTCAAGGACCCGATGAGTTCATTTGACGCGAAGGACGCGAAGCGTAGAATCGCCACCATGGAAGCACGCTTGGACGCGGTCCTGGCTCCTCAGGAGAACCTGTTCTAGCAAGCTTCCGCGGGTTTCCCTGCGGTGTTTGCCAAGGCTGTAATTTCCTTGAACCAATGTCTTCGTGACGATGGCCGCAGCCCAAGGACGCCACTGTTGCGCGCATCCCTCGTCGGATGCACCTGATGTGGCAGGAAAGCGGCCCACCTGAACCCTCGGTTCAGGATAATCGGCCTAGCGGCACAGGCGGGGAATCATCCACAGAGCACGGAGTGATCCGTGCTCTTTTTTCTTGGCGGGTAAGAGGATGCGTTACTGGCTGATGAAGTCCGAGCCATCGGTCGTCGGTGTCGACGACGTGCTGGCCATGCCGAACCGGACCGTGGATTGGTGGGGCGTGCGCAACTACCAGGCACGCAACTTCATGCGCGATCAGATGCGGGTCGGCGACAAGGTCTTCTTCTACCATTCCAACTGCAAGGAGCCGGGCATCGCCGGACTGGCTGAAGTGGCGAAACTGGCCTATCCGGATCGCACCCAATTCGATCCGGAAAGCCCGTACTTCGATCCGAAATCGACGCCCGAGAATCCGCGCTGGGTGAACGTCGATGTCCGCGTGACGAAGAAGACCCGACTGATCGGCCTGCCCGAACTGCGGGCGCATCCGGAAACCGCCAACATGCGCGTGCTCCAGCGCGGCAATCGCCTGTCGATCACGCCGGTCGACCCGGCGGAATGGAAGTTCATCACCGGCAAGCTGATCGGGAAAGCGAAGCGGTGAGCATCTGGTGGCTGGGCTATCCGCTGCTCGGCGCCTTCGCCGGCTTCGTCGCCGGCCTGTTCGGCGTCGGCGGCGGCCTGACCATCGTGCCGCTGCTGCTGATGCTGTTCCAGGCACAGGATTTTCCGGCGCAACATGCCATGCACCTGGCATTGGGCACCTCGATGGCGACCATCGTCCTGACCTCG
>CAYXZX010000196.1:0-4107 GCA_964469455.1 uncultured Rhodocyclaceae bacterium | reverse complement strand
AACCGCGTGTCAAATTCACCCCGCCCCGCCGCCGCAATAATGCCGGCTACTTCCTCTTCCACCTGTACCTCGGCAGTGCGATCCAGCCATTCGGCCACGGAGCCGAGTCGTTCGCCCTCGGCGCTGATCACTGGATTGGCCGAGACCGTCATGTAGCGCCCGCCGATCTCGAGCTTGGCGGTATAGGTATTGGTGAAGCTGGCGAGCAGCCTCGCCTGGTGCGAGGGATCCTTGTGGAAACCGTCGATGTTGCTGCCGACCAGGCGGCTGGCATCGAAGTTCGGCAGGGCCTTGCGGATGTCGGCTTCCGCACCTTTCAGGATATCCACCACAGATTTGTTCGTGTAGATGATGTTGCGATCCTTGTCGGCAATCATCACGCCGGTGGACACGTTGTCCAGCGCAATCTTGATGCGCAGATTCTCGGCCGCGACGCGGCGTTCCTCCGTGATGCGTTCCAGCAGCTGATTCTGCATGCGTTTCATGGACGCCAGCAGGCTGCTGTCGTCACCGGCCTTGAGCGCGATGTCGTTGTCGAGTTTGCCATCGGCGACAGCGTGGGCTACCTGGACGGCCGCCTCGGGTTCGCCGCCAATCTGCGCCATGATGCGGCGGGTGACGACGCGAGCGAAAGCGAACACTGCCAGAGCCGACAGCAGCGTGGCAATCGCATAGAACCAGGCGATGTAGGTGCTGTTGCGCTCCAGGGTCTGCATCGAGCCTGTCATGTCGGCGGCCAGACGGTCCTCCACAGTCTTCATCAGATCGATGCGCGCCGTAGCCGCCGCGAACCACTTCTTGGCGTCCATGCCGAGGGACGCTTCACTCATCTTGGCGATGGCGACTTTCTTCGTTTCGACAACTTCGTCGACCGCGGCCCCCTTGAGCGTGTCCTTGGCGAACTGTTCATGGGCATCGGTCGCGTACTGGGCGAAAATGCCGAACCAGGTGTTCTGCTCGGCAGCGCTGCTGAGAAAACGCACGAGCATTTCCGGCGCGAACTTGTCGGTGCCGAACACGTTGGATAGCGTCGCCCGCTCGATGCCGGCGCGTTCCTTCGCCTGCAGCATGGCGCTGTAGGAGGATGCGAGCTGACCGATGTCCTTGTCGGGACTCAGCGCGGCCAGTTGACCGGGTACTTCCAGCAGTGCAGCGATAGTCTTGGTGTAGTAGCCGATGGCCTCGGGTCCGGGAATTGCAAGGGCGGTCACCGCCTGCCGCTTCTCGCCAAGGCCCGCAAGTGCCTTGTCGGCATTGCCGATCAGGCCCGCGAGATGCGCGCCAAAGTGCGCGGCGTCGAAGCGGGCCAGCACATCGGCCAGGGCCTTGCGCTGCTTGTCGGTGGCCTCGCGCTGCTTGGGGAGTTCAGCCGCGAAGTTGGCGCCCTTGCTGCCAAGAAAGCCCGCGCTCATGCCGCGTTCCTTCTGCATTTCGTGCGCCAGGGCCCCGACATGGGTCGCAACGGTCACCAGTCCTTGCAGCCGCCCCATTTCCCGCGACAGCAGAATCTTCTCGACCGTGTTCCATCCGGAGACCCAAAGCATCCCCAGCAACGGCACCGCCACCATCAGCAGCAAACGATCACTCAGGCTCAGCTTCATGATGTTTTCCTCACCGTGCACCCGTTTCAGCCGCCTCGTCCACCAGCGCCATGTCCGACGACAGCATCAGTCGGGTGATATCGACCACGATCAGCATGCGCTCTTCGAGGGTGCCAAGACCCTGGATGTACTTGGTATCGACCGTCGCAGCAAAGTCCGGCGCCGGCCGCACCTGGTCGGGCCTCAGCGAGGTCACATCCGACACGCCATCAACGACGATGCCCACCACCCGGGCACCAATGTTGAGGATGATCACAACCGTGAACGGCGTGTACTCGGCCTTGCCAACCTGGAACTTGATGCGCATGTCCACAATCGGCACGATGGTGCCGCGCAGATTGATGACACCCTTGATGAATGCCGGCGCGTTGGCGATCGTGGTCGGCTGTTCGTAGCCGCGAATCTCCTGCACCTTGAGGATATCGATCGCATACTCCTCCGGACCGAGCGTGAAGGTGAGGTACTCCTGGGCCATTCCACTTTCATCGGCCTGCTGCTGGCTTGCTTGAGCATGTTCCTGCATCTTTGCGCTCCTGTTTGTCAGGCTGCCGCCGGCAAGACATTCTTCGCCATGCCGGCCAGCACTGCTACGTCGAGAATCAGGGCGACATGGCCGTCACCCATGATGGTGGCGCCAGACACGCCGCTCACCTTCCGGTAATTCGCCTCGAGGCTCTTGATCACCACCTGCTGCTGGCCGACCAGGGCATCGACGAACAACGCAACCTTGGTGCCGTCGGCCTCGATAATGACCATGATGCCGCGCTCGAGACTGGTGATCGCCCCGGGCACGCCGAATACCTCGTACAGCGGCACCACTGGAAGGTATTCGCCGCGCACGAAGAGCAGGCGCTCCACACCGGAGATGCTCTTGAGCATCTCCTTGTCGGCCTGAAGAGACTCGATCACGTAGCCGAGCGGCACGATGTAGGTCTCGCCGCCGACAGCGATCGACATGCCGTCGAGAATGGCCAGCGTCAGCGGCAGGCGCACGGTCATGCGGGTTCCGACGCCCGTCATCGACTCGATTTCCACCCGCCCGCCCATGGCGTGGATGTTGCGCTTGACCACGTCCATGCCAACGCCGCGCCCGGATACCTCGGTCACCACGTCCGCAGTCGAAAAGCCGGCCTCGAAGATGAGTAGCCAGACTTCCTGGTCGGACATCTGGTCGTGCACCTGCAGGCCGCGTTCCTTGGCCTTGGCCATGATGCGCTGGCGATTCAGCCCGGCACCATCGTCATTGACTTCGATGACGATGTTGCCGCTCTGGTGATAGGCGCGCAGGGTGATGGTGCCGGTGGGCTGCTTGCCTTTTTCGGCGCGCACGTCTGGCATCTCGATGCCGTGATCGAGACTGTTGCGTACCAGGTGGGTGAGCGGATCCGTGATGCGTTCGATCAGGCTCTTGTCGAGCTCGGTCCCTTCGCCAACCAGTTTCAGCTCGACTTTCTTGCCCAGTTTCTGGGAAAGCTCGCGCACCACGCGCGGGAAGCGCGAGAACACCACTGATATCGGCATCATGCGGATCGACATCACCGCTTCCTGGAGGTCACGGGAGTTCCGCTCGAGCTGCGTCAATCCGTTGTGGAGGCGCTCGAATTCGACCGGATCGACACCCGTCGCCGATTGGAGCAGCATGGCCTGAGTGATGACGAGTTCGCCAACCAGGTTGATCAACTGATCCACCTTTTCGACACCGACACGAATGGTGGCATCGCCGCCACTCTTCGCGGCCGGCACCGCAGCGGGCTTCGCGCCGGCAGGCTTGTCGACGGTCCGGTCCGCAGCCTTTTCAGTCGGCGGCACCGGCTCCGGCAATGGAACATCGGGCGCGGTCGTCACCGGGGCCTCCGGCGCCGGCACTGCGTCGAAGAAACCATAGCTGCCATCAGCGGCATCGACCACTGCTGCGGCCGGCTCGGCGACGGTGACGGGTTCGAAGAAGCCATAAGCATCCGAATCGGCGTCCCGCGATGGCTGACTTTCCCCCACCGCCGCTTCGACCGGCGCCGCCGACTCGTCGAAGAAGCCATAGGCGGTCTCGCCGGCGTCACCCGACGCCTGCCCCAGCGGCGAGATCCGGATGCTGTCGGTCCGCGCCACGAATTCGATCACGCTACGCAGTGTGTCGCCGTCCGCTTCGCCGAGCAGTTCCACATGATAGGGCTGCCCTTCTGCGGCTGCGGCCGTGATCAGCCGGGCCGTGCCGAACTCGCCCAGTTCGCCCATCAGGGCATCGACCGCCATGCGGGTCGCTGTCGGGTCGCCCTCCACGACGAAGCGGATATCGTGACCAACGGAGGCGTTGGCCATCGCTGCTTCGGCAGAGGCAGCCGGCAAGTCGTCTTCGGCTGCCGGCTCCGCAGACCCGGCATCACCCGTGAGCGCGCGCAAGCGCGTGCAGGTCTGCTCGACCGCGGCCGGATCGACCTCGCCTTCACCCTTGTGCGCGGCCAGCATGTCCTTGAGCACGTCCCCGGCATCGAGGAAGGCATCGATCATC
>CAYXZX010000195.1:0-4147 GCA_964469455.1 uncultured Rhodocyclaceae bacterium | reverse complement strand
AGCTAGTACCTAAGAATACAATAGAACGTTGGTTCGATAAACTAATAAAGTTCCTCAGAGCTTTAATAGGACGTCCTGTGCAACAGCAGTTCTATGATGATATACTTGCTGGTAAATACAAGAACGTGGCTCCTAAATATAAATATGCTCAAAAAGGACTTATATATAGTAGAAATGTTTACTTTGATGATATAACAAAAGATAGTGGAACTCTACCAGTTATGGTTAGTACTGCTGATATCTCAGCATTAAATTCTGCTATAACTATTGATATGTTTAATAGACAATTAGCTAACGGTAGAATCTATGAACTACTTACTTCAGAGAAAGTGGATGCGTCAGAGGAATATGCAGCAGCGTTAATAGAGCAGGCTACCTCAGTACTTGGCACTGCAGGTAAATATGTTTCTCATTATGATAGAGCAGCTGACAAATTAGCTGCATATAAAAAGTTAATGACTGCTAGTAATATGCCTGATGTGTACAAATATTTTTTAGCTGATCCGTTTGCAGCAATAGAAATGTACCATAAAACAGGTATATTATCAGGGCTGCTTAATAAATTAGTAGATAGATATGGAGAGCAGTTATCAGAATCTCTTGCTACAATAGAAACATATCGTAGAAAAGCTAGTAGTTTTTCTAAAGGTAAGCCTACAGAAGATCTTGAAGATATCGAAGAACCAGGAGGCTTAATATCAATTATACAAAAATTGATATTGTTAGATGTTCCTAAAATAGATAATCTTGACACTGAAAAGATGTTAACAGATATAGGACTGGATATGAACGAGATGTGGGATGTATATGGAAATACAATTAATCCAACATTTGATCCTATGTTAGATGCTAGTAAATCTACTCGCTCAATTGATGTTATTGCACTAGCCGCAATGCAGGAAATACTACTGAAATCAGCATTACAGAATGCATTGAGTACAGGTTTAGGCAATATAAATTCTGAAGTTCTTAAAAAAGAAATAAAAAAACAAACAAAAAAATACAATTCAAAAACCTCAGAAGCTAATTTAGGTTTCTTCCAACAATGGAAAAATTCTGTGGCAAATATGGGAGGAAAATTAAAATCAGTAACTGATAAGGAAGCTTTAGAATTAGAGTTAGATGAAGAAAACGTTACTTCAAAAAATGCTTCATATGATAAATTAGTTTATGAAATTGATCCCTATTCCTCAATGTCATTAGCTATAAAACTGTTGATACACAGTATACCGCAAAAGGTAACTGTATTAAAAGATGGTGTTCCAACAGAGATGTTAAATTTACACCCAGAGTTAGGAATTGTGCAAAGAATACACTCTGAAAAAATAATAACTAAAATGTTGAATAAATTAGCAAGTGTGCCAGCTTATGCTATGTGGACAGAATTTACTAACTTTGTTTCAAATAATCCTGAAATAGCTTCAATGCAGCACTTTATAGAAGCTATTGAAAATGAACAGAATAAAGCTAAAATAAAAGTTAAGTTAGGTAAAGTATTTGGAAACCACTTATATACTTTCTTATTAACGCTTGTAGATAAAAACTATGTTAGTGTGACTAATGCTAATGCAGATACAGCAGCTAACGCAATACGTGAAGAATGGAAAAATAATTTCCAAAATTCTACTGCAGAGCAAAGAAGTAAATTGTATGGAAAGTTAGTAGCTAAAACACCAGATACAACACCTCCAGTATTCACAAACCATAATTTTAACGAAGCCCAACTAGAATTAGCAAAGCTTAATTGGCTGATAAAAAAGAATTTAGAGTATTTAGGAATTGTATTGGATACAAGAGCAACAGACACTCCTACAAAAGCAAGTAAAGTTTGGGAACTTATAAATTCAATTTATGCAAATGCCGCATCATCTCCTAACAATCATACCTGGAGTAGATCAGCAACTGCATTTACTAAAGGTTTATTTGAAAAAGGAGGCTCTGCAGAAAATTCTACCGTAGATTCTAAACTCAATGCCTTAGCTGAAATACAAGCTGAATATCAAGATGATAAAAGTCAATCTATATTCAGTGGAGGAAAAGCCTTGTATGCTATTAACTTGAATAGTAATATGACTTTAGTAGGAGATAATTTAAATTATGTAAACAGCTTGACCTTATCTGAAATAGATGCTTATATTAAATCTGAATTAGCTGTTCCAGAACAGGCTTATTACAGTAAAGCAAATTTACTTGAAACACATGCAAGAAGTTGGTTAAGTTCTACTATGACTCCTGATAATGCTAATAACGAGTTATTTATAGCTAGAACTAAATTGCTGCTGCTAACTTCACCCCACCTATTTAACAATTTATCTAAACATAGTATCTTGTTAAGTGATAGTATTACTAGTGATATTGGATCTACTCCAATTTCGATTGGTGTATATGATTCAGTAAAAAGTAAAATTACTGGTGAAGTTGTTTCAGTAGATGAACTTAATATGCCAGAACTAATTACCTTATGGGCTACTAGTGCTGAACAAGGGTACAATAGAGTGATACAACACTCTGATAGAAGTATGGCATACAGTGTAAGGTATTTACTAACTGATCAAGGTGTAGGACGTGCGCAAATAGCAAAAGTTCTAGAAGATGTAGCAGAACAAGTTTTAAATCTTTATAAACGGGTTACTATTGGCAACACTACAGAAGAAGATAAAAACTATTTGGGGCACAATGTTCCAAAAATGGCTTCTGTATTTAAAGGTAATATGATAACTCCTGATAGTTTTGGAATGCTTTCAGACTTAGTTGAGCACCTTTATAAGTTTACTAGTCTTAAGAATGGATATACCAATTTTCATGATTTTGCACTAAATGTATTAAAACCAGGGCAAGGTGTGTTTGCTAATAAAGCACAATTAAATAATGCTATTGAACTGTATGTAGAAGCTAAACAAAATGAATTAATAAGATTTGCTGATGAGAATAAAGTATTAACTATAGAACAGTATACTCCGTTTGATGATAATGGTAATGCTTTAACACCTGTATTTAGAGGTTTGTATATAAATAATACAGCGATTAACCCAGCAACTACACAAGATGCAGCTAGAGAACAACTTAAAACTATTCTTAAAATGAGATGGTTACAAAGTTTTATTACGCATATGGAAGAGGCAATGCTGTTTACAGGTAATCCAACATTATATAAAAGCGCTGAAGATATGTTTAAACGTATGAGTAATCAATCATCTACAGGTATACCAGTAAATGTTTCTTCAGAAACAATAGCTATGGTTAAGCAGCTAGATACTGATGCTGCATACTTTAATGAACATGAATTGAATTTAGATGCAGATGCGTATACTAATCCAAACAGTATAAAAAATAGAACCTTAATTACAGAGACTATAGGCAGTGAAGAAGAGTTTAATTCTGATGAAATGGCAAATAATGTATACGATAGTCAATATGAATTGAGTTTTAATATGGCAAAACTACAAGGAAAAAGTGATACAGAAGCTAATAAGATATCAGAAGCACTAGCTACTTCAATGGCGGATGATTATAGAGATAAGGTAAATGAAAATGACGGTATAACTTTAATCAATATGTTTGCAGATCGTCAATATAGATTAGGTACTGATAAATGGTCAGAAGCACAACAGAATTCTTTTGTGTTTGAAACCTTAGTATTAGATGATGCTATCGATGCTATTGATTCAGGTAGAGCTGAATACACCCCACTTCATATTATTGCTGCAAGACAATTACTTAATCGATTAGATCTTACAGAAGAACAGTACGATGAGTATGTTAGTGATAGTACTATTGTTGATACGAATGCGGAAGTCAAGGTTACGAAAGGCCAGCAATTTGTTAAAAGTATTGATACGTTTTTATTGAAGCATATGGAAGGTATTTCACCATCTAAACCGCACTATGCTGGACCTGTATATTTAAATGAAGAACATCGTACAAGTAATCCATTAACTCGTACTGGAATAATCGGAGTTCGTAAAACAGCGTTTGATCAAATGTTACCTAGTATGCTAAGAGGAAAAACTCCTGCTACTAGAACTAAATTATTTGATATGATGCGCAATATGCATAGATTAGGAATAGACATACTTCCAATGGAGTCGGCAGCAAAAGTGGGAACAAAAGCTCCAAAACCTTTATGGGACGTAAGTAAAGAATATAC
>CAYXZX010000194.1:0-4210 GCA_964469455.1 uncultured Rhodocyclaceae bacterium | reverse complement strand
GCTCTACCAGGGCGACACGGTGCCTGATTTCGAGAAGGCCATGGATGCCCTGAAGCTCAACGAGATCGGCCAGCCGGTGCGCTCGCCGTTCGGCTGGCACGTGATCCAGGTGCTCGAGCGGCGCACCGAGGATGCCTCCAAGGACCGGCAGCGCCAGATGGCGCGTCAGGCGCTGCGCGAGCGCAAGTCGGACGAGGCCTACCAGGACTGGCTGCGCCAGCTGCGCGACCGCGCCTACGTCGAATACCGATTAGAAGAGAAGTGACCGCGCCGGTCATCGCGGTCACGTCGGGCGAGCCGGCCGGCATCGGGCCGGACATCTGCCTGGCCCTGGCGAAGTCAGGCGTGGCGGGGCGCCTGGTGATCGTCGGCGACCGCACCCTGTTGCAGGATCGTGCGCGCCGGCTGGGCGTCGATATCGCGGGGCTGGACATACGTCACGTGCCGTTGCGCGCGCCGGTCGTTGCCGGCCGGCTCGATGCCACCAATGCGAGCTACGTGCTCGACATTCTCGATGTGGCGATCGACGGCTGCATCAGCGGCGAGTACGCCGCGATGGTGACGGCGCCGGTGCACAAGGGTGTCATCAACGATGCCGGCGTGGCCTTCACCGGCCACACCGAGTACCTCGCCGAGAGGACCGGCACGCGGCGCGTGGTCATGATGCTGGCCGGCACTGGCGAGCACGCCGGCTTGCGCGTGGCGCTGGCGACCACGCACTTGCCGCTGAAGGACGTGCCCGCGGCGATCACGAAAGACGAACTGACCACCACGCTCCGCATCCTGCACGGCGACCTCGTCGCCAAGTTCGGCATTGCCCGCCCGCGCATCCTCGTTGCCGGCCTCAACCCGCATGCCGGCGAAGGCGGCCACCTCGGCATGGAGGAGATCGAGGTCATCGGACCGGTACTCGATGCGCTGCGTGCCGAAGGCATGGACCTGATCGGCCCGCTGCCCGCCGATACCCTGTTTACCCGGCACGTGCTGGCCGGTTCGGATGCACAGCTCGCCATGTACCACGATCAGGGGCTCGCGGTGCTGAAGTACGCCGCCTTCGAGGAAGGCATCAACATCACGCTCGGCCTGCCCATCCTGCGCACCTCGGTCGACCATGGCACGGCTCTCGATCTTGCCGGCACTGGCCGCGCCGATCCGCGCAGCCTGTTCGCGGCGGTGCGCCTTGCCGCGGACATCGTCGCGCGGCGATGAAGCACGTCGCCCGGAAACGCTTCGGGCAGAATTTCCTCGTTTCGCCGGGCGTCATCCGCAACATCGTCGCGGGCATCAAACCGACCGCGGGCGACCTCATGGTCGAGATCGGCCCCGGCCTGGGCGCCCTCACCGGGCCGCTGCTCGAACGGCTTGATCATCTGCATGTCGTCGAGATCGACCGCGACCTGATTGCCCGGCTGCGGCAGCGCTTTAGCCCGGAACGTGTGACCATCCACGACGGGGACGCGCTGCAATTCGATTTCGGCGCGCTGGGTGAGAATCTGCGCGTGGTCGGCAACCTGCCCTACAACATCTCGACGCCGCTGCTGTTCCATCTTGCAACGTTCGCGCCGTCGGTGCGCGACATGCACTTCATGCTGCAGAAGGAAGTGGTCGACCGCATGGTGGCCGAACCGGGCACCGCCGACTATGGACGGCTGTCGGTGATGCTGCAATACCGCTTCGACATGGCGCGCCTGTTCGTCGTGCCGCCCGGCGCCTTCGACCCGGCGCCGAAAGTCGATTCCGCCATCGTGAGACTGATTCCCAGGCCCGCGTCAATGCTGACGGTCCGCGATGAGGCGTTGCTGGCGAAGGTGGTGCTGGCGGCATTCGGCCAGCGGCGCAAGATGCTGCGCAACAACCTGCGCGAACTGGTGGACGAGGCCGCCCTTCAGTCCGCCGGCATCGCGCCGACGGCGCGTGCCGAGGAATTGGCCGTCGCCGATTACATCCGGCTGGCCAACATGCTGGCTACTTCTTGATGGGGCAGGTATTCATGCCCAGGATCGGATAGAGCGGACAGAAGCCGATCAGGCCGGTGGCGAGGGGCACGATGCCGATCCAGGCCCATGCCGGGCCGCCGAGGGCAGCCCAGGCGACCAGCGCTAGGCCGGCGGCAATGCGCAGGATACGGTCGATACCGCCAACGTTGAGTTTCATTCGAGCTCTCCTTGGGTGGGTGGTGGGGGTGACGAACCCGATTTCATCACGCCTGTCCCGGCGCGTCTGTGACCAAAGTCACCAAGCTCAGCCGTCGGCGATCCTGCGCAGGCCAGCCGCGTCGACGATCTCGATCTGTTCCCGGCCGATGCGCACCAAGTCGTGCTCGGCAAACCCCTTGAGCAGGCGGCTGACCATCTCGCGCACGCTGCCGAGTTCATCGGCCAGCTGCTGGTGTGTCGCCTTCACCAGCCTGCCCCTGCCCAGCAGCAGACCGGCGAGCCGCTGGTCGAGCTTGCGGAAGGCGACTTCTTCGATCAGTTGCATGAGATCGGCGATCCGTTCCGAAAAGAGATGGAAGACGAAGTCACGGAAGGGCGGCTGAGTCAGCAATTCATCGAACAGGGGACGCGGCAGCAGAGCCAGGGTGGTCTCCGATTCCGTGATGCCCCGGGCGTTGTAGTCGGCATGGCCGAGCAGGCAACCGGAGGTGATGATGCACGACTCGCCGGGCAACACCCGGTAGAGCGGCAGCTCGCGGCCGTTGGCGGCCGGCTTGACGACGCGGATCGCGCCGGCCAGGACCAGGGGAAATCCCTGGCATGGCTGGCGCTCGTCGAACAGCGTGGTCGCCGCGGGCACGGTCACGGCCTTGAGGCTGGCCAGTACGCGGTCGCGCAATCCGCCCGGCAGTTCGGCCAGCACCGGATAGAGCTCGACGAGGCTATCCATGTTCACGAGCCGATTTCGGCAATCACCGGGGCGTGGTCGGAAGGTCGTTCCAGCTTGCGCGGTGACTTGTCGACGCTGCATGAGCGGCATGTCGCCGCCAGCGGTTGCGACAGCAGGATGTGGTCGATGCGCAGACCCATGTTTTTCTGATAGGCAAGCATCCGGTAATCCCACCAGCTGAACACCTTCTCCGGCTGATCGAACAGCCGGAAGGCGTCGACCAGGCCCAACTCGACCAGGGCACGGAAGGCGTCGCGCTCGGCGTCCGAACAAAGCACTTGTCCTGCCCATGCCTTCGGGTCGTGCACGTCGCGATCCTCGGGCGCGATGTTGTAGTCACCGAGCAGGGCGAGGCGCGGATGGTGCGTCAGCTCTTCCTTGAGCCACAGCCGCAGCGCGCGAAGCCATTTCAGCTTGTACTCGTACTTGTCCGATCCGACCGCCTGGCCGTTGGGAATGTAGGCGCAGACGACGCGCACGCCGTCGACCGTGGCCGCGATCACGCGTGCCTGGGGATCGTCGAAGTCGGGGATGTTGCGCACCACATCCTGCCCGTCTTGCCGGGCGAGGATCGCGACGCCGTTGTACGTCTTCTGGCCGTGATGGCTGGCCCGATAGCCCGCTGCCTCGAAGTCTGCGAACGGAAAGGCCCTGTCCTCGAGCTTGGTCTCCTGGAGGCACAGCACGTCGGGTTGCCGGGCCGCCAGCCAGTCGAGCACGTGCGGCAGGCGCACCTTCAGCGAATTGACGTTCCAGGTGGCGATCTTCATCTTGTGGATGATGATACCGGAGCGCGCTCTATAATCGCAGCGTGTCGATGGAGCATTGGCGCGGGAGGAGTGTTCATGGGCAATGGTTCGGAGCGCCGCCAGTTCTGGCGCGCAGTGTTTCGTTCACCGGTTCAGCTGGTCGACGCGGCGGGCGTGTGGCCGGCCGAACTCATCGACATCTCGTTGAAGGGCGCTTTGGTGAAGATGCCGCCGCAGTGGCGCGGCGAAGTGGATGCCAACTGCCAGATCAAGCTGAAGCTGTCGGATGTCGCCGTGATCATCATGCACGCCGTGGTGGCCCATGTCGAAGGCCGCCGCGCCGGCTTGCGCTGCACGACCATGGACGTGGACAGCATCACCCACCTGCGCCAGCTGGTGGCGCTCAACGCCGGCGACCCCTCGCTGCTGGAGCGCGAACTGTCGGCGCTTCTGGTGGAGTAGTCAGCGGCCGGTGTCGGCCTTGGCGTTTGCCTTCGGGTAACCGGCGGCGTCGAGCAGACCGTCCCAGCTGGAGGCCAGATAGCCCTTTGCGGACTTGCTGCCCACCTGCACGA
>CAYXZX010000193.1:0-4241 GCA_964469455.1 uncultured Rhodocyclaceae bacterium | reverse complement strand
AGGCAAACGTCGGATTCGGGTATTTCGCGCAGGTGTTCGATGATGAGGCCATTCAATGTTTTCGGCCCGTTCAGGGGCAAACTTAAGCCAAGCAGCCGGTTGAGTTCGCGCAGGCTGTGGCCGCCGTCGACCAGCGCAGTGCCATCATGGGTCCATACCGAGTCGGCTGCTGCGCCGGGCATGCTGGTTGTAAACTTGCCGACGATTTCCTCGATGATGTCTTCCAAGGTTACCAGCCCCTGGAGTTCGCCGTATTCGTCGACCACCAGACCTTGGCGTTGCCGGTTCTCGCGGAAGAACTGCAGTTGCGTGTACACGGGCGTTGCGGCGGGAATGAAATAGGGTTCGCCCAGCTGTGCGCGGAGCGTTTCCACGTTCAGCGGCGCGCCGAGCGCACATGACAGCAGCCGTCTTTGATGCAGAATGCCGACGACGTTGCCGGGGTCGCCGGCGACCACGGGCAGGCGGGTGTGGTAGCTGGTGGCCAGTTGCGCCTGGATTTCCTCGATGGGCGCTTCGATGTCGATGAATTCGATTTCGCCGCGTGGCACCATGATGTCCTCGACCGTCACCTGCTCCAGTTCGAAAAGGTTGATCAGGATGTCGCGGTGCTGGCGCGGAATGTTATGCCCCGATTCCAGTACTAGCGCACGCAACTCGGCCGGCGACAGCGCTTGCACGCTTGGATCGATGGTAGGCACGAGCCGCAAGAGGCGTAGCAAGCCGGCGACGAACAGGTTGACGAACGAGACGATCGGCCGGCTGGCCGCGAGGATCGGCTTGAGCGCATAGGCGGAACCTATCGCCAGCTTGTCCGGGTGGCCGGCTCCGATCACCTTGGGCGTGATCTCTGCGAAGACCAGGATCAGGAAGGAGATCAACAGCGTGCCGACCCCGAGCGCCCATTTCTCCTCGCCGAACAACTCGATCGTGATGATGCCGGCCAGCGTGGCGATGCCCGCATTGATGAACGTGTTGAACAGCAGGATGACCCCGAGCAGGCGGTCGGTCTGCGCGAGCAGTTGCAAGGTTAATTGCGCTCCTCGGTGGCCGCCATCGGCAAGTGCTCGGAGGCGGTAGCGATTGCTGGCCATCATTGCCGTCTCGGCCATGGCGAAGAAGCCAGACAAGATGAGCAGGATTGCCAAGACCAAGCCCAAGGCGCCCAGGGGTACATCGTCCATGGGCGATCGCTCAGGCGCGGCCGAGAATCACTTCGAGTACGAAGCGGCTCCCCACATAGGCCAGGAGCAGCGCGACGAAGCCGGCCAGTGTCCAGCGCAGGGCCTTGCGACCGCGCCAGCCACGAAAATGTCGGCCAGCCAGCAGGTGCGCGAAAATGAACCACGATAGGATGGCGAAGACGGTCTTGTGGTTGAACGTCAGCGCCTTGCCGAACAGCGATTCCGAGAACAGGATGCCCGAGGCGAGCGTCAGCGTCAGCAGCGCGAAGGCCACATGAATCAGGCGGAACAGCAGTGTCTCCATGGTCAGCAGGGGCGGCAGACTGGCCAGCAAGGGTGTCAGGCGACCACGATGCAGGCTCTTCTCGGCGACCGCCATCAACATGGCATGCAGGGCCGCCAGCGTGAACAGGCTGTAGGCCAGCATGGCGATCAGGAAATGCGCGCGGAACTGCAAGGAATCGGCGTTGGCGAGAAGATGCTGGCCGGGAAAGATCGACGGCAACAGCACCGCCACCGCAGCGACGGGCAGTCCGAGCATCTGCAGTCCTTCCATGCGCGCGTAGAAGCTCTCGATCCAGTAGAACGCGATTGCGAGCCACAGGATCATCGACAGTGCGATCGAGAAGCTGAAGTGCATCGCCGTGCCTGGAAAAATCTCGTACACCAGGGCCAGGCCATGGGCAAGCAGCGCGACCAGGAGTCCGCCGCGTTCCCAGGCCGTAAGGCCCGAGGGCGGTCGGTCGAGCGCCGGGCCGCGCCAGCGGCTGCGCCACGAGAGAACGGCAAGGCCGACGTAAAGGGCGGCGGCAACCAGATGCAGTAAAATCGGCGGCATTCCGGAAGTCTACCCCATTCCCCCAATTTCCCCTTCCTGCCTACATGCTCGATAACCTGACCCAGCGGCTGGCCAAGGTCGTCAAGACCCTGCGCGGCCAGGCGCGCCTCACAGAAGAGAACATCCAGGAGATGCTGCGCGAAGTGCGCATGGCGCTGCTGGAGGCCGATGTGGCGTTGCCGGTGGTCAAGGAGTTCATCGCCCGCGTCAGGGAGAAGGCGGTCGGCCAGGAAGTCGTCGGATCGCTGACGCCGGGGCAGGCGCTCGTCGGTGTCGTCCATCGCGAACTGACCGAATTGATGGGCGGCCAGAGCGCCGGCCTCAACCTTGCCACCCAGCCGCCGGCGGTGATCCTGATGGCCGGCCTGCAGGGCGCCGGCAAGACCACCACTACGGCGAAGCTTGGCAAGTGGCTGCGCGAGCGGCAGAAGAAGAAAGTGCTGGCGGTGAGTTGCGACGTCTATCGCCCGGCCGCCATCGAACAGTTGAAGACGGTGTCGGCTCAGGCCGGCATGGACTTCTTCCCGTCATCGGTCGGCCAGAAGCCGCTCGACATAGCGCTGGCGGCACTGGACTACGCGAAGAAGCATTATCACGACGTGCTGTTCGTCGATACTGCCGGCCGGCTCGCCATCGATGAAGCCATGATGGCGGAGGTACGCGAGTTGCATGCCGCGCTCAAGCCAATCGAGACGCTGTTCGTGGTCGACGCCATGCTCGGCCAGGATGCCGTTAACACCGCCAAGGCCTTCAGCGAGGCGCTGCCGCTGACTGGCGTGATCCTGACCAAACTGGACGGCGACGCGCGCGGTGGTGCGGCGCTGTCGGTGCGCCATGTCACCGGCAAGCCGCTCAAGTTCGCCGGCATCGGCGAGAAGCTCGGCGGAATAGAGGAGTTCCATCCCGAGCGCATGGCGGCGCGCATCCTCGGCATGGGCGACATCCTCGGCCTGGTCGAGGAAGCGCATCGCAACGTCGATCAGGAAAAGGCGCAGGAATTCGTCAAGAAGATGAAATCCGGCAAGGGCTTCGATCTCAACGACTTCAAGGAGCAGATCGGCCAGATGCGCAAGATGGGCGGCATTTCGTCGTTGCTCGACAAGCTGCCCGCCCAGTTCGGCCAGATGGCGCAGCAGGCCGGCGGCGCGGTCGAGGACAAGTCGATCCGGCGTATCGAGGGCATCATCAATTCCATGACGCCGGGCGAGCGCGCCAAGCCGGAACTGATCAAGGCCAGCCGCAAGCGGCGTATCGCTACGGGAGCCGGTGTTCAGGTGCAGGAAGTCAATCGCCTCCTCAACCAGTTCGAGCAGACGCAAAAGGTCATGAAGCAGTTCTCGAAGGGCGGCATGGCCAAGATGATGCGCGGGATGAAAGGCATGCTGCCCGGCATGCGGTAATTCGGCGCACCGCCACGACTGACTTTCGTGGCGATCAGCGCGGTGCCGTCATGATGCGCGGCCCCCAGCCCCACTGGCGCTCCCAGGCGCCGCGTACCAGGTTCGGATACTCGGGGGCGCCGAGGCTACCGTTATAGCGGCCCAGCGCACGATAGAGATCGCCCTTTTCGATGTCCAGGTAATGGCGCAGGATGGTGCAGCCGAAGCGCAGGTTGGTGCGCAGGTGGAACAGGTTCTGGTCATCGGCGCCGATCAGTTTCAGCCAGAACGGCATCACCTGCATGTAGCCGCGTGCGCCCGCCGAAGATACGGCGTACTTCTTGAAACCGCTTTCGACCTGAATCAGGCCAAGCACCAACTGCGGGTCGAGTCCTGCACGCTGGGCTTCGTAGTAGACCGTCTTGAGGAAGTCCAGCCGCGCCTGCCGGTCAGGGATGCGCTTCTCCAGCCGGCGCGACATTTCCGCAAGCCATTCGATTTTCTCCTGAATGCTGGCGAACTTCGGTTCCGGCGAAGCGCGGTCGGCGACGGCTGCATGGAGCGCCGCCTGCGCGCTGGCCGCCAGCGGCTCGTATTTCTGCGCTCCCGCCCAGGCCGCCAAGGCGTGGACGAACAGCCCGACGGCAAGGATCAGCCGCACAGCTTCCCGCGCAGGTGCTGCACCATCTCCGAGGCGGCAATCATCGTCGCCTCGGCGTCGCGGCGGCCCTTGTATTCGAACTTGCCCTCCTTCAGGCTGCGCTCGCCGATGACGACGCGGTGCGGCACGCCGATCAACTCCCAGTCGGCGAACATCGAACCCGGCCGCTCGTCGCGATC
>CAYXZX010000192.1:0-4291 GCA_964469455.1 uncultured Rhodocyclaceae bacterium | reverse complement strand
TTTGCCAAGACAGGTAGTCTTCCCATGCCTCGTCTGCGAAAACCATGACCGCCAATCTTCCGCTGCCCAACCCTCCAACAGCAGACTCCATCACGCAATGAATATCGCATATCGTGACGATGCAATCGTTTCGGTCGAGGCCGCCATCGATCTCTACAAGCGATCCACTCTCGGCGAAAGACGCCCCGTAGACAGACCTGACATCTTCAAGGGAATGCTCAATAACTCCAATCTCACCGTTACCGCCTGGGACGGTGAGCGTCTCGTAGGTATCGCCCGCTCATTGACGGATTTCACTTATGTTGCCTACCTTGCCGACCTTGCGGTTGACGTGGAGTACCAGAGGCATGGCATTGGCAGGCAGCTCATCGACGAAACGAAACGAAGGCTCTGGAAGGAGTGCATGATCGTGCTCCTGGCTGCTCCGAAGGCGAACGACTACTACCCTAAGATCGGCTTTGAACCCAATCCTCGGGCATGGATGCTGAAGGGTGACTGAGTCATCGTTCGACCGGCCGGCCGGCGTGTCGCGCCTTCGGGTTTTCTCCGCCCCGCGCGCGCCGGTGCCGCTTGCCGCCGGCGGTATACAATTCAATTCGCTCGCCATCCACCCGGCGGGCCAACATTGGGTCCTCAACCCACGGAGGTCTCTGATGAACAAGGTCTATCGATCCAAGATCGACACATGGCTCGGCATTGTGCTGGGGGGCGTGCCCCTCGCGTCGCTAGTCGCTGTCTGGCAGCTGATCCATGCGCCGATCCCGGGTCGCGGGCTTATCGCGGTTGTCATATTGCTGCTTGGCGTCTGCCTCCCGCTCTCCCTGCTCTTCTTCACGACCTACACGATCGATGACCGCTTGCTGAGGATTCGGAGCGGGCTCTTCACGTGGCACGTTGCGCTTGACAGCATCTCCAAGATCACGGCAACCAACGATCCTGTCTCCAGCCCGGCTTTGTCCCTTGATCGCATCCGCATCGAGTATGGAACCGGGAAGTCGGTAGCGGTCTCGCCGCTGAAGAAGGACGACTTTCTTCGCGACCTCCGCGACCTCGGGGTACCCCGGGCCTAGCAGCCTGTCCGCTGCGTCCTGTTGGCATTACCTCGAGAACCATCGTGTAAATTTGGGTCCGGCGCATGCCGCATGACATGTCGCTGGATGGGAGGATCGATGAAGCTTTGCCTGCCGCTCATGTTTCTCGCAATGATGCTCCTGTCCGTCGCGGCACGCGCCGGGAGTGTCGAGGACCAACTGAACCGGCTGGAGGAGCAACGGCATCAGGCGTTGGCGGCGGGAAACTGGAATGACCTGGAGGCGCTCCACAGCGATGATTTCCTCTACAGCACCGCTACCGGCACCGTGCTGACAAAGGCGGCGTTCATCGACTACATGAAGTCTGGCGCCGTCGTCGTCAAGCGCGCGGCGCGAGACCCGGCCATCGTTCGCAGCTACGGCAATGTCGCACTGGTGACGGGCATCGAACATGTGCAGGCATCCATCAAGGGTGAAGACAAGATGCATCGCTCGCGGTATCTGCACGTATGGGTGAACGAGGCACGGGGCTGGCGGCTGGCGGCGCGCCAGGCCACGCTCCTGCCCGAGAGGCCGTAAGGGGAACAAGAACCATGAGGAAAGACCATGAGCATGCCGCGTGATGTGAGGATCATCGACCTGATGATGGGGATTCCCGGCGAGGACAACAGCGGCTGGTACGAATTCATCAGGCCCATGCTGATGGACGAGGAAAGCCACACCATGTTCAAGATGCCGGCGCAGTACATGTTCAAGGACATTCCCAAGGCAGGCCGGCAGCCGGACTACGTGGCCTACGTGATCGAGCAGATGGACCGCCACAACATCGAGCGGTCGATGATCGGCATCGATGACGACAACAGGCCGCACCTGGAGGCGCTGCAACGGCGCCCGGACCGTTTCTTCGCGTCCTACGAGGCGAACCCGAACCGGGGCATGGAAGAGGTGCGCAAGATTCGCCGCCTGCACCGGGAATATGGCATCAAGGCGGTGACGGCGTTTCCGTCGGGGCTCTGCCCGCAGGTGCCGATCGACGACAAGAAGTGGTATCCGATCTATGCCACCTGCGTGGATCTGGACATTCCGATCTGCATTTGCGTCGGCGTGCCGGGTCCGCGCCTGCCGCTGGCGCCGCAGAAGGTCGAACTGCTGGACGAGGTGTGCTGGTTCTTCCCCGAGTTGCGGGTGGTGATGCGCCACGGCGCCGAGCCCTGGGAGAAGCTGGCCTGGAAGCTGATGCTCAAGTACCCGAACCTCTACTACTCGACCAGCGCGTTCGCGCCCAGGTACTACCCGCAGGAGATCGTCCGGTTCGCCAACACCCGCGGCGCGGACAAGATCCTGTACGCCGGATATTTTCCGATGGGCCTGTCGCTGGACCGGATCTTCAAGGACATGCCGGACGTTCCGTTCAACGACGACGTCTGGCCGAAGTTCCTGCGCGACAACGCGCTGCGCGTGTTCAAGCTGGAACAGTGAGCCGGCCGCCCTTGCTCAGGCGAACCAGCCATGCAGGAACCAGCCGCCCGGCGGGCGCAGCTCCCGGAATATCCAGGCCCAGCGCTCGTCGTCCGTCAGGGCGATGAAGTAATCGCGGCGGACATCGCCCACTCCTTCGTCCTGGTTCCACCAGCCGGACTCGATGCGCTCGGGGCCGGCGAGCAGCGTGAGCGGCCCGTGCCGGTGCGGCCGGCCGGCGACCTCAGGCAAAGACTCGGGCTGCGCCAGCAGCCAGAACGGGCGTGGCGGCACCACTGTCACGGCAGCAGCACCGCTGGGCGCCTGTTGCGTGGCGCACTCAGTTGCACACTCGGGCCGATGGTCGGCGACGGGCACGATGCCGTACACCCGCTCCTCACCCAGACGCGCGCGCAGGCGCTCGACCAGCGCCGCCATGCTCTCCTTGGCGTTGCCTTCGTCGAACAGGCCACCGCTATGGCCGGCCAGCGGCTCGACCGACTCCGCGACGAGGCGCAGCGCCTCGACCGGCGCGGCGAGTGGCAAGCGCTCGAGCCGCTCGCGCAACACGCGTTCGAGACGCCGGCCATCGCACGTGGCCTCGGCAAAGCGCAGCGGCAGCGGCGTCGCGCCCTGGCGATGGACGAGGTCGAGCCGACACTCGCGCAGACCGGCCTGGCGCACGTTGAGCCAGCCGGCCAGCGCGGCGGTGAGCCGCCGCGCCGCGAACATCAGCGCCGGCGCGTTCTCGACGACGGCGGGCAGTTCGATGCGCTCGTCGAAGCGCAGCGGGAACACGAAGTCCTGGCGTGGATCGGGCGCTTCGCCGTAGGCGCGGGCGATCATCGTCGCGGCATCCCTGCCGATGCGCCGCGCGAGCGAACTGAAAGTCAGCCGTCGCGCCTCGCCGAGCCGGCGCAGCCCGAAGCGGGTCAGTTTCTCGGCGACGTCCTTCGGCCAGGTGAGATCGGTGATCGTCAGCGCATCGAGATCGTCACACTTCCCTTCGGCCAGCCAGAGCGCCGCCTGCGGCGTGGCGGCGACGGCGATGCGAACTTCCATGCCCTGCTCCGCCAGCCCCTGTGTCACCTGCGTGCACAGGGCGTCGAGGCCGCCGAACAGGCGCAGGCAGCCGCCGATCTCCAGCAGCAGTGCGTTTTCCGCAAGACTCACCCGGGGCGTGAATTGCCCCGCCCAACAGGCCAATTGACTCCCACCCCCCATCCCCCGCCCTGAGGGCAGGGGTGACGGGTGTTCGCCGCTGCGCGGCTCCGCATTCCTGGCTGCTTCGCCTTGGGGCGGCCCGGCGGCGAAGCTAGGCGTGGACGAATTGCCGTTGAGCCGGACGGCCAGCCAGAGCGGGGTCATGGGCACGATCACGGCTGCGCAAGCGTGCCGGTCGCGGCAGCGCCAGCCTGATCGGCATCGTTGCCGGCGGGCCACGGCGTTTGAGAATCCGGATCGACAGGCGGCCCTCCTCGCCCGTCAGCTGCAGTCGCAACGGCGCGGAGGAAGCCTCGGCGGCCATGCGTACCGGCCGGAACAGGAAAGCCAGCGCACCGCTGCCGGCGGCCGCGACCTGCAGCCGGCGCAGCGCACGGGCATCGGCATAAGGCGCCCAGCCGACCACGGCACGCGGCGCGCCGCTGGCCAGCGCCTGCTCCATGGCCCAGAGGGCATCGCGCGGCGAAGCAGGCGAAACCACGGCCAGCCGGGCGAGATCGACGCCCGCCGCCGCCCAGGCCGGCGCATGCGGCGCATGGGGAGGCGCCACCAACAGCGACCAGCCGCCGGTCGCGCGG
>CAYXZX010000191.1:0-4337 GCA_964469455.1 uncultured Rhodocyclaceae bacterium | reverse complement strand
GTTATCTCTTCGACATGACAAAGGAAAAATCGTTCACGAGTTTCGCAGGACTTTCCGTGACTAAGTGCCGATTGGGTCAGGTGCAGCCTCTCGCTGGCCTGGGTAACCGAACCTTCCTCGTAAATGGCCTCGAAGGCGACCAGCAGATTCAGGTCCATCCGGCGGATATCGATCATTTTCATGGTACGCATGAAGCTTGTTCACTAGGATGAAACTGGACCAAACCGTTACATTCTGCCGTACTTTGTGTCGTGAGCGCTAGCGCGAGCCACTCGCTGGCACTTCCAATGCTTGCGTAAACAGGGAGATGTTCCTGTTCGGAAGTGGCGGCGCGGTGGCCCGAGACTTGGGAGAGATTCATGAGTATCAATCTGCATGTCCAGTTCATGTCGCCGGAAGCCAAGAACGACAAGATGTTCGGTCTTGCCAAGGCGGTGGTTCATGACGGAATCGCGCAAGTTGTGCGCGATGCGGTCGGGTCGGACGCCAACGTCACTGTCGGGTACAACAACCAGTCATCGTACGTGACGACGCGGGCCTTCATGACCGCCTATAACAATGTCGGCATTCTGGAAAGTCTCTTCAAGGCACAACAGGACGGCGCAGATGTTGCGCTCATCGCGTGCGGGAACGATCCTGCGCTGCTGATGGCGCGCGAAGCGCTGGACATTCCGGTTTTGGGCATCACCGAAAGCGCAATGTTGCTGGCCTGTGCCCTGGGCAAACGCTTCGCGGTCATCGGCATCGAACGCGACTGCGCCGATCTCGTCGAAAGCAACATGGAGGACTATGGCCTGACGGACAAAGCGATCAAGCGTGATCCGGTGCGCACCGCTGACCTTGCCGAGAGCCTGATTCCGTGGTTCGAGAATCCGGAGATCGTGCGTGACCATGTCATTCCTCGATTCGAGGAGGTTGCGCGCGGCGCCATCGAGGACGGCGCCGAGGTGATTGTTACATCCTGTGCCGGTCTAGCCGTGCTGACGCGCCTTGGTTACGCCAAGATCAGCGGCACCGAAGTCCCCGTGGTCGAAGGCGTATTGGCGGGAGCCCACATGGCGAATACCTACGGCACGCTTCGCAAGCGCTACGGCATCACGACGAGCAAGCAGAGAACCTTCAAGGGGCTTCCACGCGAAACGGTGGATTACTTCCTGGCGCCCTTTCGTCAGCCGGCGGTGGCCTGAAGAGGTGGCCAGTCTGGAGTAAAGCCTAGTGGGTGCAGCGCAAACTTGGTGACCGGGCATCCGGAAGGGGTGGATGTCGGGCAAACGGAATAAGCGTGCCAATGCCGTGCCGACTCACTTTGCCGAGACACTCTGCCAGGACGGGAATTGGTGGATGGCAAGTACGTGAAAAGGGTGTTGTTTGTTCTCAAAATTCAAGGAGGGAAACATGGTGGGTAGTCAATGCAAGTCGGCGCTGCGTGTCCTGCCGGCGCTTATCGCGGCGGCTTACGCAGGCAATGCTCTGGCGCAGGAAAAGATCGAGGAAGTCATCATTACTGCCCAGAAGCGGCAGGAGCGGCTGCAGGAAGTTCCGTTGGCGGTGACCGCCATCAGCGGCGCGCAGCTGGAAACACGCGGCATCGAAGGAGCCAAGGACCTTAGCTCGCTCGCACCGACCCTGATGGTCACCTATGGCAATTCGGGCAACACCTCCATGTCCATCATCTCTATTCGTGGTACGGGCAGCGGCGCTCCCAGCATCTTCCTGGACACCGCTGTCGGCACCTACGTCGATGGCGTATTTACCGGCAAGAACCAGGGTGGTCTATTCGACATTGTCGATCTCGAGCGCGTCGAAATCCTGCGTGGCCCGCAGGGGACGCTGTTCGGCCGCAACACGCTGTCCGGCGCCATCAACTTCATTACCAAGAAGCCGAGCGGCGTCTTCGGTGGCTCTGTTGGTGTCGATGTCGGCAATCACGGTGCGTTGATCAAGCGTTTCTCGGTCGATCTGCCCAGCATGGGTCCGTTGAAGCTGAGTGTTGCCGCCCGCGACGAAAGCCGCGATGGCTACATGAACAACCACAATGGCAAGGACAACGGCCAGGTCGACAAGCAGACCTATCGGATTGCCGCCACGCTGGACGCCACCAGGGACTTCCAGGCCACCTATGTCTACGATCACACTGATCTGGACAATACGCCGCTGCCGGTAACGCTCTACACGCCCTATGGCTGGCGTGGCAACATCACGACGACCACCAATACTTCGGCGCTGGGTTACCCCTTCAGGGCCGCCATCGCCGCCGGTGCATCCACCAGCTATCCCTCCTCGCGCAACTCGACGCCAGGGATCAACCAGTGGGAACGGATGAAGACCGACAACCACGCGCTGACCCTGACCTATGCACTGAACGCGAACAACACGCTGAAGTACATCTTTTCCGACCGCAGCATGAAGTGGGGCGACTCGCTCGACCTGGATGGCATACCGGCGCCGATCTATGCGTACACGCGCAAGACCACACTCGATACCAAGTCGCATGAACTGCAGTGGGTCGGCAATGTCGGCCGCCTGAAGTACGTGGCGGGGTACTACAAGTACGAGGAAGACAACTACACAGCCAATCCGCAAGTCATTTCGGGCGCCCTGAATTTCAGCAACAATTTCGGTGGCTCGGTCGACTCGAAAGCCTTCTTCGGTCAGCTGGACTACGATTTTACCGACAAGTGGTCCGGCAGCCTCGGTATCCGGCGTTCGGAGGATACCAAGGGCGTAGACTCCAGTCGTTACGGCACGGTCAGCTATTTGGGTGCAATGACTCCTGCCGGCCTGCCAGCGCTCATCAACCTGGGAGCCGCCGGTCTCCGCCCGGTGACGACCAGCCTTGGCGATATCCTACAGCCGCTTGGAGGCGGTGCCGTGCTGGACCTCTCCAAGCAGCCGACGGGGGCCACGACGGTGGCGATGGCCAACGTGTTTGATGCGCGAGCCAAGAAGACATTCTCTGCGACTACCCCGGCTGCATCGTTGACCTACAAGTTCAACGAAGGTCTGAACGTCTATGGCCGCGTTGCCAAGGGTTACCGGTCCGGCGGCTTCCCGGCCGAAGCGGCCGGCGGAAATGCGGCTCAGGTTGCCGCCGCGCGCACTACACCGTTCAAGCCTGAGAAATCGACCACCATCGAACTTGGCTTCAAATCCACATTCCTGGATGGCAAGGCCCAGTTGAATGGCGCCATCTACCAGAACAAGATCGACGACATGCAGACGAATCGCATGGTGCCGGGTACCACGAGTTCGATCACCGTTAACGCCGGCAAAGTGACCAACAAGGGGTTCGAGCTGGAAGGCCAGATGATCGTCGCCGATGGCTGGAAGGTCGGGGCGAGCTGGGGTTACGTCGATGTCACGATCGACAAGTGGATGGATATAGGCCTGAATAACGGTGGACTGCCTGTGGACACTGCGGGGAACCGGGTTCCCAGCTACGCACCCAAGAACACGTTCAACGTCAACGTCGACGGCCGACTTGCGAAGACGGCGTGGGGCACCCTGCGTATTGCGGCGGATGTCAGCTACACCGACCAGATGTACAACGTGCCTTGCATCAAGAACCTGACTGCGCCGAATGCTGGGGGTACCTATTACGCGCCGTATTGCAAGGTGCCGGCGCGCACGTTGGGCAATGCGCGCCTGACACTTGCAGGCGTGCCGGTGGGTGGCCCGGGCCGTGCCGATGTCGCCCTTTGGGTGCGCAACATCGCCAATGTCCGCAAGCCGGTGAACTACATCGACATGGACTACTTCCGTGTCGCCACCTGGACCGAGCCGCGCATGTACGGCGTGTCGCTCAACTACAAGTGGTAGAAGCGGGAGTTTTGGCAACGCTATTGTTGCCTATGCCTAATCTTGGTGAGGCGTAATTAGCTCTTCCCTCTTGGCCTTGCCAAGCCTCAATCCGGTTCGATGGTCATCACGATCCTCGAATCGGATTTTTCTTTCTGGTGCCCTTTCGTCAGCCGGCGGCGGCCTGAGGCGGTAGCCACTGCGCGGCGAAGCCTTAGGTTGCTGCATAAATCAGACAGATAGGGATATCGGGGGCGGATCTAGCACAAACGGACTACGTGTGCTCCCGCATGAATCGATACACTTTTGTGAGACTTTCTGCCAAAGCGGGAATGATTGGTAGGCGATTGATCGGCGGGGAAGGTGTGGTCAGTTCCTAAAACATAAGGAGGGAAACATGGCGGGTAATCAATGCAGATCGGCACTGCGTGTCCTGCCGGCGCTTATCGCGGCGGCTTACGCAGGCAATGCTTTGGCACAGGAGAAGATCGAGGAAGTCATCATTACTGCCCAGAAGCGGCAGGAGCGGCTGCAGGAAG
>CAYXZX010000190.1:0-4455 GCA_964469455.1 uncultured Rhodocyclaceae bacterium | reverse complement strand
AGTTCAGCCGGCCGCCCACCGGCAAGGTGTTGCGCATCGACCGCATCCGCGAAATCCACGCCCGCCTGCCCAACACCCACCTGGTCATGCACGGCTCGTCGTCCGTGCCGCAGGACTGGCTGAAGATCATCAACGAGAACGGCGGCGACCTCGGTGAAACCTATGGCGTGCCGGTCGAGGAAATCGTCGAAGGCATCCGGAACGGCGTGCGCAAGGTCAACATCGACACCGACCTGCGCATGGCCTCCACCGGCGCCATCCGCCAGTTCTTCAACAAGAACCGCAAGGAATTCGATCCGCGCAAGTATCTGGCCGAGGCCACCAAGGCCATGAAGGGCATCTGCCTCGACCGCTACAAGGCCTTCGGCACCGCCGGCAACGCCTCGAAGATCAAGGTGCTGTCGCTGGAGAAAATGACCAGCCGCTACACCAAGGGCGAGTTGAACGCGATCGTGAAGTAAGCCGCGATTTGCGGCAAAATGCTGGGGCTGCCGGTTTAGGCAGCCCCTTGTTTTTTCGCCATGAACATCCAGTCCCACGCCTTCGACCGCATCCGTCGCTTGCTCAGCGGCGGGCTTGACGTCGTCGAGTATCTTGGTTTGGTCGTGATCGGCCTCGCCACGACGGTGGCGATGTACCATGAAGTGATGACCATGTTCGCGGCGCAGAAAGTCCAGCTCGCCGACCTGCTGCTGATGTTCCTCTACCTCGAGGTACTGGCCATGATCGGCCAGTACTTCAAGTCCGGCCAGCTGCCGGTGCGCTTCCCGATGTACATCGCCATGGTGGCGCTGGCCCGCTACCTGATCCTCGACATCAAGGAGATGACCGAGTGGCGCATGCTCGCCGTCGCTGCGGCCATCTTTCTGCTGACGCTGGGCGTGCTGATCATCCGCTATGGACACGTCCGCTTCCCTTACCGCGAAGACAGCAGCGAAGGCGCGCCTTCGAAAGCCTTCGTGCGTGAGTAATGCCTGAACCGCCTTCTGGAGCCCAAATGACGCAACCGCTTTACCAATCCTCGATCAAGAGCCTGCCGTTGCTCGGCCGTGGCAAGGTGCGCGACAACTACGCCGTCGGCGACGACAAGATGCTGATCGTCACCTCGGACCGCCTCTCGGCCTTCGACGTGATCCTGCCCGACCCGATCCCCGGCAAGGGCGAGGTGCTGACCGCCGTCGCCAATTTCTGGTTCGGCAAGCTCGGTCACATCATTCCCAACCAGCTCACCGGCATCGACCCCGAAACTGTGGTCGCCCCCGACGAGCGCGAGCAGGTGCGCGGCCGCGCCATCGTCGTCAAGCGACTCAAGCCGCTGCCGGTCGAGGCCGTGGTGCGCGGCTACATCATCGGTTCCGGCTGGAAAGACTACCAGGCGACCGGCAAGGTCTGCGGCATTCCGCTTCCGGTCGGCCTGAAGATGGCGCAGCAACTGCCCGAGCCGCTGTTCACGCCGTCGACCAAGGCCGAACTCGGTGACCACGACGAGAACATCGACTTCGCCACCGTGGAAAAGACCATCGGCCCGGCGCTCGCCGCCCAGGTGCGCGACGCGGCGATCCGCCTCTACAAGGAAGCCGCCGACTACGCGCGCACGCGCGGCATCATCATCGCCGATACCAAGTTCGAGTTCGGTCTCGACGACGCCGGCAAGCTCTACCTGATCGACGAAGTGCTGACGCCCGATTCCTCGCGCTTCTGGCCGGCCGACACCTACGAGATCGGCAAAAGCCCGGCGAGCTTCGACAAGCAGTTCGTGCGCGACTACCTGGAAACGCTGGACTGGGACAAGCAGGCCCCCGGCCCGAAGCTGCCGGCCGAAATCCTGGCCAAGACCAGCGCCAAGTACCGCGAAGCGCTGCAACGTCTCACCGCGTGATCCCCGGGGCGGGACTTGCGGTTCCGCCCATCCATCTCCAACCGTCCGCCATGAACCCACTGCTCGATTTCTCCGGGCTGCCGCGCTTCGATGCGGTCCAGCCCGAACACGTTGCCCCGGCCATCCGCGAACTCATCGCCGAAAGCCGGACGCTGGTCGAACAACTGTCCGCCCCCGAAAGTCAGGCGTCGTGGGACGCCTTCATGCAGCCGCTGACTGATGCCGGCGAACGCCTCGGCCGCGCCTGGGGCATCGTCAGCCACCTGCATTCCGTCATGGACGTACCGGAATGGCGCGACGCCTACAACGCCATGCTGCCCGAGGTGACCGGCTACTACGCCGAGCTGGGCCAGAACGAGGCGATCTACGCCAAGGTCAGGCAACTGCGCGAGAGCGCCGAATACGCGACCTTGAGTCCGACGCGCCAGCGCATCGTCGACAACGACCTGCGCGATTTCCGCCTCTCCGGCGCCGAACTGCCCGAGGACAGGAAACCGCGCTTCAAGGCAATGCAGGAAGAGATGTCGGCCATCGCGGCAAAATTCTCCGAGAACCTGCTCGACGCCACCAATGCCCACGAGGAATGGATCACCACGGAAGCCGGCCTCGCGGGCCTGCCCGACGACGTCGGCGCCGCGGCACGCGCGGCCGCCGAGAAGGAGGGCAAACCGGGCTGGAAATTCACCCTGCATGCGCCCTCGTACATTCCCGTCATGCAGTACGCCGAGGACCGTAACCTGCGGGCCCGCATGTATCGCGCTTACACGACCCGTGCCTCCGAGTTCGGCAAGCCGGGCTGGGACAACGGCCCTCTGATCACGCGCATGCTGCATCTGCGCGCCGAGGAAGCCGCGATGCTCGGCTATGCCCATTATGCCGAAGTCTCGCTGGTGGCCAAGATGGCCGAGTCGACGAACCAGGTGGCCGGCTTTCTGCGGGAACTGGCGGCAAAGGCCAAGCCCTTCGCGGAGCGTGACGTCGCCGAACTGCGCGAGTTCGCACGAACCGAACTCGGCATGGACAGGCTGGAAAGCTGGGACCTGGCCTGGGCCTCGGAAAAGCTCAAGCAGGCCCGCTACGCGTTCTCCGACGAGGAGGTGAAACAGTATTTCCCCGAGCACAAGGTGATGGCCGGCCTGTTCAAGGTCATCGAGTCGCTGTTCTCGGTCTGTATCAAGCCCGACAACGCACCGACCTGGCATCCCGACGTGCGCTTCTACCGCATCGTCACGAAAGTCAGCCGCGGCGAAACGCCGGCCGGGACGCTGGTCGGCAGGTTCTACGTCGATCTCTACGCCCGCGCGACCAAGCGCGGCGGCGCCTGGATGGCCGATGCCATCGGCCGCCGGCAAACCAGGGACGGCATCCAGACGCCGGTCGCCTACCTCAACTGCAATTTCCCGGCACCGGTGGGGGGCAAGGCGGCCACTTTCAGCCATGACGACGTGCTGACGCTGTTCCACGAGACCGGCCATGGCCTGCACCACCTGCTGACTCAGGTCGAGGATCTGCCTGTGTCAGGCATCGATGGCGTCGAGTGGGATGCCGTCGAACTGCCCAGCCAGTTCATGGAAAACTTCTGCTGGGAGTGGGACGTACTCGCGGGCATGACCGCCCATGCCGAGACCGGCGAGCCACTGCCGCGCAGCCTCTACGACAAGATGATCGCGGCGAAGAATTTCCAGAGCGGCATGCAGACGCTGCGGCAGATCGAGTTCGCGCTGTTCGACCTCCTGCTGCACAGCGAATTCGATCCGGCCGGGACCCGCACCGTCCAGGAACTGATCCTCGCCGTGCGCGAGGAAGTGGCGGTCGTCTTTCCGCCCGAGTGGAATCGCTTCCCGCAAAGCTTTGCCCATATCTTCGGCGGCGGCTACGCAGCCGGCTATTACAGCTACAAGTGGGCGGAAGTGCTCTCGGCCGACGCCTACTCGGCCTTCGAGGATGCGAGGCAACTGCGGGGCCCGACCTGCGACAGCACCCTCGATGCCGAAACCGGCGAGCGCTTCTGGCGCGAAATCCTGGCCGTGGGCGGGTCGCGGCCGGCGATGGACTCGTTCAAGGCCTTCCGGGGCCGCGAGCCGGAAGTGGATGCCTTGTTGCGGCATAATGGCATGATCGATGCCTGACCGACGGAGGCCGCCGATGCGTTTCCCGTTTGCCATTTTCCTGCTCGTCGCGGCGCTTGCCGCGCAGGCGCAGATGACCTATCGCTGGGTCGACAAGGAGGGCAAGGTCCATTACACCGACCGGCCGCCCGCCCCCGGCGAGGCCGCCAAGGTCGAGCAGAAGCGACCGGCCCAGCTCGGCGCCGACCAGACGATGTCATATGCCGTGCGCAAGGCCACGGCCGACTATCCCGTGACGCTCTATACGCAAACCGATTGCGGCGAGGCCTGCAAGCAGGCGCGCGACCACCTGACGCGACGCGGCGTGCCCTTCAGCGAAAAAGCCGTGACCACCGAGGACGACCTCAAGGCGCTGCGCGCCCTGGTCGGCGAAGGCGAACTGATCGTTCCGGTCGTGCAGGTGGGCAGCAAGTCCGCAAAGGGCTATCTGGCCTCCAGCTGGGACGG
>CAYXZX010000189.1:0-4458 GCA_964469455.1 uncultured Rhodocyclaceae bacterium | reverse complement strand
GCCTGCGCCGACAGCCAGCTTGATGCCGCCTCGATCGCCACGTCGGACGCGCCCAGGCAGGATTCCTTGAAAGCCTGGTTGCCAGCGATCATGACGCCGGTATCGATCGAGCGCACCAGGGACAGCGCCGCCAGCGTGATCGCCACCAGCGCGATGAGCGCGATCACCAGGACGACGCCCGCCTGCCTCGCCCGGCGTGTCACCACGCCTGACTTTCGAGACATGGCATCCTTGATCGACATCCGCTTGGTCATCGCCCGCTCCAGCTTGTGTATTTCCATCAGCCTCATGGCGAACATGGCACGCCTTCCTGACCACAACCCCAGATTGAGTTCCTGACGGGCACTACCGTTTCGAACACCTTGTAGCGGTACTTGCATTCGTCGCCCGACAGGTTGACCGTCGGCCCACCAGCCCACAAGGTGATCGAGCCGTTGCCGCCATTGCACGTTGGCTCGACGTCTTCCTTTTCCATCTGCGGGCTACGCGCCACCACGGCAAGGCGTACCGCCAGAATCCGGCTGACTTGCGCCGCGGTCAGGGTATTGGCTGCCCAGACACCGGTGGGCTCGACCCATTCGTTCACCGTCAGGCTGCCCGCCGGCGCCACACCGTACCGGGCCTGCACATTGACGACCTGATCGACCAGCGGCTGCGTGTTGGTGCATGTGTAGGGCGCGACTGTTCGCGAAGGATCGACCAGCGTCAGTTGATTGCACAAGACCGAGTAGCGCTGGTAGCTGAGACTGCTCAGGTTGATCATGACATCGCCAATGCCGTAAGCCGGCGCATCGGTGAAGACGTTGTTGGGATTCGCCGGGTTGTAGGGAAACTGGCCCGGGTTGTGCTGCATGTCGAACTCGGCACCGGCCTGTACCGGCTGCGGGTCCTGCGACAACTGCATGAGCGTGCAAATCTTTGAGCCGTTCCGAGCGCCCACCAGGAACAACTGTCCCTCTTCAAGACCTGCATCCCAGTTCACCCGGATTTCCGAGGAAGTATTCGGCATATCCTTGACGATCGTCGTCGGCATGATGCCCATCGGTGAATCGGCACGGACCATGACGATGGTGTCGGCGTTGTCGCCACCACCATCGATGACGCGCACCGGCGCGAGAATGCCGCTATCGGCCGGATTGGAGCCCGGATCGGACACCACCGTGCCGTTGTAGAAAATGTTGATGCCCAAGGGGCACATCTGCCCCCACGAACCGATCATCAGACCGTAGCCGGCCATGCGGATGTCACGCTCCAGCAGGAACAGCGCCGCTGCGCCATTGCTCTGCGCGTCGCCGCCACCGGTACTGGTGCGCTTCTGTCCCTCGAATTCGGCCGCGACCTGACCGATCACCATCACAGTAATCAGGCCAATCACCAGCCCCACCATGATCTCGACGAGACTGAGACCTTGTTGTCGTGTTCTGCGGTTGTTCACTTCAGCCTCCGGCGGGATTGATCCGCGCCACCTGCGAGAAGGTATGCTCGACGCCGCTGTGCGGCGGCATCCAGGCAACCGTGACAGTGACCTCGCTGGTGCCGACGACCGTGATGGTCAGCTTGCCGTCCGGCAGTTCGGCGAGCGCCTGGTCCGCGGTGACGTAATTGCCGAGGTTCGCCTGATCGACCCACATCCGGCCGATGTACTGGTTGGCGATCATGCTGGCATCCAGACGATACTTGGCGTCCGATACCTGCTCGACGGCAAAGGCCTGCAAGCCGACGATGGCGAGGATGCCGATCGAGAATACCAGCACCCCGACCAGAACCTCGATCAGAACGACGCCCGCCTGGCCAACCGGGCTGCGCTTGCGGAGAAGGGAGCGAGGCTGGTTCATGGAGGCATCTCCCTACCGGCCCGTACAACTGCTGTTGACGCGATCAGGGCAGTAACGCGTGTCATTGACATCCGACACCTTAGGATCGCACATGCGCACGCCGCCGCCACTTTCGATGTTGAGTTCGAGATCGCGCGTCCGGGAGGCATCGAGCGCCGCCGGCTGCAGGTCCACGCAGATACGCGTCATGACGGCGCTGGCATCGGCATTGGCGACCACGCGCCGACCCAGGCCATCGAAGGTGACGGTCGTCGCGTTTGCCGGCGTCGGGTCGAGCAACGCGTTTCTGGAACCTTCCTCCGCCGGCCGCGCCTGAACCACCGGCCACTGCGCGGCGGGAATGGCATCCCGGCACGGCGTCGGCAAGGCGGGAAAGGCGAACTGGATGGTCCATGACGAGTCGTAGGCCGGATCAAGCACGAACTCCACCGGCACATTGCAGCGCACCGCTTCGGCGCGCGCCATTTGCAGACCATTCTGGATCGATTCCGCCGCGTTGCGGAGCCGGGTATTCAGCAGCCAGTCGCCGATTGCAGGCATCGCCAGCGCCACCAGCAGGCCGAGAATCGCGATCGTGATCATGCTCTCGATCAGCGAAACACCCGTCATCCTCACCGGTCCACGTTCTCTCAGCATGTGTCGCCCTTGCGCGCGATCCAGCAGGTAGCGCCGTTCCCCCACGGCGTCGCCGACGTCCTGGCGTTCGCCTGATCGATCGTGTAGCTGAAAACCGCCATGTCACCCAGTCCGGTGGCAGTGATATCGAAAGTGGTTGCCCCGGCGTTGCAGGCAAAGGTGAAATTCTTGGTATCGCCAGGGCACGGGCCGCCGACGTAGGACCGGTTGTCCTGGAACCACTGCTCGAGACTGACGCGGCCCTGCGACAAGCCGGTGATGGCCTCGGGAATCTTGCCGCGCCGCACGTAGTCGGTATAGGCCGGCAGGGCAAGCGCGCCCAAGATCGCGACAATCGCCACCACGATCATCATTTCGATCAGCGTAAAGCCCTTGAATCTTGGATTGTCCAGCGTCCGTGCCAGTGGTGCGTGTGCCATGAAGTATCTCCCTCGACCTCACGGTAGCTTTTAGACCCTTCGCCCGACCAGTGCAAAGGATTGCCGACCAACGGCCGGATTCGGCGGACGAACGCGCGGCGCCGGCAGGCGCCGCGCGGGTCAGGCCAGGGAGATCGCCCTTCCTGCCTGTTCGGACATACAGCGGGCGATAGCCGCCATCAACTCTTCGCCGTCCCGGGTACCGAGCCAACGGCCGCCCTCGGGACGGAAATGGTAGCCGCCGGAGCGGGCCGCGAGCCAGATTTCCCGTGCCGCGGAATGGCGGTTGATGATCACTTTGCTGCCATCGGCGAACTCCAATTCGAGCACGCCCCCGGGCTTCACCTCGAGATCGACGTCCGCGCCGCAGCGCTCTATGGCATCCTCGATGCGGCCGAGCATCCGGTCGGCCAAGGCGTTGAATTCACGTTCTTCCATGATCGCACCATGTTAACATTGCGCCTTGCCTTTGAATCCGCGCCATGCATCCTTTTACCGTTCTCGTCAGCCTGCTGGCCATCGTGGGTGTCAGCACCGCCGGATGCGGCACCAAGGCGCCGCTGACCCTGCCAACGACCAAGCCCACCGCTTCGGCTCCCGACGCGAGGTTTGCGCCGGCCGATCATAGCAGCGCCGCTGGCGGAGCTGCCCGGTGACGTCACCCTCGACGGCATCGAGGACGGCTTTCGCGCGCCGCGGCGGCACGCTCTACGCCGACGAGGTTCCGCTCATCACGATCGCCGAACGCTTCGGCACGCCGTGCTATGTCTATTCCCGCGCCGCCCTGACCTCCGCCTACCAGGCCTACCAGACCGCATTGGCTGGTCGAGGCGGCCCGCCGGCCCTGGTCTGCTATGCAGTCAAGGCCAATTCGAACCTGGCCATTCTCAATGTATTCGCCCGTCTCGGCGCCGGCTTTGACATCGTTTCCGGCGGCGAGCTGGCGCGAGTGCTTGCCGCTGGCGGTGATCCGGGCAAGGTGGTGTTTTCCGGCGTCGGCAAGTCGCGCGCGGAAATGCGCCAGGCGCTTGAAGCCGGCATCTTCTGCTTCAACGTCGAATCAGCCCCGGAACTCGAGACGCTGAACGCGGTTGCCCTCGAGCTAGGCCGCCAGGCGCCGGTGTCGCTGCGCGTCAATCCCGACGTCGACGCCAGGACACATCCGTACATTTCCACAGGCCTGAAGTCGGCCAAGTTCGGCGTGCCCTTCGAGTCGGCGCTGGCGCTCTACCGCCGCGCCGCCGCCTTGCCGGGACTGACTTTGCGCGGCATCGATTGCCATATCGGCTCGCAGTTGCTCGACCCGGCGCCCGCAGCGGAAGCCGCCGCGAAAATCGTCGGCCTGGTCGACGCGCTCGCTGCCGAAGGCATCGCCCTGCATCACATCGATCTGGGTGGTGGCATGGGCATCCGTTACCGCGACGAAACGGTGCCGTCCGTGGCCGAATACCTGGCGCCATTGCTGGCCGTCATGCACGATCGCAACGAGCAACTGGTCTTCGAACCCGGCCGCTCGCTGGTCGGCAATGCCGGCCTGCTGCTGACGCGGGTGGAACTGCTCAAGCACG
>CAYXZX010000188.1:0-4532 GCA_964469455.1 uncultured Rhodocyclaceae bacterium | reverse complement strand
GGCGACTCGTCCTCGGCCTTCGGCTTCGGTCTGCGTCATCGCTTCTAATCGACTCCCGTCGATCCGGAATCGAAACGGCCACCTTCGGGTGGCCGTTTTTGTTTCCGCCGCCACCTCCAGGATAGCCTGCTTCGTCCTGGCGGCAATTCTCGGCGGCTGTCTCTATCTTCCCAGGACCGTCGAGGTCCACGATCCCGAGTGCCGGATTGTCGCGCGCCACATGGTCCTGCAGGAAGTGCAGATCGCCACGATCATGGGTTGCGCCAACGAAGGTTGCGTGACCCTGGTGGTTGCGGCCGCCGCCACCGCGGCCGTGTCGGCTGTCATCTCCGGCAGCATTGTCATCGCGGGTAACACGGTGTATTGGTTCGAACGCCGTGGTCAATGCCGCCGCCTGAGCCGCGACACCGTGCCCCCGGAGTGACCATCAGTCAGTCGCCGACGACGTCCACGCCCTTGGGCGGCACGAAGCGGAACAGGTCGGCCGGCAGGGCGGGGTTGGCCTCGAGGTTTTCGAGTCGCAAGGTGGTGGTCTGGCCGAAATTGTCGCGGACTTCCATGAGGCGCGGCAGCCGGTCCCTGAAGCCGATACGGACGCGCTCGAAGCTGCCGTCCTGTGCTTTTGGCGTGGCCTCGACGAACTCATGGCCTTCAGCCGTGCCGCCGTCCACGATGACGAAGTTCTCTTCCAGCGCATCGCCGGCCAGCAGCGCCGCAGGGCTGGCACCCAGTGCCTTGCCGAGCTTGCTGACGGTCACCTGCCTGAGTTCGGGATCGTAGCTCCAGAGTTTCTCGCTGTCGCTGACCAACAGTTGCTGAAACGGCTTGTCGTACGTCCAGCGAAACTTGCCGGGCCGCGCGAAGGCGAAGCTGCCCGACGACTGTTGCGGCTTGCGTCCCGACTTGCCCACCACGCTCTGCGAGAACACGCCCCGGGCCTGCCGGGTCGTTTCGAGAAAGGACTTGAACTGGTCGATGCCGCTCGCCGTCGCGGCAAGCGGCAACATGAAGCCGAACAGAGCAATCGCGGTTTTCATCATGGGCGGATTATCGCCTAGGATCGTTTATTCCCGCGTGTCCGGCGCCAGCACTTCACGGTTGCCGGCGGCGTTCATGGTGGAAACGAGGCCGGCGCGCTCCATCACCTCGATCAACCGGGCGGCACGGTTGTAGCCGATGCGCAGGTGACGCTGCACCAGCGAGATCGAGGGCCGCCTCGTCTGCATGACCACCTGCACGGCCTGGTCGTACATGGGGTCGGATTCCGCGTCGCCCGGCGTGCCACCATCGCTGACGTCCGAGGCCTCGGCCGCGGGCGCTGCGAGGATGTCGTTGACGAACTCCGGAATGCCGACCTTGCGCAGGTGATCGACGATGCGATGCACCTCGTCGTCGGCGACGAAGGCGCCATGCACGCGCGTCGGCAGCCCGGTGCCCGGCGCCAGATAGAGCATGTCGCCCTGGCCGAGCAGCGCTTCCGCACCCATCTGGTCGAGGATGGTCCGCGAGTCTATCTTGCTGCTGACCTGGAAAGCGATGCGCGTCGGAATGTTGGCCTTGATGAGGCCGGTGATGACGTCGACGCTCGGTCGCTGCGTGGCGAGGATCAGGTGCACGCCGGCGGCGCGCGCCTTTTGCGCCAGCCGCGCGATGAGCTCTTCGACCTTCTTGCCGACCACCATCATCAGGTCGGCCAGCTCGTCGATGACGACGACGATGTACGGCATGGTCGTCAGCGGCTCGGGCGACTCGGGCACCAGCGGGAAGGGATTGGCGATGTGCTCGCCGGCCTTCTCCGCTTCGCGGATCTTGCCGTTGAAGCCCGACAGGTTGCGCACGCCCAGCGCGCTCATCAGCTTGTAGCGGCGTTCCATTTCGCCGACGCACCAGTGCAGCGCATTGGCCGCCTTGTTCATGTCGGTGACCACAGGCGCCAGCAGGTGCGGAATACCCTCGTAGATCGAGAGTTCCAGCATCTTCGGGTCCACCATGATCATGCGCACGTCGCGCGGCTCGGACTTGTACACCAGCGAGAGGATCATGGCGTTGATGCCCACCGACTTGCCCGAACCGGTGGTGCCGGCCACCAGCAGATGCGGCATCCTGGCGAGATCGGCCACCACCGGCCCGCCGGCGATGTCCTTGCCGAGGCAGATGGCGAGCGGCGAGTGCAGGTCATGGTAGGACTTGGAGCCGATGATCTCCGCGAGGCGCACTGTCTGCCGACGCGGATTCGGCAGTTCCAGCGCCATGCAGGACTTGCCCGGCACGGTTTCGACGACGCGGATGCTGACCAGGCTCAGGGCCCGCGCCAGATCCTTGGCCAGATTGACCACCATCGAGCCCTTGATGCCGGTGGCCGGTTCGATTTCGTAGCGGGTGACCACCGGGCCGGGATGTGCGGAAATGACTTTCACCTCGACACCGAAGTCGCCGAGCTTGCGTTCGATCAGGCGCGAAGTGAACTCCAGGGTTTCGGCCGCCGGCAGGTCCTCGGGCCGGTGCGTGGGTTCGTCGAGCAGGTGCAATGGCGGCAGGGCCCCGCCCGGAGCATCGAAGAACAACGGCGCCTGTCGTTCCTTTTCGATGCGCGCCTCGACCTTGGGCGCTCGCGGAATCTCGATCTCCAGCGGCTGGATCTTGATGGGCGGTGTTTCTTCGATCTTGCGCCGCACATCCTCGACCTTGGCTTCGCGCTTCTCCGCGACCTCCCGTCCGTAGCGGCGATCCTGCCAGCGCTGCCAGAGCGCGACGGTGCCGTGCCAGCCGGCCTCCAGCAGGGCGCCGGTACGCTCCGCCACGTTGATCCAGGACACACCCAGAAACAGCGTCAGCCCGGCCAGACAGAGCGTCAGCATCGCCAAGGTGCCGCCGGTAAAGCCGAGAAAGCGGGTCGCGAGCCGGCCGATTTCCATGCCGAGCATGCCGCCCGGCGCCAGCGGCAGCGTCGCCTTGAGGCTCCAGAAACGCATCGCCTCGATGCTGCTGCTGGCCAGCAGCAGCACGCCATAGCCGGCCAAGGCGATAGTCAGTGGCCGCCGGTCGCCGCCGAATATCAGGTTCAGCCGCCGGTAGCCCCAGGCCACCAGAAAGAACACCAGGCCGACCCACCACCACGCCGACAGGCCGAAAAGATAGAGCAGCAGGTCGGCCAGCCACGCGCCGAAGCGGCCGCCGGGATTGCCGATCCGCTCGGCGGAGACGGCATGCGACCAGCCCGGGTCGGCCGGATCGAAGCCCCAGAAAATCAGCGCGAGATAAACACCCGCGGCGCCCAGCACCAGCCAGCGGACTTCGTTGATGAGCGCGACGATGCGTTCCGGTAACGGTAGCGCGGGATTTCGGGGTGCCAGGGCAATGGCCATGATCAGGACGCTTGTCGGGAAACGTATCGATTCTGCCGTCGGACCGGCGAGCAAAAGCGGCGATCAGCACACCCTTTCATGCTCTGATGGGCGATTGGAATTCGCCTCGCAAGCCACCGTCTATAATCCGCTCCAACCGAGTATTCCCTCCTGGAGTCGCCGACATGACCACCCGTCACTGCCCCCTGCTGATCCTGGGATCCGGCCCGGCCGGATACACCGCCGCCGTCTATGCCGCCCGTGCCAACCTGAAGCCCGTGCTCGTCACCGGTCTCGCCCAGGGCGGCCAGCTGATGACGACAACCGAGGTGGATAACTGGCCGGCCGACGCCGACGGCGTGCAGGGCCCGGACCTGATGGCCCGTTTCCAGAAGCACGCCGAGCGCTTCAACACCGAGATCATCTTCGACCACATCCACACGGCGAAGCTCGCCGAGAAGCCGATGAAGCTGATCGGCGACGCCGGCGAGTACACCTGCGATGCCCTGATCATTGCCACCGGCGCCTCGGCACAATATCTCGGCCTGCCCTCCGAGCAGACATTCTCCGGCAAGGGCGTTTCCGCCTGTGCCACCTGCGACGGCTTCTTCTACAAGAACCAGGCGGTGGCGGTCATCGGCGGCGGCAACACGGCCGTCGAGGAAGCGCTGTACCTTGCCAACATCGCCAGCCATGTGACGGTAGTGCATCGCCGCGACAAGTTCCGCGCCGAGAAGATCATGCAGGACAAGCTGTTCGAAAAGGAGAAAGCCGGCAAGGTGACGATCAAATGGGATTCGGTGCTCGACGAAGTGCTCGGTGACAAGACGGGCGTCACCGGCATGCGCATCCGCAATGCCAAGACTGGAATCACCGAAGAGATCAAGCTGATGGGCGTGTTCATCGCCATTGGCCACAAGCCGAACACCGAGTTGTTCGCTGGGCAGCTGGAGATGGACAACGGCTACATCATCACCCAGTCGGGCCGTGACGGCAACGCGACCGCGACATCCGTCCCCGGGGTGTTCGCCGCCGGCGACGTGCAGGACAAGATCTACAAGCAGGCGATCACGAGCGCCGCGACCGGCTGCCAGGCGGCACTGGATGCGGAAAAGTATCTCGACAACCTCGGTCACTGAGATGGCCAAGGGCGCGCCCGCGGCAGACGATGCCCGCGCGCTGTTCCAG
>CAYXZX010000187.1:0-4604 GCA_964469455.1 uncultured Rhodocyclaceae bacterium | reverse complement strand
TCTCCTTATTGGTTGAGATGCGGGTTTCAATGACTCCACGTGGTTGGCCACTGAATTCCGCTACTACTTCCCTCTAGGAAAGCTGGCCTAATTGTCGCTTGACGGGGGAAACACCATCAAGCGAAAGCCCGGAATGGAGGGTTTTCACGGGCCTCTTTGTGGGATTTTTGCAACAACGAAGTGATCAGGAGATTAAGTATATGGCTGATATCTAATGTTTGCAGGTATCTGAATCTTAAATGAAACTTCGCTAGGTCTGTTTGGCCGATCAGGACTGCCCGAACAGCCTGGCCAGTTCCTGGCCGGGCTCGGGGGCGCGCATGAACGCTTCGCCGACAAGGAAGGCGTTGACGCTTCGCGATCGCATCCGCGCAACGTCTGCGCTTGTCAGAATTCCGGATTCCGTGACCACGATGCGGTCTGCGGGGATCCCCGAAAGCTGGCTGAGCGTTGTGTCGAGGCTGACGGCGAAGCTACGAAGATCACGGTTGTTGATGCCGATAAGCGGCGTTTTCAGCCGCAAAGCGTCACTGACTTCGTCACCATCGTGGGCCTCGACCAGGACTGCCATGCCCAGCGCGTTGGCCAGTTCCTCCATTTCAAGCATCTGCGCCAGCGACAACGCGGCAACGATCAGCAGGATGGCGTCGGCGCCCATGGCCCGGGCTTCATACACTTGGTAGGGGTCAATCAGGAAGTCCTTGCGCAGCACGGGCAGGGCACACGCTGCACGGGCGGCCCCCAAGTACTCGGGCGCGCCCTGAAAGAAGCGTCGATCGGTGAGCACCGATAGACAGGCGGCACCATGCTTCTCATAACTGGCCGCAATCTCGGCCGGGCGGAAATCCTCACGCAGCACGCCCTTGGAGGGGCTGGCCTTCTTGATTTCCGCGATGACTGCCGCCTCGCCACGACTGACTTTGGCGCGGATGGCACCGACGAAATCGCGACTCACCGCTCGCGACTCGGCCTCGGCGCGCATAGCGGCGAGAGGCTTTACGGCGAGCGCGGCGGCGACTTCCTCGCGCTTGACGGTGAGGATCTTGTCGAGGATGTCGCTCATCCAAATTTCCGCGTGAATTGCACGAATTCGTCGACCTTCTTGCGTGCCGCGCCGCTGGCGATCGTTTCGCGTGCATTCCTGATGCCCTCGACAATGCCTCCGGCGAGGTTGGCGGCGTAGAGCGCGGCTCCGGCATTGAGGGCGATGATCTCGCGCGCCGTGCCCGGTTTGTCATCGAGCGCCGCGAGCAGCATGGTTTTCGACTCGGCGGCATCGGCGACCCTCAGGCTGCGGTTGGACACCATCTGCAGGCCGAAGTCCTCGGGATGGATCTCGTATTCCCGAATCTCGCCGTCCTTCAACTCGCCGATCATGGTGGCCGCGCCGAGCGAAATCTCGTCCATGCCATCCTTGCCCCAGACCACCAGCACGTGGCTGGCACCAAGCTGCTGCATGACACGCACCTGGATGCCGACGAGATCCGGGTGGAACACGCCCATCAGCGTATTCGGCGCGCCGGCCGGATTGGTCAGCGGGCCGAGGATGTTGAAGATCGTGCGAACTCCCATCTCCTTGCGCACCGGCGCGACATTCTTCATCGCCGGATGGTGGTTGGGCGCGAACATGAAGCCCATGCCGGTGGCCCGGATGCATTCGGCCACCTGCGGCGCCTGCAGGTTGATGTTGGCACCGAGCGCCTCGAGAACGTCGGCACTGCCCGACTTCGACGACACGCTGCGATTGCCGTGCTTGGCGACAGTGGCGCCGGCCGCAGCGACGACGAAAGCCGAGGCGGTGGAGATATTGAATGTATGCGCGGAGTCGCCGCCGGTGCCGACGATGTCGACGAAGCGGGGGTTGTCGGGAACGACCACGGGGGTGCAGAGTTCCCGCATCACGGTGGCCGCCGCCGCGATCTCGCCTATGGTTTCCTTCTTGACGCGCAGACCGGTCAGGATGGCGGCTGCCATCACCGGTGTGATTTCGCCCTTCATGATCAGCCGCATCAGGTGCAGCATCTCGTCGTGGAAGATCTCGCGGTGCTCGATGGTGCGCTGGAGCGCTTCCTGCGGGGTGATCATCAGCGGACTCCTTGAAGGAAGTTGCGCAGCAGGTCGTGGCCGCGCTCGGTCATGATGGACTCGGGATGAAACTGCACGCCCTCCACGGCCAGCGTCCTGTGGCGCACGCCCATGATTTCGCCATCGTCGGTCCAGGCGGTGATCTCGAGACAGTCGGGCAGCGTCTCGCGGCGGATGGCCAGCGAGTGGTAGCGAGTGGCCGTGAGCGGATTCGGTAGACCCTTGAAGACGCCGATGTCGGCGTGATGGATCGGCGACACCTTGCCGTGCATCATGGTCTTGGCATGAATGATCTCGCCGCCGAAGGCGTAGCCGATGCTTTGGTGGCCGAGGCAGACGCCGAGGATCGGCATCTTGCCGGCAAACGCCTGGATCGCCGCTACCGAGATGCCAGCCTCCTTCGGCGAGCAGGGGCCGGGCGAGATGACCAGGTGATCCGGCCTCATGGCGGCGATTTCCTTCAGCGTGATGGCATCGTTGCGATAGACGCGGACGTCCACCCCGAGTTCACCAAGATACTGCACCAGGTTGTAGGTGAAGGAATCGTAGTTGTCGATCATTAGCAACATGGCGTCCTCCCTACTCGAAGCGCGTGTCGAGGCCGGCTTCGGCCAGCTCGGCGGCGCGCAGCAGGGCGCGCGCCTTGTTGCGCGTCTCTTCCCACTCCGAATCGGGGTTGGAGTCGGCGACGATGCCGGCGCCGGCCTGCACGTGGATGCGGCCGTCCTTGACCACCGCCGTGCGGATGGCGATGGCGAGGTCCATGTCGCCGTTGAAGCCGAGATAGCCGACGGCGCCCGCGTAGATGCCGCGCTTGGTCGGTTCCAGTTCGCCGATGATCTCCATCGCCCTGACCTTCGGCGCGCCCGAGACAGTGCCGGCCGGGAAGGTGGCCTTGAGCACCGAGACCGGCCCTTCGTCGTCCTTGAGCTGGCCCTCGACGTTGGAGACGATGTGCATCACGTGCGAATAGCGCTCGATGACGTACTGCTGGGTGACCTTGACCGAGCCGATCTTGGCAACGCGGCCGACGTCGTTGCGACCGAGGTCGAGCAGCTGCAGGTGCTCGGCGCGCTCCTTCTCGTCCGCCAGAAGTTCCGAGGCCAGCGCCTCGTCCTCCGCCGGTGTCGCACCCCGCTTGCGCGTGCCGGCGATCGGCCGTGCCGTCACCGTGCCGTCCTCCAGGCGTACCAGAATCTCCGGCGAGGCGCCGACGACATGGAAGTCCTCGAAATCAAAGTAGAACATGTACGGCGATGGGTTCAGTGTTCGCAGCGAGCGGTAGAGCGCCAGCGGGGATGCCCGATAGGGTTTGCTCATGCGTTGACTCAGCACCACCTGCATGACATCGCCGTCCGTGATGTACTGCTTGGCCTTGAGCACCGCCGCCTTGAAGGCTGTTTCGCCGAACTCCGACTCGGCCGGCGCGCTGTCGGCAATCGTGTCGCCGGGAATGGCGGCGGGCGCGCGCAGCTTGGCCAGCAGTTCCTTGAGTCGCGCCTGGGCCTGCTTCCAGGCGCCCGGGAAACCGGGCTCGGCGTAGACGACGAGTGTCAACTTGCCGGACAGATTGTCGACGATGGCGATCTCCTCGGACAGCATCAGCAGCATGTCCGGAGCGCCGATCGGGTCCGGCTTCTTCGTCGCCGCCAGTTTCGGTTCGATGGCGCGCACGGTGTCGTAGCCGAAATAGCCGACCAGGCCGCCGCAGAAGCGCGGCAGGCCTTTGATGTCCGGCACCTTGAAGCGCGCCATGAACTCCGAGATGAAGGACATCGGGTTCGTGTGGTCGCGCCGTTCGGCCACGCGGTTGCCCGTCAGCAGCAGGATGCTCGAGTCGTAGACCGCGATGCGTGTGGTCGAGGCGATGCCGATGAAGGAATAGCGGCCGAAGCGTTCGCCGCCCTGCACGGATTCCAGCAGGTAGGAGTAGGGGCTCGCCGCCAGCTTGAGGTAGATCGACAGCGGCGTGTCGAGATCGGCGAAGGTTTCAAGGGTGACGGGGATCCGGTTGTAGCCTTCGGCGGCCAGCCGGTTGAAATCGGATTCGGAAAGCGCGGCTTCAGTCATGATGGCTCCACTGCGTTACAGCTTGCGAAAGTCAGCGCTGGTGGTACGCCGAATGTGCACGGCGCCAGCGCGGGGCGAGCGAACTTATCGCCAGCGGCGCCAGGGCCAGGCCTCTGCCCACTGGGGGCGGGTGACTTTCGCGGTGCAGTGAATCGTCATGCTTTGTCGATGCGGCTTGCGGCGTCTTCGATGGTGGCGACTATAGCATCGCATTCGAGGCCGCGCACGTCCTGGCCTTCGTTGTAGCCGCAGGGAACCAGGAAGACCTTGCAGCCGGCCGACTTGCCGGCCTTGAAGTCATGTATGGAATCGCCGATCAGCAAGGTATCGGCGGGCGAAACGCCGAGGCGGCCGCAGGCCCATACGACGGGCATGGGATCGGGCTTCGGCTTCGGCAATAGATCGCCGGGCACCACGACGTCCATGAACGGCGCGATGCCGGTGCGTTC
>CAYXZX010000186.1:0-4631 GCA_964469455.1 uncultured Rhodocyclaceae bacterium | reverse complement strand
GAGCGTGGAATGCCCTGAGTGCCACGGGTACTGCTGCCTACCGATCCGCCTCGGTTCGGACGGCCTGTTTGGCGGCGGCGGTCGGTGCCCCTCGTGCCTCGGCACCGGTCGCCTCTCATGTCCGTTCCCGGTGGACGCCCCCGACCACCCGTGTGTCCAGCCATGACGCCCGACGATCCCCGATTCAATTCCGACGCGACCCCGTGGCCGGCGTGGGTCACCGGGTTCCGTGACACGCAGGTCGCCGCGATGATTCAGGTCGTCGAGGCATTCAATCATGGCGCCGACGTCGTCATGCTCGACGCCCCGACCGGCACCGGCAAGACGCTGCTGGCCGAGATGGTGCGGCGCGCCGGTGGGTTCCGCAATGCCCTGTACGTGTGCAACACGATCGGGCTGCAGGACCAGTTTCTCTCGGACTTCCCCTACGCCCAGCTCATCAAGGGCCGGAGCAACTACATCCCGCTCGACGGGCCCCCTGACGCCACGTGCGCCGATTGCAGCGGGAAGGAATGCACCTGGTGCGAAACGCCCGACGGCGACGTGGCGTGCCCGTACAAGCAGGCCAGGACCCGGGCCCTGCAGTCCCAGCTCAGCGTCACGAACACGGCCTACTTCATCGCCGAGGCGAATCACGTCGGCGGATTCAGCGGCCGGGATCTCGTCATCGCGGATGAGTCCGACACGCTCGAAGGAATCCTGACAGGCTACATCGAGTTCCGCGTCCCGCAGAAGTGGCTGAATCGCCTCGGCTTGGATGAGCCGAAGAAGGGGAGCCACGGCACGACGGTCACGCGGTGGGTGTCGGAGGTGCTGACCCCGGCGCTGCGCGAATGGAAGTGCCCGCTCGACGATCCGCTCGAGAAGGCGGCCGAGGAGCGCGACAAGGACACGCTGCTCGGGGCGTGCGTTCGATTCACGTCGAGCGACATCGAGGAGTGGGTGCGCGACAACGACGCCGGCCCCGTCGTCTATCGCCCGATCAGCTGCGCCGCATGGGGCCCCGAGCTGCTGTGGGGCCACGGCCGGAAGTGGCTGTGCATGTCGGGGTCAATCATCTCGACCCGCGAGCAGGTTCGGAGCCTCGGTGCGATGGGCTTGGAGGTCGCGACGGTCAACGTCCCGATGACCTTCCCGGTCGAGAACCGACCCATCTACATCGCGCCCGTCGCGGACATGAGCCTCAAGTCCCAAGAGGCGGACATGCCGAAGATGGTCGCCGCAATCGAGACGATCATCGCCGACCACCCGGGCGACCGCGTGCTGATTCATTGCGTGAGCTACAAGCTCGCCGACACCCTGCACCGCAAGCTCAGCCTGTCGAAGCGCGAAGAGGTGCGAGCTCGGCCGATGTTCACGTATCACAACAGCCGCGAGCGCGACGACGCGTTCAGCCGATACGAGAAGGCCACGGGCGCCGTGCTGTTCGCAGCGTCGATGGACCGAGGGTTCGACTTCGCCGGAGATCTGGCCCGCGTGGTGATCGTGGCGAAGGTCCCATTCATGTCGCTCGGCGACAAGCAGGTCAGCCGACGCATGAGGGCCCCCGGTGGTGAGGAGTGGTACGCGGTCCAGGCCGTCCGCACCATCCTGCAGATGACCGGGCGCGGCGTCCGGAGCGCAACTGATTCGTGCGAGACGTACATCCTCGACAAGCAGTTCGCCACGAACCTCTACGCCAAGAACATGAGCTTCTTCCCCCGGTGGTGGCGCGACGGAATCGTCCGCGCCTTCAACTGGAAACGTCTCCTCGAACCGGAGCGGGCTGCTTAACCGCGCCCGTTCGTCGAGCAGAAATAGCAACCCCCAACCCAGAAGGAATCAATCACATGACCACTGCCACCCAGGCAACCAACGAAGATCTCGGCCTCTCGTCGGGAATCGAGTACGACGCGACGATCACCGATGCGTACTTCTCGTTCCCGCCGAACTACAAGGGCGGTGAGGTTCTGGTGCTCGTCCTCGAGCTGATGACCGACGCCGGCGAGGAGCGCCAGCAGTTCTTCACCCTCGGCTCGAATTGGGAGCCCGTCGAGAACGGCGCCCGAATCAGCCCGATCAACCCGCGCCGTCAGCGCATCGACGAGAAGTCCGGCCTCGGCAACCTCGTCGCCACGGCCGCTGCCCAGCCCGGCGCGCTCGACGCGTTGAAGAAGGCGGCGGGCGGTGAGTCGCCGATGTGGAAGTCGGCCGCGATCTGGAAGGGCCTGACGTTCGGCTTCGCCCAGCGCGAGCTCACCTACACCGACCGCCAGACCCAGGAGGAGCGGAAGTACTCGCGTCTCGACGTGACGGCATTCCTCCCGGGCGGGCTCGATGGGGTCGACGTCGGCGGTGGCGACGTCGAGGGCATCGCCGACAAGGACGTCGAGATCCAGGCTGCGCTCAAGGTCATCGCCGCCACGTCGGAGAGCTACGAGGTGTTCGTGCAGCGTGCGCTCGCCGAGGTCGACGGCGTGGAGCAGTCCGAGGAGTGGAGCACGAAGCTCCTCACCGACGCGCTCTACATCGAGCTTCGGACGGCCTGACCGTGGGCGCCCAAGAGGCGCGCGTTCGGCCGGTCGGCGATCTCCCCGCCGACCGGCCGTCCCCCAAGCGGGGCGCGCGTCCCACCTACCTGCCGCTGCTGAACGAGGTCAAGGACCGTGTTCGTGGTGGTGAAGGGGTGGATGAATGGTGGGAGATCAAGGCCTTCCCCGGCAACGCCCGCGGCGCCGACAACGCGCTGCGTCGAATCGAATCGAAGGAGACGGAGATCCCGCCCGGCAAGTTCGAGTTCGAGACGCGCAAGACCGAGGGCGGGAGCGTGCTCTACGCGAAGTTCCACCCGCGGAAGAAGCACGTCGGCGCCGGCCAAGGCGAGGTGAGCGGAGCATGATTCGCACCGACCAGGATCGACCGAGCGTCCAGTACGACGACGGCGCCGATGCGTGGTGGATTCGTGCCAGCGCGCTCGGTGGGTGCATCCGGTCACTCGTGGCGACGGGCCGGGGCGTCGAGCCCCAGCCCGTCCCCGACTGGATGCAGGAGAAATACGACGAGGGCCACAACGCCGAGGCCGTGATCGAGAAGCTCGCGATGGAGAAGCGCGAGCTCGTCCCGATGGGCACGCACAAGGGCCTGCACGTGTCGTTCACGCACGGCGACCAGGTGGTCAACGTGAGCGGGTCGGTCGACAACTTCGCGATTCATCGCGGCGGGGTCGGTGTCCCGAATCAGATCGACGAATACAAGGCGCTCGGCAAGTCCTACGTCAACGCAATCGAGCGGCTGGGGGAGAACCCCGACTGGCGCGACGTGTTGAAGGTGCTGCCGGCGCCGTACTCCACGCAGATCAGCGTCTACATGCACGGGGCGGCGGCGCGATTCGGGCAGATGATTCCCGTCGCCCTGGTTGTGGGGGCGAAGGACGAGAACGGGGTCGTGCAGCGCATCCTTCCGATCGTCTACATCCCCGAGCCCCCGGTGTCGCTCGAGGAGATCGAGAAGCGGGCCAAGCTCATCGTCGACATGGTCGACGCCGACGGCGACGGCGAGTTCCCCGACTGCGACGTGAAGCAGTACCCGTGCGGTCACTTCTTCCTGCACGACGACGAGGAGCTGCCGATCGTGGCCGAGGACGACCGGATCAGGTTCCGGCTCGCGGTCGACGCAGTGGGTATCGCACGTCAGATGACGACCGCGGCCGACCAGATGAAACGCGACGCCAACGCGGTGATTCGTGACGTCATGGGCGAGAACAAGAAGGTCCTGCTGCCGGCCCACCCCGGACTCGACGCGAGTGCTGGCGAGGTGGTCGTGAGCTGGGTCACGCGCAACGTCAAGGAGCGGACCCAGGTCGTGAAGGCCCACACCCAGGAATTCCCCAAGATCACGCGCCGAGACGCGCAGAAGGAGAACAAGTAGATGGGTTACGAATCACCCCGCGCCGGTCGCATGGGCAAGGAGCGGCAACTGATCTTCGCCGACAACGGCGCGGGCAAGTCCGACGCGATCCTCTGCATCGCGAAGCGGCTGCCCGAGGCTCAGTTCCGAATCCTCGAGATCGATTGGGCCCCGTCTGCGGCGCTCCTGCTCGAGTCGGATCGATTCGCCGGTGTCAGCAACGTCGAGGTCGTCTGGGCGTACCCCGACGATTGGGAGGCCCAGCGCGACGGGTTCGACTGGCTGCAGAACGAGACGCGCCCCGACGATTGGGCCGCCATCGATTCGGCGACGCACACGTGGCCGGCCGTGCAGGAGTGGTTCATCGAGCGCATGTTCCCCGACGCCGGGGGCGCCGATGAGTACTTCCTCAAGAAGCGCGAGCAGCACGGCGGCGAGGGCCGCGATCTCCGCGGCTGGGAGGACTGGCCGTACATCAAGAAGGAGCACAACAAGCTCTACCGAGCGATGGCGCGAATCGATGGTCACGTGATCCTGACCGCCGAGCAGGCCGGGCTCGGCGACACCGGCGAGAAGAAGGACGACAAGGCCTTGTTTGCCCGGTTCGGGTACCGCCCGGCCGGTCGCAAGCAGATCGCCGGCACGGTCGCCACGGTGGCCCACCTGAGCCGTGATTCGAGCGGCCAGCAGTACCTCACCACGTTCAAGGATCGTGGTCGGGAGCTGGTGTCGGGCGTGCCGATCAG
>CAYXZX010000185.1:0-4674 GCA_964469455.1 uncultured Rhodocyclaceae bacterium | reverse complement strand
GCTTCCATTTCCGCGACGAGGTGCTGCCTTACTACGCCGGCGACGACGAGTCGGCCCGCCACCTCGCCGCCAACGACTTCAAGTATTGGGCGCTGATGCGGCGGTCGTGCCAGCGCGGCCTCAAGGTGTTCGACTACGGACGAAGCAAGCAGGGCACGGGTTCCTACTCGTTCAAGAAGAACTGGGGCTTCGAGCCGACACCGCTCCATTACGAATACCGGCTCTACAAACGCGATGCCATTCCGCAGAACAATCCGGCCAATGCCAAGTACCGCTTCTTCATCGAGGCCTGGCGCCGCATGCCGATCGGCGTGGCCAACGCCCTCGGCCCGCACATCGTCCGCTACCTGGGCTAGCGCCGCGCATGGGCAATGTCCTCTACCTCGTGCATCGTCTGCCCTATCCGCCCAACAAGGGCGACAAGGTGCGCTCCTACCATCTGCTCAAGCACCTGGCGGCACACCATCGCGTCTTCCTCGGAACATTCATTGACGATCCGGATGATGAACGCCATGTCGATGTCGTGCGCGGGCTGTGCGCCGACCTGCACGTCGCGCGCCTGCATCCGCGCTGGGCGCGGATGAAAAGCCTGGTCGGAATGGCGACCGGCGAGCCGCTGACCTTGCCGTACTACCGTGACAGGGGCCTGCACGACTGGGTCCGTCGAGTCCGGCGTGAGAATGCGATCGACGCCATCGTGGTGTTCTCGTCGGCCATGGCGCAGTATGCCGAGGTGACCGCGCCCGACGGCCGGACGCCGCTGGTGGTTGATTTCGTCGATGTCGACTCGGCCAAGTGGACACAGTACGCGCCGGCCCATCGCTGGCCGCTGTCATGGCTTTATCGGCGGGAAGGGGCGCGGCTGCTCGACTTCGAGCGGACCACGGCGCTGCGCGCCGCGCGTGGCTTCTTCGTCACCGAACAGGAAACCGATCTGTTCCGCCGGCTGGCGCCGGAGGCCGCCGCGCGGGTCGAGGCGATCGGCAATGGCGTCGATTCCGATTTCTTCGCGCCGTCGGAGTTCCTGCCATCGCCCTACGATTCCGGCGAGCAGCCCGTGGTTTTCACCGGCGCCATGGATTACTGGCCGAACATCGATGCCGTTGCCTGGTTCGTCCAGGACATGCTGCCGGCCTTGCGCGCGCGCTGCCCCGGCGTGCGTTTCTGGATCGTCGGGCGCAGCCCCAGCCCCCAGGTTCAGTCGCTCGCCGCCGACGATGTTCGTGTCACCGGCACGGTGGACGATGTGCGGCCTTATCTGCAACACGCGGCGGCGGTGGTGGCGCCCTTGCGCGTGGCGCGCGGCATCCAGAACAAGATTCTCGAGGCCATGGCCATGGCGCGGCCGGTGGTGGCTTCGGCGGGGTGTGCCAGCGTCATCGACGCCAAACCGGGCGAGGAACTCTTGTCCGCCACCGATGCGGACGATTTTGTCGATGCCGTCGCCGGCCTGATCGCCGATCCCGCCCGCGCCGCCCGCATCGGCGCGGCAGCCCGGCGGCGCGTGGTCGAGTGTTACAGCTGGGAGGCCAGCATGTCCGGCATCGACCGCTATCTGCAACCGCGAGCGAGCGAGGCGGCGGCATGACCCCGGCGCCTGACGCCGCGACGCGGTCCGCCTGGCGCGGCGCCCTGCCGGCACTGACTTTCGTGCTGGCCTGGATTCTGTTCTGGTACTGGGACACGGCGCGGGCGATGGTGGTGATTTGGGCGCGCTCCGAGACATTCACCCACGCTTTCATCGTGCCGCCCATCTCGCTCTGGCTGATCTGGCGTCAGCGCCATGCCCTCGCGGGGCTGACGCCGACCGGCTGGTGGCCCGCGCTGTCGTTGGCGCTGATCGCCGGGTTCGGCTGGCTGATGGGCGAACTGACGGCCGTGAACGCCGTGACGCAACTGGCGCTGGTGTCGCTGCTGGTGCTCGCCGTCGTGGCCGTGCTCGGCTGGCGCGTCGCCTGGGCCATGGCCTTCCCGCTCGCTTACCTGTTCTTTGCCGTCCCCATCGGCGAGTTCGTCATGCCGCGCATGATGGAATGGACGGCCGACTTCACCGTGCGTGCACTCATGCTTACCGGCATTCCCGTCTATCGCGAAGGCCAGAACTTCATCATCCCCTCGGGCAGCTGGTCGGTGGTGGAGGCGTGCAGCGGCGTGCGTTACCTGATCGCCTCGGTGGTGGTCGGCACGCTCTATGCCTATCTCAACTATCGCTCGCTGCGCCGCCGTCTGATCTTCATCGGTGTTTCCATCCTGGTGCCGATCGTGGCCAACTGGCTGCGCGCCTACATGATCGTGATGCTTGGCCACCTGTCCGGCAACAGGCTGGCGGTCGGGGTCGATCATCTGATCTACGGCTGGCTGTTCTTCGGCGTGGTCATTTTGCTGATGTTCGTCATCGGCGCCCGCTGGGCCGAGCACCCCGATGCGGGCGAGTGCGTGGGCCGGACGGCGAATGCACCGGTCGATGCGAGCCGGCCGGGTCAGTATGTCTGGCCGGTGGCGATGCTGGCAGCGCTGGTGACGGCGCTGCCGCATCTCGGTCTTGCCGTGATCGAGCGCCAGGAGGGCGCACGTGGCGGCGTGGTGCCACCGCTGACTTTGGACGCCCCAGCAGGCTGGCAGGCGGCCGACGTTCGCGTGATCGACTGGCGGCCAGCCTTCGGCAACCCCCGTGCCGAAGTTCAGGCCGAGTTCGGGCAAGGCGAGCGGCGGGTCGGCATCTTCATCGGCTATTACCGACAGCAGGATTACGAGCACAAGCTGGTCAGTTCCGAGAATGTGCTGGTCAAGTCCAGCGACAAGATCTGGCTTCAGGTCGCTCAAGGCAGTCGCCAGGTGGCGCTCGGTGGACAGTCGGCGGTGGCGCGGACCGCCGAACTGCGCAATGGCGCCGGTCAGCGGCTCGTGGCCTGGCAGTGGTACTGGATCGGCGGCCGGCTCACCAGCAGCGACCACGTGGCCAAGCTCTGGCAGGCGTTCCATCGTCTGCGCGGCGAGGGCGATGATTCCGCCGTGGTGGTGGTGTATTCGCCCAAGGGCGAAGGCGACGAGGGTGCGGCTGCCCTCGATGCCTTCGTCGCTTCGTTCGCCGATGGCTTGGACGCCGCCTTGCGGCGGACGCGTTAGCGTGGCGGAGGATTCCCGTCCGCTGGTTATCCACGTGATGTACCGCTTCGACGTCGGCGGTCTGGAAAACGGCGTGGTCAATCTCATCAATCGCATGCCGGCCGCTGCCTACCGGCATGCCATCCTCGCTCTCACCGAGGTCACCGATTTCCGGCGGCGCATCGCGCGCGACGATGTCGAATTCATCAGCGTGAACAAGCCGCCGGGCCATCTCTGGAAGCTCTATCCGCAACTCTATCGGCTTTTCCGGCGGCTCAAGCCGGCCATTGTCCATAGCCGCAATCTTGCTGCGCTGGAAGTGACCGTGCCGGCGTGGGCCGCCGGCGTGCCGGTGCGCATCCACGGGGAACATGGCCGCGATGTCGGCGACCTCGACGGCTCGAACAAAACCTACCAGTGGCTGCGCCGTCTCTACAACCCCTTCGTCACGCACTTCATCGCCCTGTCGCGCGATCTGCAGCGCTATCTGCTCGACACGGTCGGCATCCCACCGCGCAAGGTTTCGCAGTTCTACAACGGCGTCGACGCGGCGCGTTTCCATCCTGCTACGGAGTTGGCTTCCATCAGCGACTGCCCGTTCCAACGGCCCGAGCACTGGCTGGTCGGCACTGTGGGACGCATGCAGACCGTGAAGGATCAGACGCTGCTGGCACGCGCCTTCGTGCGTGCGCTGGAGCGCGCGCCGGATTTGAAAACGAGGCTGCGGCTGGTAATGGTGGGGGACGGTCCCCTGCGTGCCGAAGCCCGGCGGATTCTCGATGCCGCCGGGGTGGCCGATCTCGCCTGGCTCCCGGGCGAGCGGCACGACGTACCGGATATCCTGCGTGGCCTCGATTGCTTCGTGCTGCCGTCGCTTGCCGAAGGGATCTCCAACACCATACTGGAGGCGATGGCCTCCGGCCTGCCGGTGATCGCCACGCGGGTTGGCGGCAATCCTGAATTGGTCGTCGAAGGTGAGACCGGCCAATTGGTCCCGGCGGGCGATGTCGACGCGATGGCTCAAGCGCTCATTGCCGCTGCCGTTAATCCAGGTTGGGCCTTGTCGGCTGGCAGCGCCGGACGATCGGAGGTCGAACGCCGGTTCAGCATGGAAGCGATGGTGGCGGCCTATCAGGGCCTCTATGATCGGTTACTATTCGGGCCGGCCCGATAGACTGGCATAGCGGCGACCATGTGCGGCATCACCGGCATTTTCGATACACGAGGCAAGCGCGACGTCGACCGCGCGGTGCTGCACCGGATGAACGAGTCGCAGTTCCACCGTGGTCCGGACGAGGGTGGTCTTCATGTCGAGCCGGGTGTCGGCCTCGGCCATCGCCGGCTGTCCATCATCGATCTTTCGACCGGCCAGCAGCCGCTCTACAACGAGGACAAGAGCGTCTGCGTCGTCTTCAATGGCGAGATCTACAACTACCAGGAACTGATTCCCGAGCTGCAGGCGCTCGGCCATGTTTTCCACACGCGCAGCGATACGGAGGTCATTGTCCATGCCTGGGAAGCCTGGGGCGAGCGCTGCGTCGAGCGCTTTCGCGGCATGTTCGCCTTCGC
>CAYXZX010000184.1:0-4747 GCA_964469455.1 uncultured Rhodocyclaceae bacterium | reverse complement strand
CGGTCACCCTCCGCGAGGACAAGCCCAAGCACAACGGCGGCATGGTGTCGTTCTCGGGCATCTGCGTCAATCAGGATGGCACCAAGGTCGCCAATGCCGACTGCAAGCTGCTGGTGAAGAACAACGGCTGACCTTCACTGCCCGGACCGCTCGGCGAGGCGCTCGTCGAGCAGTTCGATCCAGTGGCGGACCGGCGTCGCGCTGCCTTCCCGCAAGTGCAGGATGCAGCCGATATTGGCGCTGGCGATGAGATCGGGCGAGCCTGCCGCCAGCGCCGCTTGCTTGTTCTCCCTGAGCCGCCCGGCAATGGCCGGCTGCAGGATCGAATAGGTGCCGGCCGAACCGCAGCAGAGATGGCCGTCCGGCACGGGTGTCGTCTCGAAGCCGGCCGCTTGCAACAGCGCTTCGACGGCACCGCGGATCTTCTGGCCGTGCTGCAGGGTGCAGGGCGAGTGGAAGGCCACCCGTCTGGCCACAGTCAGCCGTGGCAGGACGCCGAGCAGCGCCGTCAGCGGCTCGCGCTCGGCCGCCAGCACCTCCGAAACATCGCGGGTCAGCGCGGCGACGCGCTCGGCCCTGGCGGCGTAGCGCGCATCCTCGCGCAACAGGTGGCCATAGTCCTTCACATGCACGCCGCAGCCCGAGGCGGTCATGACGATCGCCTCGCAACCCGCCTCGATCTCGGGCCACCAGGCATCGATGTTGCGCCGGGCGTCGTCGCGCGCACCCTCGGCGTCACCCAGATGGAAACGCACCGCCCCACAGCAGCCGGCCGCATTTTTCCCGTTGCGCGCCTCGACCAGGCTGATGCCCAGCCGGTCGAGCACGCGCGCCGTCGCGGCGTTGATGCCGGGCAGCATCGATGGCTGCGCGCAGCCGGCCAGCGCCAGCATGCGCCGGGCATGGCCGGCGCGCGGCCACGCGCCGGCACTCGTCGCCGGTGGCACCTTGGCCTTCAGCGGCATGGGCAGCAAGGGCCGGAACGCCTGGCCAAGCTTCATGGCCGGACCGAACAGCGCAGGCCTCGGCAGCAGGTTCTTCAGGGTGACTCGCAACGCGCCATCGACACCGCGGCGCGGCAGCCGCGCTTCCAGCACCTCGCGACCGATGTCGAGCAGGCGACTGTAATGCACACCCGACGGGCAGGTCGTTTCGCAGGCGCGGCAGGTCAGGCAGCGGTCCAGATGCGCGCGCGTCCGCTCGGTGGCCTCGGCGCCTTCCAGCATCTGCTTGATCAGGTAGATGCGGCCGCGCGGCCCGTCCAGCTCGTCACCAAACAACTGGTAGGTGGGACAGGTGGCCGTGCAAAATCCGCAGTGCACGCATTTGCGCAGGATGGCCTCGGCATCGCGACCGGCCGGCGTGTGGCGGATGAAATCGGCGAGATGGGTTTCCATGTCCTGCACTCTCCGGCGGCGTCAGATCCGGCGCAGGCGCTCGCCTGCCGCCGCCAGTGTCTCGTCGTTCTTGGCAAAGCAGAAGCGCACGACGCCGTCATCGCGGCGATCGGCGCTGAACACCGAGACCGGAATCGCCGCCACACCCCGCTCGGTGGTCAGCCAGCGGCAGAACTCGGTATCGGCCATGTCGTTGATGGCATCGTACCGGGCAAGCTGGAAATAGGTGCCGGCGCTGGGCAGCGCCCGGAAGCGGGAGCCGGCCAGTTGTGCGCGAAAGAAGTCCCGCTTGTGCTGGTAGAAGGCGGACAGGTCGTCGGCAAAGTCCGGCCGCGCGTTCATGAAATCGGCGATCGCCAGCTGCGAAGGATGATGCACGGTGAACACGACGAACTGGTGCGCCTTGCGGAACTCGGCCATCAGTGACCGCGGCGCCAGGCAGTAAGCGATCTTCCAGCCCGTGCAGTGGTAGGTCTTGCCGAAGCTCGATATGACGAAACTGCGTTCGCGCAGCTCGGCATGGCGAATGACGCTCTCATGGCGACCGCCGTCGAACACCATGTGCTCGTACACCTCGTCAGAGACGACGACGATATCGGTACCGCGCACCAGCGCCGCCAGTTCGGCGATGTCCTGCGCCGACCACACCGTCGCGGTCGGATTGTGCGGCGTGTTGATGACGATCATGCGCGTGCGCGGACCGACCAGCGCACGCACCTCGGCCCAGTTCGGCCGATAGTCAGGGTAGCGCAGATGCGCCTCGATGACACGGCCGCCGGCTAACGTCACCGACGGTCCGTAGGAGTCATATACGGGCGCGAAGACGATTACCTCGTCGCCAGGATGCACGCACGCGGCGATGGCCGTGAAGATCGCCTGCGTGGCGCCCGCCGTCACCGTCACTTCGTGCTCGACATCGTAGCGTGCGCCGTACAGCCGCTCGACCTTGGCCACGATCGCCTCGCGCAGCGCCGGTGCGCCGGTCATCGGCGCGTACTGGTTGGCACCGGTCGCCATGTGGTGCGCGACCCGCTCGGTCAACAAGGTCGGCGGCGCGAAGTCGGGAAAGCCCTGCGAAAGATTGATCGCGCCGTGCTCGCTGGCGAGGCGCGACATGACGGTAAAGATGGTGGTGCCGACATCCGGCAGGCGCGAGGGCAGGTTGGGAATCATCGCATCGGCTCCCGCGCCGCGTCGACGTGCCGCTGCAGCCAGTATTCGAGCAGCGCCAGGTGCCAGACCTTGGCGCCCTGCAAGCGCGTGGTGTGGTCCATCGGCGCGGCGAGCAGCGTCTCGACCGTGTCGCGCCGGAAAAGTCGGCGCTGACGGCACGCCTCGCTGTCGAGCACGCCGCGCATGAAGTCGAGGAACCTGCCCCGCGGATACTTGAAGGCCGGCACCGGAAAGTAGCCCTTGGGCCGGTCGATCACGCTGTCGGGAATCAGCCCGCGGGCGATGGCCTTGAGCGGCCACTTGCCGCCTTCCTTGAGCTTGAGCTCCGGCGGCATGCTCATCGCCAGCTCGACCAGCTCGTGGTCGAGGAAGGGCACGCGCGCTTCCAGGCCCCAGGCCATCGTCATGTTGTCCACGCGCTTGACCGGGTCGTCGACGATCAGCGTCGTCGCGTCGAAGCGCAGCACCTGGTCGAGGAAGCTGTCGGCATCAGGCTCGGCGAGGCGCGCCGCGACCAGTGTGGAAGTGACGTCATCAACGGCGAAGGCATCGCCCACGGTGGTCAGGTATTCGGCGTGGTCGCGATCGAAATAGTGGCGTGCGAATTTCTCCAGCGGTGTGCCCGGCTCGGCGTCCATCTTCGGATACCAGAAGTAGCCGCCGAACACCTCGTCGGCGCCCTGCCCGCTCATCACCACCTTCACCGACCGCGAGACGCGCTGCGCCAGCAGGTAGAAGGCCGCGACATCCTGGCTGACCATCGGTTCGGACATCTGGTCGACCACTTCGGGCAGCGCGGCGAGCACCTCGGCATCCGGGATCAGGTACTTGCGGTGGCGCGTGCGGAAGTGGCTCGCCACGGCGTCGGAGTAGATGAACTCGTTGCCGGAATCGGCGCCTGCGAGATCAAGGTCGCCGAAGCCGATCGAGAAGGTCTGCACTTCGCGGTGGCCGAGCTGATCGAGCAGCCCGACCAGCAGGCTGGAATCGAGGCCGCCGGAAAGCAGCACGCCGACCGGCACGTCGGCGGCCGTCTGCTGCCGCTCCACCGCCGCCAGCAGCGACTCGCGCACACGCACGAGCCAGGCCTGCTCGCCGAGTTGCATCACGGGACGCCGCGCCTTGAGGTGCCAGTAGGGGCGCGTTTCGCTCTTGCCGTTCGCGTCGATGGTCATGACATGGCCCGGCGCCAGCTTGCGCACGCCCTTGAGGATCGTGCGCGGCGCCGGCACCACGGCATGCAAGGTCAGATGGTGATGCAGCGCCACCGGGTCGAGCGTGGTGTCGACGCCGCCCGCGGCCAGCAGCGCGGGCAAGGTCGAAGCGAAGCGCAAGCGCGCGTCGTCGAGGCTGTAGTAGAGGGGCTTGATGCCGGCGCGGTCGCGGCCGAGGAACAGGGACTGCTCGGCCTCGTTCCAGATGGCAAAGGCGAACATGCCGTTGAAGCGCTCGACGCAGTCCTCGCCCCAGGCGTGATAGCCCTTGAGGATGACTTCGGAATCGCCCTCCGAGAAGAAACGGTAGCCGAGCGCCGAGAGTTCGCGGCGCAGTTCGCGATAGTTGTAGATGGTGCCGTTGAAGACCAGCGTCAGGCCGAGCGCCTTGTCCACCATCGGCTGGTGCGAATGCGCCGAGAGGTCGATGATAGCCAGCCGCCGATGGCCGAGGATCACCGGGCCGTCGGCGTACACGCCTTCGTGGTCCGGCCCGCGCCGCGCCAGCCGCGCCATCACGCGCTGCAGGCCGGAGAGGTCCGGCTCGCCGCCATCGAATCGCAATTCACCGCAAATGCCGCACATGTCAGTTCATTCGAAAGTCAGTGGTCGCACCATGCCACACGTCTTCCCGGCTTGCGCCGTGGACAGGTCGCGCATCGCAGTCTAATCTGGCGGTCACGACACGACTCAAGAAAAGAACTGACACGGCAGCTCGGACCAATAGATGCAATGCAATGGTATCTCAGCCGCGCGAACGAATCAGTACGGGAGATTCATGGACATTACTCAATTCATGCGTGGCTACAAGGCCGCATGGGAAAACCGCGACGAGGCGAGGTTCGTCGCCCTGTTCACGGCCGACGGGGAATACCACAACACGCCATTTGCCGTTCAGCGCGGGCCGGCTCAGCTTGCCGAGTACTGGCGGCGCGTGAAGCTGCAGGAGGACGTGCGTGTCGA
>CAYXZX010000183.1:0-4776 GCA_964469455.1 uncultured Rhodocyclaceae bacterium | reverse complement strand
AACGATCGACGAAGATCTGGCCGGACTCCTTGTCAACTTCGTACTTGATCGGCTCGGAATGCATCGAAATCTCGATGACGACGTTGAAGTCGTTGGGCAAGTCCTTGCCTGACGAAACGCGATCTAAACCCACGGGCGGCTCCTCGAAAAGCGATGATTATAAAGGGGCGGATGAGTCCGTTCCGGCGCCAACACGCCTCAACTGGCTTCGAAGCCGGCGTCGTCGATGGCCTGGACCATCTGTTCGCGCGTGGCCTGGCCAGGCTCGTAGCTGACCACGGCCTCGGCCTTTTCCAGCGACACGTCGGCCTTGCTTACGCCCGGCAAGGCTTCGAGCACGCCGGTCACGCTCTTCACGCAGCCTCCGCAGGACATGCCACCCACTTTCAAGACCATTGTTTCCATGTTCACTCCTTGGGTTTCCAGCGCCGCAAGAGCAGCGAGTTGCTGACCACCGATACCGAACTCATGGCCATCGCGGCGCCCGCGATCACCGGGTTGAGAAGTCCGAGCGCCGCCGCCGGGATGCCCAGCACGTTGTAGATGAACGCCCAGAACAGGTTCTGGCGGATCTTCGCGAGCGTCGCGCGCGACAGGTCGACCGCATCGGCGACGCCGCGCAGGTCGTTGCGCATCAGCGTGATGTCGGCCGCCTCCATGGCGACGTTGGCGCCCGCGCCCATGGCGAACGATACATCGGCGGCCGCCAGCGCCGGCGCGTCGTTGATGCCGTCGCCGGCCATGCCGACGCGCTTGCCTTCGGACTTCAGGCCGGCCACCGCCGCCGCCTTGCCCTCGGGCAATACACCGGCCTCGAAGCGCCCGATCCCGACCTGGCCGGCAATCGCCGCCGCGGTCTGGGCGTTGTCGCCCGTCAGCATGACCACCTCGACGCCTGCTTCACGCAGCCGCGCAACCGCCCGCGGCGACGATTCGCGCAGCGGGTCCGCCACGGCCAGCGCGCCGAACCATTGCCCGTCGCGCGCGACCGCCACGACGCTGGCGCCGACGTTCCGCCACGACTGACTTTCCGGCAGCACGATTCCCTGCGTCGCCAGCCAGTCCGGCGCGCCGGCCAACACGGCCTTGCCGTCCACCTTGCCCGCCACTCCCCGTCCCGCCGTGACGACCACGTCCTGGGGCAGCACCAGCGCGATGTCATCTGCCTTGGCGCGGGCGACGATGGCGGCGGCAAGCGGATGGGTCGAACCTTGTTCGAGGCTCGCCGCAATGCCGAGCAATTCGCGCTCGCCCATGCCTGCCGCCGGGTAAAAGTCAGTGATGGCGGGACGCCCCTGCGTCAGCGTGCCGGTCTTGTCCACCGCCAGCACCTGCAACTTCTCGGCAAGTTCCAGCGCCTGGGCGTTGCGGATCAGCACACCGGCCTTGGCCCCCTGCCCCGTGCCGACCATGATCGCCGTCGGCGTCGCAAGGCCCAGTGCACACGGACAGGCGATCACCAGCACGGCGACGGCATTGACCATGGCCTGCGTGAAGTCGCCGCCGAACCACCACCAGGCGATGAAGGTTACGAGCGCGATCGCCGTGACCACCGGCACGAAGATCGCGGCGATGCGGTCGGCCAGCCGCTGCACCGGCGCCTTCGAGCCCTGCGCCTCTTCGACGAGGCGGATGATGCCGGCCAGCAGCGTGTGGCTGCCGACGCCGGTCGCCTTGCAGCGGAGCAGGCCGTCGCCGTTGATGGTCGCAGCAAAGACCGGATCGCCCGCGCCTTTCGCCACCGGCAGGCTCTCGCCAGTCAGCATCGCCTCGTCGGCGCTCGACGCGCCTTCGATGACGGTGCCATCGACCGGCACCGACTCGCCGGCGCGCACGACGAACACGTCGCCGGGAATCAGCGTCGCGACCGGCACTTCGACGAGCTTGCCATCGCGTTCGATATGCGCAGTCTGCGGTTGCAGCTTGACCAGCGCTTCGATGGCCGCCGAGGTCTTGGCCTTGGCCCGCGCCTCGAGGATCTTGCCGAGCAGCACGAGCGTGATGACCGTCGCCGATGCCTCGAAATAGACATGCTGGTGCAGGCCCAGCACCGTGACCACCGTGCTGTAGAGCCACGCCATGCTGGTGCCGAGCGCCACCAACACGTCCATGTTGCCGCTGCCGCCGCGGATGGCATTGAAACCGCCGACGTAGAAGCGCCAGCCGATCCAGAACTGCACGGGCGTCGCCAGCGCGAGTTGCAGCCAGCGCGGCAGCACGTCGTCGTGAACACCGCCGCTGCCGCCGAACATGAACAGCATCTGGCCGACCAGCGGCAGCGTCAGCGCCAAGGCGATCCAGAAGCGCTTGACCTCGGCACGGTAGGCGGCCAGCTTGCGTTCCTTTTCCTCGGCATGGGTGGCGGCGGTGGATACCGACGCCGTGAAGCCCGTCTTGACGACGGTGGCGAGGATTTTGTCGACGTCCGCAAGCTCCGGCGCAAAGCGTACATGCGCCCGCTCGGCCGCCAGGTTAACCGCCGCCTCGACGCCCGGTAGCTTGTTGAGTTGCTTTTCGATGCGCGCCGCGCAAGCGGCACAGGTCATGCCGCCGACGGCGATTTCGACGGTGGCGGATTCGGCCAAGGGTTTCGCTCCATTCAGCGGGCTATAGGAGCGAAATATTCTACGCGCCCGCTGTCCTGATGCCGGCAAAGCTCACGGCGCGGAAAAGACCGATCATGCCGAAGGCCAGCACCAGCGCGCCGGCGGTCCAGCGCACGGCACGCGCCTGCGCAAAGCGCTTGAAACGCGACAGCAGCACGCCGGCCAGGAGAAGATTCGGCAGCGTTCCCAAGCCGAAAGTCAGCATCGACAGGGCGCCGCGCTGGGCCGACCCCGATGCCAGGGCGGTGGCGAGCGCGCTGTAGACCAGACCACAGGGCAGCCAGCCCCAGACCATGCCCAGCGGCAATGCCTGGCCGACCGTTCGCACCGGCAGAAAGCGCGTGCCCAACGGCGCCAGCCGACGCCAGAGCGCCTGCCCGACCCGCTCGATGGCCGACAGGCTGGCGGTGAAGCCCATGAGATAGATTCCAAGCGCAATCAGCATCAGGTTGGCCAGGATGTAGAGAAGCCATTGCGCACCGGCCACGGCACCGAACGAGGCGCCCAGACCGCCAATGGCGCCGGCGATGGCGCCGGCCAGGCAATAGCTGAAGATCCGGCCGGTGTTGTAGGCCAGATGCAGCCGCCACGGCGTGCCGCCACCCTGCGCCGCCAAGGCACCGACGATGCCGCCGCACATGCCCACGCAATGGCCGCCGCCGAGCAGGCCGACCAGGAACAGCGCGGCGTAACCCGGCTCGGGCAACGCTCAGATCACTTTGGAGTAGCGCGCCCGCTCGCGATCGGCGCGCAGGTAACGGTCGAACACCATGGCGATGGCGCGCACCAGCATGCGCCCCTTGGGCAGCACGGAAATCCAGCGGTCGTCGACCCGAAGCAGTTCTGCCTCCTCCATGGTGCGGAGGTCGGCCAGTTCGGCGGCGAAATAGGACTTGAAGTCGATCAGGTGCGCGATCTCGATCGACTCAAGCGAAAGTTCGAAATGGCACATCAGCGCCTGGATGATCGAACGGCGCAACAAATCATCGGCCGTGAGTTCCAGGCCCCGCATGACCGGCAGCACGCCGCGATCGAGACTGTCGTAGTATTCGTCGAGCGTCCGATAGTTCTGGCAGTAGGTCGGGCCGACCTTGCTGATCGCCGACACGCCGAAGGCCAGCAGATCGGCATCGGCATAGGTCGAGTAGCCCTGGAAGTTCCGGTGCAGGCGGCCCTGCCGCTGCGCCACCGCCAGTTCGTCCTCGGGTTTGGCGAAGTGGTCCATGCCGATGAACACGTAGCCAGAGTCCGTCAGGCGCCGGATGGCCATTTGCAGGATCTGCAGCTTGGCATCGGGGCTGGGCAGTTCGCCTTCGTTGATGCGCCGTTGCGGCTTGAAATGTCCGGGCAGGTGCGCGTAGTTGTAGACGGACAAACGATCCGGCGAGAGTTTGATCACCTCGTCGAGCGTGTGCCCGAAGGTGATCACGTTCTGCTTGGGTAACCCGTAGATCAGATCGACCGACACCGACTTGAAGCCAAACTCGCGCGCCGATTCGATCACCACCCGGGTCTCGTCGAGCGACTGAACGCGATTGACCGCCACCTGCACGGCATGCTCGAAATCCTGCACGCCGACGCTCATGCGATTGAAGCCAAGCTCCGCCAGCAGCTTGACAGTGTCTCGATCGACCTTGCGCGGATCCACCTCGATCGAATATTCGCCGTTGGGCAAGAGCTTGAAATGCTTGTGCGTCAACTCCATCAGGCGACGCATTTCGTCGTGCGACAGGAACGTCGGCGTGCCGCCGCCCCAGTGCAGTTGAACGACGTCATGACTGCCCTCCAGCGCCGCGGCCTGCATTTCCAGTTCACGGCCCAAGTACTTGATATACTTGGCTGAACGACCATGATCCTTGGTGATGATCTTGTTGCAGCCGCAGTAGTAGCAGATGGTATTGCAGAAGGGGATATGGACGTATAATGACAGCGCCCGGCTGATTCCACCGATCGTGCGGCGACCAAGCCATGATCGGTATGCCTCGGCATCGAAGGCTTCGACAAAGCGGTCGGCGGTCGGATAGGAGGTATATCTAGGACCGCTGACGTCGAAACGACGGATGAGTTGCGGATCGAAAATCAGTTCTTGAAAGTTGCTCAACATCAGGAATAGGGATAGCTGCCGATGCGCACAAGCGGCGAGGGCCAAAGATGCCGGAACCACGAGGGC
>CAYXZX010000182.1:0-4812 GCA_964469455.1 uncultured Rhodocyclaceae bacterium | reverse complement strand
GCTAGAGAAAATCCGCGACCGTCTTCAGCGCTTGATCCTTCGCCCGCTGCGCGAGCGGGTCAAGCGCTTCGTAGTCCCGCATCGAGCGCAGCCAGGTGATCTGGCGCTTGGCGAACTGACGCGTTGCGAAGATGCTGCGATCGCGCAGTTCGTCGCCGGGCAGCGTGCCTTCGAGCATTTCCCACACTTGCCGGTAGCCGACGCAGCGCATCGAGGGCAGGTTGGCATTGAGCTTGTACTTGGCGCGCAGCATCTCGACCTCCGCGACCAGTCCGTCATTCAGCATTTCCTCGAAGCGCCGGGCGATGCGTGCATGTAGCACGGCGCGGTCCGAAGGCAGCAGGGCCAGCGACAGCAGCCGGTAGGGTAGCGGCTCGGACCGCTGCGCGGCGAAGTGATCGCCGAGCGCCTTGCCGGTGGCGCGGACGATCTCGAGGGCACGCTGGATGCGCTGTGCGTCGTGGGATGCGAGGCGTGCGGCGGTGTCGGGATCGAGTCGCGCCAGTTCCGCATGCAGGGCGGGCCAACCGCGCTCGGCCGCCTCGGCATCGATCCGGGCGCGCAGTTCCGGATCGGCTTCGGGCAGGTCGGCCAGCCCTTCGCGCAGCGCCTTGAAGTAGAGCATGGTGCCGCCGACCAGCAGCGGCACGCGGCCGGCGGCGGTTATCTCGGCCATCGCCGCTAGCGCGTCGGCGCGGAAGCGGGCCGCCGAATAGCTTTCCTCGGGCGAGATAAGGTCGATGAGCCGGTGCGGATAGCGGGCGAGCGTGGCGGCATCAGGCTTGGCGGTGCCGATGTCCATGTCGCGGAACACCTGCGCCGAATCGACACTGACGATCTCGACGGGGAAACGGTCGGCGATCTCGAAGGCCAGCGCGGTCTTGCCGCTGGCGGTCGGACCCAGCAGCAATATGGTTTTCATCTTCCGCGCATGAACAGCGCGTCGATTTCGGCGAGGCTCACCTGCCGCCAGGTCGGCCGGCCGTGGTTGCACTGATCGGCGCGGTCGGTGGCTTCCATCTCGCGCAGCAGCGCATTCATCTCCGGAATGGTCAGATTGCGCTTGCCGCGCACGGCGCCGTGGCAGGCCATGGTGGCAAGCAGTTCGTTGCGCTGCGCCTCGACCACGCGGCTGGCTGGATGTTCGGCGAGTTCCGCCAGCAGCGCGCGCAAGAGTTCGGCCACGTCGCCGCCGGCAAGAAGTGCCGGCACGGCGCGCAAAGTCAGTTGTCGCGGCCCGCCGGTCGAGACTTCGAAGCCGAGGGCCGCCAGCGCTTCAGCCTGTTCCTCGGCGGTGGCGGCATCCCTTGCGCTCACTTCGACGACGGCTGGCACCAGCAGCGCCTGCGTCGGCGGCGTGCCGGCTTCGACCTGATTCTTCAGCCGTTCGTAGAGGATGCGCTCGTGCGCGGCGTGCTGGTCGACCAGGATCAGCCCGGCCTCGTTCTGCGCCAGGACGTAGAGGCCGTGCAATTGGGCAATAGCATAGCCGAGTGGCTGCGAAGTCGGCCGCGAGGCAGGTTCGCTGTACGCCTGCTTCGCGAAGTCGAGGTAGGCGGCGGTCGAAGTGCGCGGCTCCTCGACGGCGAACGACTGCTGGCGTGGCGACAAGAAGGTTGGCGCAGCTGGCGCCAGGGCGGCCTGCACTACCGGCTGCGCCAGTGCGCGCGTCAGCGCGTGGAAGACGAACTGGTGCACGCCGCGCGAATCGCGGAACCTGACCTCGGTCTTGGCCGGATGGACGTTCACGTCGACGGCGGCCGGATCGAGCGTCAGGAACAGCACATAGGCCGGATGGCGCGCGCCGTGCAGCACGTCGGCGTAGGCCTCGCGCACCGCATGCGCGATCAGCTTGTCGCGCACGAAGCGGCCATTGACGTAGAAGTACTGCTCGTCGCGCGCGGCCCGCGAGTAGGCGGGCAGGGCGGCCAGTCCCATCAACCGGAGTGGCCCGGCCTCGGCATCGACCTCGCGGGCGTGGGCGGGAAACTCCTCGCCGAGCAGGTCGCGCACTCGTCTGGAAAAGTCAGCCGCGGCGAGGCGCCGCCTGGCGCTGCGGTTGTGCGCGAGGACGAAGGCGACGTCGGGCCGCGCCAGCGCCATGCGCCTGAGGACTTCGTCGCAATGGGCGTACTCGGTCTGCTCCGACTTCAGGAACTTGCGCCGCGCCGGCGTGTTGAAGTAGAGGTCGGCCACCTCGACCACGGTGCCGCGCTCGAGCGCGGCCGGCTCCCGCGGTGACGGGGGCGAAGCTGGCACACTTGGCGTGTGGCCATGACTGACTTTCCAGGCGTGGGGATGCAGGCCGGTGCGGCTGGTGAGCGTGACGCGGGCGACGGAGGCCATCGAGGCCAGCGCCTCGCCGCGGAAGCCGTAGCTGGCGACGCGCTCGAGATCGTCGAGGGTGGCGATCTTGCTGGTGGCATGGCGGGCCAGCGCCAGCGGCAGGTCGTCGGGCTCGATGCCGCAGCCGTCGTCGGCGACGCGCATCAGCCTGACGCCGCCTTCCTCGAGTTGCACGTCGATCTTCGTCGCGCCGGCGTCGAGGCTGTTTTCGAGCAATTCCTTGAGCACCGAGGCGGGTCGCTCCACGACTTCGCCGGCGGCAATCTGGCTGACGAGCAGGTCGGGAAGCGGTCGAATCCTCATGCGGGGATTATAGGAGGCGTCGGGTACACTACGCCGCTCATGGAAATCCTCTCCCAATTCGTCGACATCGTTTTGCATCTGGACCAGCACCTGGCGGCGCTGGTCGCGCAATATGGCCTATGGATCTACGCGATCCTCTTCGCCATCGTCTTCTGTGAAACCGGCCTGGTCATCACCCCGTTCCTGCCCGGCGATTCGCTGCTGTTCGTCGCCGGTGCGCTGGCGGCTACGGGGGGAATGGACATCGGCGTGCTGATCGCCGTGCTGCTGGCTGCGGCCGTGCTCGGCGACAACACCAACTACTGGATCGGCCGCTGGTTCGGCGGCAAGGTGCTGCACTGGGGCGAGGGTGCGCCGGGGCTGTTCAATCGCAACGCGTACCAGAAGGCGCACGCCTTCTACGAGCGCTGGGGCGGCCTGACCATGACGCTGGCGCGCTTCATTCCGCTGGTCCGCACTTTCGCGCCCTTCGTCGCCGGCGTGGCGCGGATGACCTATCCGCGCTACTTCGTGTTCGACCTGCTGGGTGGCGTCATCTGGGTGACCTCGCTGAGCCTGGCCGGCTACTGGTTCGGCAACCTGCCCGTGGTGAAGAACAACCTGACGTTGGTGATCCTGGCCATCGTCGGCATCTCGGTGTTGCCCATCGTCATCGGCTGGTTGCGGCAGCGCCTGGCTCGCCAGAGCTGACCGTGCGGGTATTGCTGCTCAGCCTGATCCTGCTGCTGGGCGCCTGTGCCCACGACGGCCGCCTGGCGCCCGGCCAGCTGGTCAAGACCGACATCGACCGCGTCGCCGAGGCGCACCGGCGCGAGGCCTTCGCCAGCCTCAAGCTGCTGGCGGAGAAGCTCTATCGACGCAATCCCGCCGAGTGGCGCAAGGGCGGCCAGCCGAGCATGGAAGCGGCGGTGGCGCAACTGTTCGATCCGCAGCAGGCCTGGCGGCTGCCGCCGTTGGCCGGCAAGCGCGGCGTCGACGCCATTCTTGCCGCGCTGCATGCCGATTACCGGGGTGACCGCGTGACGGCGCTCGTCGGCGGCATGGGCGGCATGCTGCACGCGGCGTTCAACGAAAAGACGGAGTTCTTCCTGCTCGACGACCTTGACCCGCAAGCCCTCTACAACAGCGCCCGCAATCTCGAAATCGCGGCCTGGAAGCTGACCAACGCCCGCGACGCCAGTGGCAACCTGCTCTTGCTGTCCAATGAAATGCAGGTCCAGAGCAACCTGAGCTTCGAACGCGAGTTCGGCAGGCTGATCGGCAATCTCGACCTGCTCTCACGTCTTGTTGCCGACAAGGCGAATCGCACTGTCGCCAAGGTCATCCAGAGCATGGCCACGGCCGTTTTTCTTCCTGTTCCGGGTTTGAAATGAAAAATTACGTCATCCTGATCTCCGGCCGTGGCAGCAACATGGAAGCGATCATCAACGCCGGCCTGCCCGGCCGTTGCGCCGCCGTGATCAGCAACCGCCCCGATGCCGCCGGCCTCGCCTGGGCCGCCGCGCGCGGCGTGCCGACGGCCGTGGTCGATCACAAGGCCAGCCCCAGCCGCGAGGCCTTCGATGCCGTGCTGGCGGCCGAAATCGATCGGCACGCGCCCGCTCTGGTTGTGCTCGCGGGGTTCATGCGCGTGCTGGGCGAGGATTTCGTGCGTCGCTACGAGGGGCGCTTGATGAATATCCACCCGTCGCTGCTGCCATCGTTTCCTGGCCTTCACACGCATGCGGCGGCGCTCGCCGCCGGCGTGCGCATTCACGGGGCGACCGTCCATTTCGTGACGCCGGCGCTGGATTCCGGTCCGATCATCATCCAGGCCGCCGTGCCGGTGCGGCCCGATGACAGCGCCGACTCGCTGGCGGCGCGGGTGCTGGCGCAGGAGCACGTGATATACCCACGCGCGGTGCGCTGGTTTGTCGAGGGACGCCTGCGCCTCGATCAGGGGCGGGTGGTTCTGACGGGCGAGCCGCCGGGCGCCGGCGCGCTGATCGTGCCGGCCGGATGAACGGTCGCCGTCGATTCGCCATGGCGCTTGCCGCATCGGTGCTCATGCACCTGGCCGTACTGCTGGGTCCTGTCGGTCCCGAGCCCTTGGACGAGGGCGGCCGGGCGTTGCCGCTGGACGCGCGCCTGGCCGAGCCGGCCGTCGCCGAACCCGCTCCTGCC
>CAYXZX010000181.1:0-4929 GCA_964469455.1 uncultured Rhodocyclaceae bacterium | reverse complement strand
GACCTTCGGGTTATGAGCCCGACGAGCTGCCAGACTGCTCCACCCCGCGTCAGAGGAGCAAATTATACGGATTCACGGTGTGCGGTGCAACAGATTTTCCGTGACGCGCTCTACATGGCCGAATAGATCGGACCTTCGCCCCCTTGGGGACAAACCCAAACGATGTTCTGGGTTGGATCCTTGATATCACAGGTCTTGCAGTGCAGGCAGTTTTGGGCGTTGATTTGCAGTCGGGCGCCGCCCTGTTCATCCTTGACGATCTCGTATACGCCGGCCGGGCAATAGCGCTGTTCGGGTGCGTCGTAGAGGGCAAGATTGGTCCGTATCGGTGTGTCCGGATCCTTCAGTTGAAGATGGCACGGCTGGTTTTCTTCGTGGTTGGTATTCGACAGGAAAACCGACGATAGCCGGTCGAACGTGAGCTTGCCATCGGGCTTAGGGTATGCGATGGGCTCGCAGTCGGCCGCCTTCCTGATCTTGACATGGTCTGCCGTAAGCCGCAGCGTCCAGGGTGCCTTGCCCCGGAGCAGAATCTGATCGATGCCGAACAGAACGGATCCGAGCCAAAGGCCCTTGCTCATGAACGGTTTGAAGTTGCGGGCCTTGTGAAGCTCGTCGAACAGCCAGGAACTGCGGAACCTGGTGTCATAGGCATCCAGTTCGTCACGTTCGCGTCCGGCCGCGAGCGCTTCGGCCACGGCTTCGGCTGCCAGCATGCCGGTCTTGATGGCGGCATGCGATCCCTTGATTCGCGAGGCGTTCAGGAATCCCGCATCGTCTCCGATCAAGACTCCGCCCGGGAAATGGAGCTTGGGCAGGGCCTGCAATCCCCCGGCGGCGATGGCACGCGCGCCATAGCTTATCCGGCGTCCCCCCTCGAGAAACGACGAGATGGCCGGATGCGTCTTGTAGCGCTGAAACTCCTCGAATGGCGAAAGATGCGGGTTCACGTAGTTCAGGCCGACGACAAAGCCGACAGCGGCAAGGTTTTCGCCATAGTGGTACATGAATGATCCGCCATACGTTCCCGAATCCAGCGGCCATCCCGCCGTATGCATGGCAAGGCCGGGGCGATGTTTCTCGGCGGGAATTTCCCAGAGTTCCTTGATGCCTAGGCCGTAGACCTGAGGGTCTGCGTTCTGGCGAAGGTTGAACTTTTCCTGGAGGCGCTTGCCAAGATGGCCGCGGCAGCCCTCCGCGAACAAGGTGTACTTCCCGCGCAGTTCCATGCCCGGCTGGAATGCATCGGTGGGCTGGCCATCGCGCCCGATACCCATGTCGCCGGTGATCACACCCGCCACCCGGCCGGCATCGTCGTACAGAACCTCGGCGCCCGCGAAGCCCGGGTAGATCTCCACGCCCAGGCTTTCCGCCTGCTGTCCCAGCCAGCGGCAGACTTCGCCCAGGCTGACGATGTAGTTGCCGTGGTTGGTGAAGCAGTCGGGCAGGAATGCGTTCGGAAGCGCGAAGCTGCCGGACTGCGAAAGAAAGACGAAGCGATCCTCGGTGACCGGAGTGTTGAGTGGGGCATTCTGCGCCTGCCAATCGGGGAACAGTTCGGTGATGGCGCGCGGATCCATGATGGCGCCGGAAAGAATATGGGCGCCGATTTCCGAGCCCTTTTCGATCAGGCAGATGCCCAGATCGGGTGACAATTGCTTGAGCCGTATCGCAGCGGCCAAACCGGCCGGTCCGCCGCCGACCACGACGACATCGAAATCCATTCCTTCGCGTTCCATTAAGTTTCCTCCCGATACCTCGCCGCCGAGCGGCCCATTGGTAAGTTCAATGGCAACATTATAATCGTCGCATCCCAATTCGATCCGGCCACCATGGAACACGAACACTTGCGCAAGTGGGTTCACACGACGCGGATGCCCGTTCGCTGGGGCGACATGGATGCCATGGGCCATGTAAACAACACGGTCTACTTCCGCTACATGGAGCAGACGCGCATCGAATGGCTGGAGACATTCGACTACGGAATCACGCACAGGCAGGAGGAGGCGGCCGTGATCGTCAATGCGAGTTGTTCATTCCTGGTGCCCATCGCCTATCCCGCTACCGTCGAAATCCGGATGTCCATTGGCAAGCCGGGACGGACAAGTTTGCCCACCTACTATGAAATTCGCTGTGTGGGAAATGATGCCTTGTACGCCGAGGGCGCGGCAAAGCTGGTCTGGTACCTGCCGGCTTCAGGCAAGTCAGCCCCGTTACCCGATCGCATTCGCGCCTTGGCCGAGAACCATTAAGTGAGGGGGTGAGCGCCCGCATGTCTCCGATCTGGACTCCATCGGCGGAGCGGATTGCCACCGCCAATTTGACCGATTTCATGGCCAGGATGGAATCGCGCTGGGGACGTCGGTTTCCAGACTATGCGACGCTGCATCGCTGGTCGGTGAATTATCCCGAAGAGTTCTGGCGTTCGATCTGGGACTACGCCGAGGTCATCGGCGTGCCCGGACGGCTGACTTTGACGGGGTCGGGAATGTTTGGCACGCACTGGTATCCAGAGGCGTCCCTGAACTTTGCCGAAAACCTGTTGCGTTCCCGCAGCGATGAAGATGTCTTGGTGTTCTGGGGTGAGAACAATGTCCGGCGACGCTTGAGTCATGCCGAACTCTATCGCCGGGTGGCGCAACTTGCGGCGGCCATGCGCGCGGAAGGTGTGCAGGCAGGAGACCGGGTCGCGGCGTACATGCCCAACATGCCGGAAACGGTAATTGCGCTCCTGGCTACCGCATCGATCGGTGCCATCTTCACCTCGGCATCACCGGACTTCGGTGTCCAGGGGGTGCTGGACCGGTTCGGGCAGGTTGAACCCAAGCTGTTGTTCGTTGCCGACGGCTACGTCTATAACGGCAAGACGATCGACTGCCTCGATCGCGTAGCGGAAATCGTTGATCGAATGCCGTCGGTTCGGAAAGTCGTCGTGACACCTTACGTGGTCGAGGAAGGACATCGGCTCGAGGCGATTCGGGGTGGTGTCTTGGTGGATGCTTTTCTGCGATCGACCGAGACCGCGAGCGAAATCGAGTTTGCTCGACTGCCCTTTAATCATCCGCTCGTCATCATGTACTCGTCGGGCACCACCGGCGTGCCGAAATGCATTGTGCATGGGGCGGGCGGTGTACTGCTTCAGCATCTCAAGGAGCATCGACTGCAAGGAGATGTGAAGCGCGGAGACCGGATGTTCTACTTCACCACCTGCGGCTGGATGATGTGGAACTGGCTGGTTTCGGGCCTTGCGTCGGGCGCCACGCTGTTGCTTTATGACGGTTCACCGTTCCTCGGGCGGGGCAGGATCTTGTTTGATTACGCCGATGCCGAGGGCATGACGCACTTCGGTACTTCCGCCAAGTTCATTGATGCCGTTGCCAAGGTGGGTTTGGCGCCCATGGGCTCGCATCGTCTGGATCGGCTGCGCGCGATGTTCTCGACCGGCAGTCCGCTCGTGGCGGAAGGTTTCGATTATGTCTATTCGAATGTCAAGCAAGACTTGCAGCTTGCGTCGATTTCCGGTGGCACCGACATCCTATCGTGTTTTGTCGGCGGTAATCCGATAGGACCGGTCTACAGAGGCGAGATTCAATGCGCCGGCCTCGGCATGGCTGTGGATGTTTTCGACCCCGACGGCAAAGCCGTCAGGCAGGAAAAGGGTGAATTGGTCTGCACGCGACCATTTCCCGTGATGCCGCTACGGTTCTGGAACGATCCGAACGATGCCAAGTATCACGCCGCCTACTTCGAGCGGTTCCCGGATGTCTGGTGTCACGGTGACTTTGCCGAGCGGACCTCAAATGACGGATTCATCATCCATGGACGCTCGGATGCCACCCTGAATCCTGGTGGGGTGCGTATTGGCACCGCGGAGATCTATCGGCAGGTCGAGAAACTTCCGGAGGTGATGGAGAGTCTGGTCATCGGTCAGGATTGGAACAACGATGTGCGCGTCGTGCTTTTCATCAAACTGCGCGGCGATCTCGTGCTGGACGAGTTGCTGGGCGCCCGGATCAAGCAGGTGATTCGTGACAACACAACGCCCCGGCACGTTCCGGCAAAGATTCTGCAGGTCACGGATATTCCTCGCACCAAGAGCGGCAAGATCGTCGAACTTGCTGTCCGTAATGTCGTGCACGGCGAGGCCGTAAGGAACATCGAAGCGCTGGCGAACCCCGAGGCGTTGGAATGCTTTCGCAATCGAGTCGAACTCGAGAACTGACGGAGCGCGAATATGTTGATGAATGCGCAGAGCAGCAGCCTGCTGGTGGTCGATGTGCAGGATCGTCTACTTCATCATGTTCATGATTGGCAGCGCGTACTGAGTAACGTGATCTGGCTTGTCCGGGTGGCAAAACGGATTGGGGTTCAGGTCATGGCCACCGAGCAGTATCCGAAGGGACTCGGACATACCAACGCGGAATTGGCGCGGGAACTCCCGGCGGGGGCCGTTGCGGAGAAGTTGCACTTTTCATGTGCTTCTGCGGAATGCCTACTGGGTTTGTCCGGTAGTGAACGGCCGCAAGTTGTGATCTGCGGCATGGAATCCCACGTTTGTGTCCTTCAGACTGCTTTGGAGTTGCGCTGGCAAGGGAAGCAGGTATTCGTGGTTGCCGATTCTGTCGGATCACGCCATCCGGCCGACAAGAATCTTGCCCTCGAGCGCATGCGCGGGCATGGCATTGACGTCGTCAGCCGCGAAATGGTTGCCTTCGAATGGCTCAAGCAAGCGGGTACGCCTGCCTTCAAGGAAATCAGCAAGGAGTTCCTGCGCTGACGAGAAAGTTCGAACAAGGCTTTACATGGACCGCAAAAGTCCGTATAGTTCGGCCTCTCTGCTGATGCAGACCGGCGGCAAGCAATTGCGCCGAAGTTCTTTAACAATCGAACAGCCGATAGGTGTAGGTGTTTGTTGGGCTGGAGGGAGTG
>CAYXZX010000180.1:0-4951 GCA_964469455.1 uncultured Rhodocyclaceae bacterium | reverse complement strand
GCTCCCTTAGCAGGGGAGTGCCTTCGACCACTCGGCCACTTCTCCGGAAGGAGCGGAATGATACCCGCTCCACACGTACTGGGTCAAACTCAAGCGGCTGCTTGGTCCAAGCCGAAGGCGCGATGCAGCACGCGCACGGCCAGTTCCAGATACTTCTCGTCGACGACCACCGAGATCTTGATTTCCGACGTCGAGATCATCTGGATATTGATACCCTCCTCCGCCAGCACCCGGAACATCTTGCTGGCGACGCCGGGATGCGAACGCATGCCGACACCGACCACCGACACCTTGCAGATGCGGTTATCACCCTCGATGGCGCGCGCACCGACGTGGGGCTTGATCTGCTCCTCGAGGATTTTCTTGGCACGAGCAAATTCACCGCGTGGCACGGTGAACGAAAAGTCGGTGGTACCGTCGTGGCCGACGTTCTGGATGATCATGTCCACGTCAATGTTGGCGTCGGCAATCGGCCCCAGGATCTGGTAGGCGATACCCGGGCGGTCGGGCACACCGAGCACGGTCAGCTTGGCTTCGTCGCGATTGAAGGCGATGCCGGAAATGATTGGTTGTTCCATCTTGGTGTCTTCCTCGAAAGTAATCAGCGTGCCGTTGGTTTCCTGCCCCTCTTCCTCGAAGCTGGATAGCACGCGCAGCTTGACCTTGTACTTGCCGGCAAACTCGACCGATCGTATCTGCAATACCTTGGAGCCAAGGCTGGCCATTTCCAGCATCTCCTCGAAGGTGACACGTTCAAGTTTGCGCGCCTCGGGGACGATGCGTGGGTCGGTCGTATAGACGCCATCGACATCGGTGTATATCTGGCACTCGTCGGCCTTGAGCGCCGCAGCCAACGCAACGCCTGAGGTGTCCGAGCCGCCCCGGCCGAGCGTGGTGATGTTTCCCGCGTCGTCCACCCCTTGGAAGCCTGCAACGATGACGACCGTGTCATGGTCAAGATCACGGCGGATGTTGCTGTCCTGGATATCGAGAATGCGCGCCTTGGTGAAGGTACTATCGGTCAATACCTTGACCTGGCCACCGGTGTAACTCTTGGCCTTCACGCCGAGATCCTTGAGCGCCATGGCCAACAACGCGATGGTCACTTGTTCCCCGGTGGACACCATGACATCGAGTTCGCGCGGATCGGGCTGGACTGAAACATCCTTGGCCAAAGCGATCAGGCGGTTGGTTTCCCCGCTCATCGCGGACACCACGACGACCAGCTGATGTCCCTGCGCCCTCCATCTGGCCACGCGTTTGGCAACGCCGCGGATGCGATCCGGCGAGCCCATCGAGGTGCCGCCATATTTCTGGACGATCAAAGCCATTTCTCGTACTGCCCCACTCATTTCGAACGCGCTGATTATAGCGACTCCCGCCGTTTGGGCTCGAATACGGATGGCGTCCGCTCGTGATCATTCGGCCTCCCGACGTAGCCCCGGGCTTGTATGGCAATGAAATATTGGCTATGCTTTGCGATATATAACTTCGGTTATAGCCAATTTACTCTTGTCATACCCACTCATCGTAAGCAAGAAAGGAAGTCAGGCATGAAGGCGACTGAGAAGATTGATGTGCGCGAAATTCGCCGCAAGCTCGGCATGAACCAGCAGCAATTCTGGTCCAGGCTTGGTGTCACGCAAAGCGGCGGCTCCCGCTATGAAAGTGGCCGCAACATACCCCGGCCGGTTCAGCAGCTCCTGCGCCTCGTTCATGTCGAGCAGATCGATATCGCCAAGATCAAGCGCGAGGACTTCGAGGTAGTCGAATACCTGAAGGCCAACGATCCGAATTTGTTCAAGAGCCTGAAGAAGCAGGCACGCGCATCACAAAAGAAGGGTGCGTAACGGAGCCACCAGGCTTGGTCAGGGGCTGACCTCCACCGTCAACCCCTGATCACGCAAGCGCTTGGCAACTTGGTTCAGCCACGCTTCCGGAACCGGACTGAGGCGGGGCGCTTCGACTTGGGCGGACGGCCGGGCCAGGCCGTAAATGCGAACCCCGCGAATTGTTGCCCGCTGCGCACCAAGAAAATCAATCAATGCATTGAGTTCGGCCGGCGATAGCGGATGCCCGTCGAGTTTGAATAGACAGGTCTGTGCCCAGGTTGGGCAAAGCGCGCTGCATACCTCCAGGCGCCGCCGGATGGCCTCGATATCCGTCCGGGTGCCGTTGATGCGCCCCAACGACCGGGCGTCGGCAGCGTCGACCTTGAACCAGACTTCCCCTTGCGCCTTGCCAAGCAATTCGAGGCCATGGCACACCGAGCGTCGGTCCATCAAGCTGCCATTCGTTATCAAACGCAGCCTCACGCCATGCAACAAGTGACGGCGCCCAAGGGCCTCGCTTGCTATGGTCACCGCCTCCGGGAACTCTCGGGCACTGGTGGGCTCACCGTTCCCCGAGAAGGCAATATCGACCAGCCGACGCTGCGCTGCCGGCACGCGTCGAGCCAGAAAATCGCCCGTGAGAAGATCATCCAACATCGTGTCAAGTTCGCGTGCCAGCAAGCCAAGGTCAATCGGCGGTGGGCCACCCCGCGTCAGGTTGGGGACCTGACAGTAGATACAGCGCCAGTTGCAGGCGTTGTTGGGGTTGAGGTTGATTCCGATCGACACTCCACCTGCCCGACGCGATACCACCGGATAAACATAGGTCATACCCGCGCTATCGCGCGAATGGTCCGCGGTCGAAAGAATGATGGAACTCTGGGGCATCGTTGTCGGCACGTCCGAGGGCTGTTCCGCCCAAACGATATAATGCCTCAGCTTTTCATCATGCAGCCGCCCCCATGCAAATCACCCGCCGTCTCGAATTCGATGCCGGTCATCGCATCCCCGATCACGAAAGCCACTGCCGCCATCTGCATGGCCATCGCTACGCGATCGAGATAACCTTGGCAGGTACCGTGGTACGAACCGACGGCATCGCGGAAAATGGCATGGTCATGGACTTTTCTCGCGTCAAGGAGTTGGCCAAGGCATGCGTTGTCGATGCTTGGGATCATGCCTTCCTAGTCTACCGAGGCGATGTGCCGGTACTGACTTTCCTGAATTCCATGCCAGGTCACAAGACAGTCATTCTCGACAATGTACCTACCGCCGAGAACCTCGCAAGCATTGCCTTTGCGATCCTAGATCCGGTATATCAGGCCACGCTCAGCAATCAGCTGCGCCTGCAGCGAGTGCGGATCTATGAGACACCCAACTGCTGGGCCGATGCCACTCGAGGCGATCTGGGCGAACACGGGTAATATTCGGACCGTTGACGCGGCGGCGCCCGAACCGGTGCTGCAAAGTCAGGAAGAGTGGCAGAGCGGTTGAATGCACCGGTCTTGAAAACCGGCGATGGGCGACCATCCGTGGGTTCGAATCCCACCTCTTCCGCCACCTCGCCGCAAGACCCAACGCCGTATGCGGTTCTGCGAACACTGGCATTTTCTACCCATAGTCCTACCCGTTCCAATATGGCTGCCTGACGCCACGCGAGTGGCAGTTGATAGGCAGACCGTTGTGGGAGAAGCGGACAGCCGGAGTACCGAACCGGGGCGGGCTTTTCAGGCGCTTGAAGCCGCCCCCGTTTACTATCACCCCTGTCGTGGGAGGTCTGGAGCGTAACGGCGGTATCGGGCAATCCTGTCAGGAGTTGAATGAACCTCGTTGCAACCGCAATATCGGCCGCGCTCTTATCTACTTGCGGCAATATGCAGGTCTTGCGATCACGTTATCATCCACCGGGCAGGACACGGCGCCTAGCCTAGCAAGATAAATAGGTACCCGAACTGCTTCGACCGCCGTCAATTCTCGTGCGCGACGAATTTGCAGTTCTATGTCACCCTTTGCAGCGATGGCAGGACGCTTCCCAGATCAGCAAACTGACGTCGCTGGCGTTCCTGGAGTTCAGCGTAGGGCGGCCCGAAAACCACGTTGACGGTATCGACGAGTCCCGAGTAGCGTGCCTTCAACTTTTCCGGCAACTCCTCGTGGTAGCCGACGATCGCAAAGGTCTCGAGCATGTCGTCGGAAATCAGCGCTGGCATGTCGTTCCATCGGTTGGCCCGGGAAAGCTTGACGAGTTCATCTCCCACTTCTTCCAGGCCGTGGTGCTTCAATACCGTCGAGTAGGTCCGAGTAGCAGCATAGAAAGATAGGTGCTTGCGGATCAACCGCCTCGACTCCTCAAATTCCTCCTCGGTCCTGCCGGTGATGAAGAATGGATTGATCGCAAATTCGATGTCGCTTATATCCCTGCCGGCCCGTGAGGCTCCATCCGCTACGGCAGGGCGGATGACATCCCGGATATAGCTTGGTGAGTTGAGCGGATGCATGCGGATTCCGTCACCCAGTTCGCCGGCCAGGCTGCAGTTGTATTCATTGACCGCGGCAATGTGGATCGGCACTGTATTAATGCCTTCGATCGGGCCTGGGTTGAAAAATGGGTTGCACAAGGTGAACTGGTAGTGCTCGCCTTTGAAGTCAGGCGGTTCTCCGGTGCTGAAGTGGTGCAGGATTGACTTCAAGCAGAGAATATATTCGCGCAGGCGCGGACCGGGAGGGGATGGCCATGGCGTCGAGTAGCGGCGTTCATTGTGCGCCTTTACCTGGGTGCCGAGCCCCAACACGAAACGTCCTCCGGAAAAACGTTGCAAATCCCACACTAGCTGGGCAGTGACAAAAGGGCTACGGGGAAACGAAATGGCAATGCCGGTGCCGATCCGCGCCCGGCGTGTATGTTCGGCCATGATCATTTGCGGCAAAAATGGATCATGCGCCGCCTCGGGCACCAAGATGCCATCGTAGCCCAGGTCATCCAGTTCGCGGGCGTGTCGGGCCAGTTCCGCTAGAGAGGGAGGTGCGGTTATAGTCGCTTCGATTTTCATGACAAGAACTCAATATGTACGGGCGAAGAAATAACCCAACCTTGTCGGCGCGCGATTACGACTGACCAC
>CAYXZX010000179.1:0-4953 GCA_964469455.1 uncultured Rhodocyclaceae bacterium | reverse complement strand
GACGCTCTACGGCACCAACCTGTTCCGCGTGGTCGAGGAGATGTGCAAGGCCAAGGACGGGAACGTCGACGTGAACATGGAGGACGACGCCATCCGCGGCCTGACCGTCATCAAGGACGGCGAGGTCACCTGGCCGCCCCCGCCGCTGAAGGCGCCGGCGGCGCCACCGGCCGCCGCCAAGCCTGCCGTCGCGCCGCCCGCCGCCAAGGGTCACGGCCATGGGGCTGGCGAACCGATGGCCGCTGGTTCCCTGGCGATCATGTTCGGCGTGGGCGCCGCGTTGTTCTGGCTGATCGGCGCCTTCGCGCCGGCATCCTTCCTGTCGCACTTCACGGTGTTCGTGCTGGCCTGCTTCGTCGGCTACATGGTGGTGTGGAATGTCACGCCGTCGCTGCACACGCCGTTGATGAGCGTGACCAACGCGATCTCGAGCATCATCGCCATCGGGGCGCTGATCCAGGTGGCGCCGCCGCTGGAAGATGTCGCCGAGGGGCGGCCGTCGAGCTGGATTCTCGGACTTGCGGTCGTCGCGCTGGCGCTGACCGCCATCAACATGTTCGGCGGCTTCGCCGTCACCCGCCGCATGCTGGCGATGTTCCGCAAGTAAGAGGTCAGAACCATGTCTTCAAGTCTCGCCACCGTTTCCTACATCGGCGCCACCATCCTGTTCATTCTCAGCCTCGGCGGTCTTTCCAATCCGGAGACCTCGCGTCGCGGCAACCTCTACGGCATCATCGGCATGACCATCGCGGTGCTGGCCACCGTGTTCGGGCCGCGCGTCACCATGGCCGGCATCCCCTGGATCGTCGGCGCCATGGTGGTCGGCGGCTCGATCGGCCTGTACGCGGCCCGTACCGTGCAGATGACGCAGATGCCCGAGCTGGTTGCGCTGATGCACAGCCTGGTCGGCCTTGCCGCCTGCCTGGTCGGCTTCGCCAGCTACATCGATACCTCGATCGCCTTCACGGGCGCCGAAAAGGCGATCCACGAGATGGAGATCTACATCGGCATCCTGATCGGCGCCGTCACCTTCTCCGGATCGATCATCGCCTTCGGCAAACTGTCGGGCAAGATCGGCGGCAAGCCCATGCTGCTGCCGGGACGCCACTGGCTCAACCTGCTCGGGCTGCTGGTGGTGATCTGGTTCGGCCGTGAGTTCCTGCACGCGCCCACCATCGTCGACGGCATGACGCCGCTGATCGTCATGACGGTGATCGCGCTGCTGTTCGGCATCCACATGGTGATGGCCATCGGCGGTGCCGACATGCCGGTGGTGGTGTCGATGCTCAACAGCTACTCGGGCTGGGCGGCGGCGGCCACGGGCTTCATGCTGTCGAACGACCTGTTGATCGTCACCGGCGCGCTGGTGGGTTCTTCGGGCGCCATCCTGTCCTACATCATGTGCCGGGCGATGAACCGCAATTTCATCAGCGTCATCGCCGGTGGCTTCGGCACGGGCGGCGGTGCGCCAGCCGCGGCTGGCGGCAGCCAGCCGGCCGGTGAAGTCGTCGCGGTGAGCGCCGTTGAGACCGCTGAAATGCTGCGCGAGGCGAAGAACGTCATCATCGTCCCGGGCTACGGCATGGCCGTGGCGCAGGCGCAGCACACCGTGTTCGAGATCACCAAGTTCCTGCGCGAAAAGGGTGTCAATGTCCGCTTCGGCATCCACCCGGTGGCGGGCCGCATGCCGGGCCACATGAACGTGCTGCTGGCCGAGGCCAAGGTGCCCTACGACATCGTGCTGGAAATGGACGAGATCAACGAGGACTTCCCGGACACCGACGTTTCCATGGTCATCGGCGCCAACGACATCGTCAATCCGGCGGCCGAGGACGATCCGACCAGCCCCATTGCCGGCATGCCGGTGCTGCAGGTCTGGAAGGCCAAGACCTCGGTGGTCATGAAGCGTTCGATGGCCTCCGGCTATGCCGGCGTCGACAATCCGCTGTTCTACAAGGACAACAACCGGATGCTGTTCGGAGACGCCAAGAAGATGCTCGACGAGGTGCTTGCCGCGCTGCGGGCCTGATCACCCGGCCGGTCTGGCGTGAGCGCGTCGTGCCTCGCAAGTCCGGCCAACCCCGCCGAGGTCGGCGCTTTCCTGCGGCGCCTGTTCGCGGCGGCGATCGCCTCGGCCCAGCCGGAAATCTGCCTGCCGCCGCATCTGGCGGCTTGTCTGTCGTTCCCGCCGAAAGGGCGGCTGATTGTCGTCGGCGCGGGCAAGGCCTCGGCGGCCATGGCTCGGGCGGTGGAAGACCAGTGGCAGGGACCGCTGAGCGGCCTGGTCATCACCCGTTACGGACATGCCGTGCCTTGCCAGCGTGTCGAGATCGTCGAAGCGGGCCACCCCGTTCCCGATGCCGCCGGCCTGACGGCGACCCGACGCCTGCTCGATCTGCTGGCGGGACTGGGCCCGGACGATTGCGTGCTATGCCTTGTTTCCGGCGGCGGGTCGTCACTGCTGACTTTGCCCTTGCCGGGCATTACGCTCGAAGACAAGCAGGCCGTGCATCGCGCCCTGCTCGCCAGCGGCGCATCGATCGCGGAAATGAACTGTGTTCGCCGCCACCTGTCGGCGGTCAAGGGCGGCCGGCTGGCGGCACTGTGTCACCCCGCGCGCGTGCTCACACTGGCGATATCCGATGTTCCCGGCGATCATCCCATTGACATCGCTTCCGGGCCGACCGTGGCCGATCCGACCACCAGCGCCGATGCACTGGCTGTACTGAACCGTTATCGCATCGAAATGCCGGCGGCTGTGCGCGAACTCCTGGCATCACGGGCCGGCGAGAGCCTCAAGCCCGGCGATCCCCGATTGGCCGCCGGCGAACTACGCCTCGTCGCGACGCCGCAAATGGCGCTGGAGGAGGCGGCTGCTGCCGCGCGGAACGAAGGGGTGCCCGCCTACATCCTCGGCGATGCCATCGAGGGCGAGGCGCGCGAATTGGGCAAGGCCATGGCGGGCATCGTCCGGCAGGTGGTGCGCCATGGCCAGCCTTTCGCGAGACCCTGCCTGCTGCTGTCGGGCGGCGAAACCACTGTGACGGTGCGCGGCACCGGATGCGGCGGGCGCAACGTCGAATTCCTGCTGGCGCTGGCCCTGGCGCTCGATGGCGAACCGGGTGTTTACGCGCTGGCCGGCGACACCGATGGCATCGACGGCCTACAGGAAACTGCCGGCGCCACGATCATGCCGGATACTCTGGCGCGGGCAGCGGTGCTGGGGATCGACGCGCGGAGCAGTCTGGCGAACAACGACGGCCACGGCTTCTTCTCGGCATTGGGCGACGCCGTCGTCACGGGCCCCACGCGCACCAACGTGAACGATTTCCGGGCGATTCTGATCGCGTGACCGCCGCGATAACCAACCTCAGCGGCAGAACAGTGTGCTCTGCCGCTGGGGTAGTGGTCCGCCATTCGCTAGCCGGAAAGTTCAGATGGGAAGGTCAATCCTGCCGACGTCGAGTGACCGCCATTGCGCCGGCAAGAAGCAAGGCGAGCAAGATGGTTCCCATTGAGGACAGCGTCGGGATATCTCTTACTTCACCGGTGGGTGTTATCGGTACTCCGCCAGACCCCAAGTTGTACCAGCGGCAGTTGCTGTTGTTAAGGGCAGACAACGCGCCGTTGTGAAAAGCGACTTCACCGGTATTGACGGCAGCCAATCCGTCACCGAATCCGGCGGTAGCCGTTGCTCCGTCAGTGACGGTGCCGTAGCAGAAGCCGATTTGTCCCTCGCCGGACGGAACGGCGAATTGACTGGATCGGACAACAATCTGGAACGTGCTGCGCACACCATAATTTTGGGAGAAATGCCCCATGCTGACCCAAGTGGCTACGATTTGTCCCGGAGTGCCGTTATTCACATAAACCTCAGAGGATGCATCGTTGCGCGAGTCCAGGTCGGTGAATGCGGCTGCGATCATCGGCGCCAAGTTCTGTTGATCCAGCGGTACGGGGGAGTATTCGGTCTGCCCCGAGCCGAAAGTCACGTATCCGTTCGAGCCGATGTAGAGATCGGAATAAGTAGTGCCGAAAAAGGTAATGGTCTGCCCGCCACCGAATGCGACCGGTCCGATGTAACAGTCGTCACAATTGCTGGGACTCCCCTGCAAGGTGCCGAAGTTCGCAGGATTGGCGTCGTACAGTGCTGCCGCTGCCGGCGCAGCGAGGGCAACAAGAGCAGAACCGATGCCAGCGATACGCGTCAAGGTCGTTAATGACATTTGGCAATTCCTCCCGAGTGAATTGACTTGAAAAAAGACAGACAACCCAGCCTTACGCTGAATCTTGTTAGTAGTGTAGCAAGGAGAATCGAAACTGCTTTACTTCATGGCCAAATAGCATACGTCTCCTCGATGGCAATGACAAGCCCCTTCTCTCGAGTGCTCCGGGCTTTGGCGTGCTAATAGCTGAGCGGCAGTCAGCGGACATGCCTAAGCATGGTTTGGGAGACCAAATCGCGTGATTATTTCTTGCCCATGCCGCCGAGCAAGGCGGCGACCGGTCGCAGCGGGCGCTTGGGCGGTGGTTCGTCGGCTGTTGTTGCCGGCGTGTCGCCAGGGCTGACTTTAGGTTCGTAGGGCTTGCCGAAATCGAAGCCGTCGGCGGCGACCTTCGGCAAGTGGCCGGCACTGCGCGGCAGCTGCACCGGGGCCTTGGGGCCGTGGCGTTCACGCTCGCGGTGCGCGTGTCCGTGGCCGCTGCTGCCGCGACTGCGGCGGTCACTTTCGACCACGGCGCTGGTGGAAAACTCGGGTAGCGACACCTGCTCGATCTTCAGCTTGATCAGGCGCTCGATGTCGTTGAGGCGGGGCTTCTCTTCCGGCGCCACCAGGGAGGTGGCGTCGCCGAGCTTGCCGGCGCGACCGGTGCGGCCGATGCGATGCACGTAATCCTCGGCGACGTGCGGCAGCTCGTAGTTGATGACGTGCGGCAGGTCGTCGATGTCGA
>CAYXZX010000178.1:0-5115 GCA_964469455.1 uncultured Rhodocyclaceae bacterium | reverse complement strand
CTCGTACGTCCGTCATGGCAAATCGCTCGGATCAACTCCGTTTTGCAGGACTTTCTCACGCACTATCGAGATTGCGTGAACTTTTCGACGATCCGTTGTTTGAGCGTCGAGGGAATGTGATAGCTCCGACCAACATGGCGAGGCACCTTATCGGACCGGTGCAGTCCGCTTTGGGGCTACTGGAGCGCTCCATCAATCAGGTCTACCCGGCAGGCCAGGACAAGGCGCGTCGCCGCCTCAATATCGGATTGCTGCTATCCACGTATGGAGTGTCCTTTCTGCCCCAACTCATGATGCGGATGGACAAGACCGCGCCCTACGAAATCTCGATATCGCATTACGCGTTCGGGAAGCTCGAATCAAGTTTGGCGTCGGGTAAGATCGATGTCGCGATCCAGTTCGAGTTTCCCCATTCCAGCCAGGTTCGCAGTGCCTTGCTAAGTCGGGAGGCGCTGGGAATCATGGCCCGGAAGAATCACCCACTTGCGGAGCGCGAAATGGATCTTGAGACTTACCTCGGCCAGTACCACGTAGTCGTCGCACCATATGAACGAGACGCAAACCTCGTTGACATGGAGTTCCAACGCCTCGGTCTGGAGCGCAAGATCGCTTTGCGCTGCCAGGATTATTGGACTGCCTGCAAGACGGTCGAGAGCACTGACTTGCTGCTGACCGCAACCCGATCGACCCTTTCACGAATGCGGGAGAGCTTTCCTGACAATCACCTGATGAAGCTCCCCGCCGACCTCCATACTCCCGAAGCGATGAACATCTGCCTCTACTGGCATGAATCGGCCGAGATGGACCCGGACATTCTATGGCTGAGGGAAGCGCTGCTGTCAGTATTCGAGCAGAATCGCCAATGACAATGAGTTATTGCGCAGCGCCAGATCGAGCGCCTGCGCCAACCGATGAGCCACATTGAAAACGATCAGGACTCGGATTTGTCCCGAATATGCTTGGTCGGGGTGAGAGGATTCGAACCTCCGACTCCTGCGTCCCGAACGCAGTACTCTACCAGGCTGAGCTACACCCCGACTATTGGCGCCCGCAACCAATCAAGACTTGCGGGTTACCGAAAAGGTCGATAATTCTATCAGAGCATTCTTGTAAATAGAAGGCGGTAGTTGCGCAATCGCGTCGATCGCGATCATCGCCTCCGCGCGAGCGTGCTCGCGTGCCGCGTCCAAAGCGCCCGTAGCCTTGACGGCCGCCAGAACCTCGGCGAATGAATCGTGACCGCCTTCTTCGATCGCCTTGCGCACGCACGCTGCTTGTTCCCGCGAGCCGTGCTTGAGCACGTGAATCAATGGCAAGGTCGGCTTACCTTCGGCGAGATCGTCGCCGAGATGCTTGCCGGTTTCCGCTTCCTCACCAGAGTAGTCAAGCACGTCGTCGATGAGTTGGAATGCAGTTCCCACGTGCATGCCGTAGCGCGCCAGCCCCTCCTCCAGATCGGGACCAGCGTCGCCCAGGATTCCACCTAGTCTTGCAGCAGCCTGGAAAAGCTTCGCCGTCTTGTAGCGAATGACCTGTAGATACTCGTCGATGCCGATATCCGCGTTGTGACAGTTCATCAATTGCATCACTTCGCCCTCGGCGATCACGTTGGTCGCATCCGCCAAGACTTCCATTACTCGCATGCTGCCCACGCCGACCATCATCTGAAAGGCTCGCGAATAGAGAAAGTCGCCCACCAGAACGCTGGCGGCATTGCCGAAAAGTGCATTGGCCGTATCACGACCGCGGCGCAGGTCCGATTCGTCGACGACGTCGTCATGAAGCAGGGTCGCGGTGTGAATGAACTCGACGACAGCCGCAAGTTCGTGATGATGTCGCCCCTGATAACCAAGAGCTCCGGCAGCCAAGAGCACGAGTGCCGGTCGCATGCGCTTGCCCCCGCCGGCGACGATGTACTCGGCCACCTGTCGCACCAACACGACATCGGAATGCAGTCGCGCGCGTATGACCGCGTCAACCGCTTTCATGTCATCGGCGATGAGGGAGTAGATGACCGGTAGATCCACGTTGTTCAGTTCCTAGCGCGCCCGGAGGGACAAGAAAAGGCGCGATGGTAGGCGTCTGACTGCGCCCCGTCAATGCGCCCCGACATAGCCTTTGACCCGGATGCATTCGCTCACTATAATGCGCGGTTCTTCAACGTTGTTATCGGAGTCCATCATGTACGCGGTCGTAAAAACCGGCGGCAAGCAGTATCGAGTCGTTGCCGGCGAAAAGATCAAAGTAGAACAGATACCGGCGGACGTGGGCGCGGAAATCACTCTTGACCAGGTACTCATGGTCGGCGAAGGCGAGTCGGTGAAAATCGGCGCGCCGCTCGTGGCCGGCGCCAAAGTCACGGCCAAGGTGGTTGCGCACGGTCGGCACGACAAGGTCAACATTTTCAAGATGCGCCGGCGCAAGCACTACCGTAAGAACCAGGGGCATCGGCAGAACTATACCGAGCTCGAAATAGCCGGCATTTCGGCTTAATCGGGGCAAAGGCAGGAGTTATCCACCATGGCACACAAGAAGGCAGGCGGCAGTTCCCGTAACGGCCGCGACTCGGAATCGAAGCGCCTGGGCGTAAAGCGCTACGGCGGTCAGTTGGTTTCGGCAGGCAGCATTATCGTCCGTCAGCGCGGCACTCAGTTCCATCCTGGCGATAACGTTGGCGTCGGCAAGGATCACACGCTGTTCGCGAAAGTGGATGGCAAGGTCGAGTTCGTCACCAAGGGCGCAGAGCGGCGCAAGACCGTCAAGATTGTTCCGGCGGCCGCCTGACCAGGGCATCGCGCTGGCAGCCGAAAGCCCTATCGATGCGATAGGGCTTTTTCTTTTCTGGAATACCGATGAAGTTTTTTGACGAAGCGAAGATCGAGGTCATTGCCGGTGATGGCGGTAATGGTGTTGCTTCGTTCCGGCGCGAGAAGTTCATTCCGCGTGGTGGACCCGATGGCGGCGACGGTGGTCGGGGCGGCAGTATCTGGGCTGTCGCCGACCGCAATCTCAACACGCTGATCGATTACCGATACACGCGGATATTCCGCGCACAGCGTGGTGAGAACGGTCGCGGTGCCGACTGCTATGGCAAGGCGGGGGACGACATGGAACTCCGCGTCCCGGTCGGCACCGTATTCACCGACATGGGGACCGGTGAAGCGGTCTGCGACCTCGACGTCGATGGCAAGCGGGCGCTGATCGCCAAGGGCGGCCACGGCGGGTTGGGCAATCTGCACTTCAAGTCGAGCACCAATCGCGCGCCGCGCCAATGCACCCCGGGAGGTGAAGGCGAACGGCGCGACTTGCGGCTAGAGCTCAAGGTGCTTGCGGATATCGGTCTGCTTGGCATGCCGAATGCCGGTAAGTCCACATTCATCCGCTCGGTCTCTGCGGCCAAGCCGAAGGTGGCCGACTATCCATTCACCACGCTACATCCGAACCTGGGCGTGGTTCGCGTCGATCAAGATCGAAGCTTCGTTATTGCCGATATCCCGGGCCTTATAGAAGGAGCAGCCGAGGGCGCGGGCCTTGGCCATCAGTTCCTGCGTCACTTGCAGCGCACCCGGCTGTTGCTGCATCTCGTCGACATCGCACCGTTCGACCCCAATGTCGACCCGGTCCACGAAGCCAAGGCCATCGTCAAAGAGTTGCGCAAGTACGACGAGGCGTTGTACGAAAAGCCACGCTGGTTGGTAATCAACAAGATCGACCTGGTCCCGGAAGACGAGCGCAAGGCACGCGTGGCCGCCTTGGTGAAGGCCTACGGCAGGGACGTCCGCCATTTCGTCATTTCGGCGATTGGTGGCGACGGCTGCCGAGACCTCGTCTTTGCCGTCATGGAGTACCTTGAGCAACAAAGGGAACTGCAGTCTCATGAGAACGTGGATCGCGCAGAGTAAGCGTCTGGTAGTCAAGGTCGGCAGCGCGCTGGTCACCAATAACGGCGCGGGGCTGGCAAGAGACTTCATTGCCGACTGCGTGCGGCAGATTTCCGAGTTGCGGGAACAAGGGCGTGAGGTGCTCCTGGTGTCTTCGGGGGCGATTGCCGCGGGGATGCAGCGGCTTGGCTGGTCGCAGCGACCGCATGCGATGCACGACCTGCAGGCGGCCGCTGCCGTTGGTCAGATGGGCCTCGCGCAGGCGTATGAGACCACGTTCGCCGAATTCAAGCTCAAAGCCGCGCAGATACTCCTGACCCACGAAGACCTCGCCGACCGCAATCGTTATCTCAATGCGCGTTCGACCCTGCAGGCGCTGCTTTCCTATGGCGTCGTCCCCATCATCAACGAGAACGACACCGTGGTTACGGATGAAATCAAGTTCGGCGACAACGATACGCTGGGAGCGCTGGTGGCAAACTTGGTCGAGGCGGATGCTCTGGTCATTCTCACCGATCAACAGGGTCTGTATACGGCGGATCCGCGCAACGAGCCTTCGGCCACGCTGATTTCGGAAGGGAGCGCGGACGACCGGCGCTACGAAGCAATGGCGGGTGGTGCCGGCAGCGGCATCAGCAAGGGCGGCATGATCACCAAGATCCGCGCAGCGCAGCGCGCCGCCCGCAGTGGCGCACACACGCTGATCGTCAGTGGACGCGAGCGTGATTCCTTGATACGCGCCACGGCAGGCGAGCCGATCGGCACACTGCTTTATGCCACGCAGTCGCCGCTAACAGCGCGCAAGCAATGGCTGGCCGATCATCTTCAGCTTGCGGGCAGCTTGATCCTCGATGCCGGTGCCGTCAATGCACTCAAGGCAGGTAGCAGCCTCTTGGCAGTGGGCGTCAAGAATGTAGAAGGCGAATTTGAACGGGGCGCGGCAGTTGCCTGCCGAACAAGCCAAGGTACCGAGGTCGCTCGTGGGCTGATCAACTACTCCAGTTCCGAGACCCGTCGCATTGCAGGTCATCCCACGGCCGATATCGAAGCTCTGCTCGGCTACATCAACGACGACGAACTGATTCACCGCGACAATTTGGTACTGACCTAGGCTCTTTTCGCCAGGCACGACGGAAATGACAAAGCCCGCCAGGATTTCCTGACGGGCTTTGTGTTTGTGGGGATAGTCTGGCGCTGACCTACTTTCTCACGGGTAGTCCGCAATATCATTGGC
>CAYXZX010000177.1:0-5165 GCA_964469455.1 uncultured Rhodocyclaceae bacterium | reverse complement strand
ACATCAAGGTAAGCGAGTGCCCACTAACCTAGGATCGAAGTTAGCGATTACTTCAGGGGGGGGGGGGATGGGGTATGCAGGGCCTTGGCTCGTCGGTGTTGAGGCTGGAAGGACCCACAGGAAAATTTTGCAAGTTTCAGAGTTACACCCACCGTAACACGAAACTACGCAACAAGTTCCTGACATCACCAAAAATAATTTTTCAGAATCTGGTTTTCAGACATGTAGCAACATGAAACTACGCTCACCCCTCCCCACCATCCCCATAAACACCTAGACCCGTGTAATATCGTGGTATGACCCAGCAGACTGCCACTTCAATTCCAGCATGGCTGCAAGCCCTGGAGCCTGACCCGTCCCTGTCCCTGTCCCTGTCTCCACCCTCATCCTCAAAACCTCCATCCTTGCTGGAGCAGAACAGGCTCCGCAAGCAGGACATGCTGGACACGTTCGAGAAGCTGTTCGAGCCTGCGATGGAAGCACTCATCGATGGCGTGAGCATCAACAAGTTTCTTCAGAATGACCATCGCAACATCCGACCCGGCAAGTTCATGCAATGGATCATGGATGACCCGAAACGATACGAGACATACCTTCGTGCCAACACTGTCGCGATGGAACTGGTCAGCAACGACCTCATCCAGATAGCCGATGGCAGGGATGACCCGATGGAGGACGTTGCGCGATCCAAGCTCAGGGTGGACGCACGCAAGCTCATGATGGGGTTCAATGCCCGCGACAGGTTCACGACCACGACCAAGGTGGATGTGAGCGGACACCAGAGCATCTCGCTGGTCGGGTTGATGAAGGACCGTGAGAAGATTGGGCTTGCGATGGTGGAGCGGATCAACAACCTTCTGCCACCCACCGATGTCACGATCAAGGCGAGCAACCCGTACCAACTGACCGACCCTGACCCCGACACCCTCACCGATAGCGACAACGAGGACAACCTGTAATGGCCAAATCGCTGGTATCGACCCCGCAGCAGGAGCAGGAGCTGCTGGAGCAGATCACATCACCCCTGTACCATGACAACCCCCTCGTGTTTGTCATGTCCGTGTTCCCTTGGGGTGTTCAGGGCACCCCGCTGGAGCACTTCACCGGACCGCGTGAGTGGCAGCAGGCGGTGCTGGTCCAGATCGGACGGCACGTGGCATCGAACCACGGCAAGGTGGACTTCAACGCCATGAGGCTGGCCATAGCCTCGGGGCGCGGCATCGGCAAGAGCGCGCTGGTGGCGTGGATCATCCTGTGGATGCTGTCCACCCGCATCGGCTCCAGCGTGATTGTCAGTGCCAACAGCGAGAACCAGCTTCGGTCGGTCACATGGGCCGAGTTGATGAAGTGGACCACGATGGCGCAGAACTCCCACTGGTGGGAGCCGTCTGCCACCAAGCTGGTACCGGCAGCATGGTTGACCGAGTTGGTCGAGCGTGACCTGCGGATCGGCACGCGGTATTGGGCGGCAGAGGGCAAGCTGTGGTCCGCTGAGAACCCAGACGGGTACGCGGGGCCGCACAACATGCTTGGGATGTGCGTCATATTCGATGAGGCGGCGAGCATCCCGGATGGCATCTGGTCGGTTGCCGGGGGGTTCTTCACGGAGAACACGCCGAACCGCTTCTGGTTCGCGTTCAGCAACCCGCGACGCAACAGCGGGTACTTTTTCGAGTGCTTCGGCAAGAAGCGGGACTTCTGGATCACCGACAACATCGACGCAAGGACCGTCGAGGGCACCGACAAGGCGATGTACAACCAGATCATCGCGGAGTTCGGTGAGGACTCGTATCAGGCCCGTGTCGAGGTCTACGGGCAGTTCCCGCTGGACGATGAGGGTAGCTTCATCTCCCCCGCGCTGGTCGCTCAGGCGTTCGCACGCAAGGCACACAACGACCCATCAGCACCCATCATCATGGGCATCGACCCTGCACGCAGCGGCTCGGACAGCACGGTGATCGTGGTACGTCAGGGGCGTGACATCGTTGCCATCGAGCGGCACTCAGGGGACGATACGATGGCGTCCGTGGGGAACATCATCGACGCCATCGAGCGTTACAAGCCCCACATGACCTGTATCGACGAGGGTGGGGTGGGCGCTGGCATCTATGACAGGCTGATCGAGCAGCGGTACAAGGTCCGGGGGGTGAACTTCGGGTGGAAACCGAAGAACCCGAAGGCGCACCTGAACAAGCGCGCTGAAATGTGGTGCGCCATGCGCGACTGGCTCAAAACCGCATCGATTGAGGAAAACAAGCGTCTGATGGCCGACCTGACGGGGGTCCGGGTGATGTTCACATCCAGCGGGGCGATCCAGTTGGAGTCGAAGAAGGACATGAAGGCCCGAGGGTTGCCCAGCCCCGACATCGGGGACGCGATTGCTGTAACTTTTGCTTTCCCTGTCGCCAGAAAGGACTATACTGCGCCCGATAGCCCCCGTCCCAAGGTCTATGCAGGCCATCGGGGTCCGGCGATTGCCTCTTCATGGATGGGTCACTGATGGCTGAGAAAGACAAGGACTTACTGGCAGCGGCCCGTCACCGAATGACGATGGCGATTGCCGCATGGTCCGAAACCCGTGAGGATGAGCTAGAAGACCTTCGGTTCTACGCTGGATCACCATCGAACCACTGGCAATGGCCCGCCGATGTGCTGGCCACCCGTGGCTCGGTCCAGGGGCAGAGCATCAACGCCCGACCGACACTGACCATCAACAAGCTACCCCAGCACGTTCGTCAGATCACCAACGATCAGCGTCAGAATCGCCCCAGCGGCAAGGTGATCCCAGCCGATGACAAGGGTGATGTTGAAGTCGCTGAGATTTACGATGGTATCGTGCGTCACATCGAGTACATCAGCGATGCCGATGTGGCCTATGACACAGCTTGTGAGAATCAGGTGGCGTATGGTGAGGGTTACATCCGAATCCTGACCGAGTACACAGACCCCACATCGTTTGATCAGGACATCAAGATCGGACGGGTACGGAACTCGTTCGGCGTGTACATGGACCCCATGATCCAGGACCCGTGCGGGTCGGACGCTCAGTGGTGCTTCATCACGGAAGACATTTCCAAGGAGGAATACGAGAGGCAGTTCCCCAACGCGCAGCCCATTTCATCCATTGAGTCGCTGGGTGTCGGTGATCAGACCGTTTCGCAGTGGATCAACGAGAACACGGTTCGTATCGCGGACTATTACTACATCGAACACACCCGGAAAACCCTGAACCTGTACTACGGCAACGTCAGCGCACTGTCAGGCTCTCCCGAAGACCGTCAGATGGTGGCGATGGGCATGAAACCCATCCGTACCCGTGAGGTTGACATCAAGCAGGTCAAATACTGCAAGATCAATGGGTTTGAGGTACTTGAACGCAACGATTGGGCGGGGGCGCACATCCCCGTGGTGCGGGTTGTGGGCAACGAGTTCGAGGTGGACGGTCGGCTCTACCTCTCCGGCATCGTTCGCAACGCCAAAGATGCCCAGCGAATGTACAACTACTGGACATCGCAGGAGGCTGAGATGCTGGCGCTGGCCCCCAAGGCCCCGTTTGTCGGGTATGGTGGGCAGTTCGAAGGCTACGAGACGCAGTGGAAGACCGCCAACACGACCAACTGGCCCTATCTGGAGGTCAACCCGGACGTTACGGACGGTCAAGGGGCTGTTCTTCCACTTCCCCAGCGGTCACAACCCCCGATGGCTCAGACAGGCCTGATTCAGGCCAAAATGGGCGCGTCCGATGACATCAAGGGTGCCACCGGGCAGTATGACAGCAGCCTTGGAGCCACATCCAACGAGCGCAGCGGCAAGGCGATCCTCGCCCGTGAGCGTCAGTCCGACACCGGGACGTACCATTACGTCGATAACCTTGCCCGTGCGGTGCGCTGCGTCACCCGGCAACTGGTCGATCTGATCCCGAAGATTTACGACACCGAACGCATCGCTAGGATCATTGGTGAAGACGGCACTTCGGACATGGCTCGGGTGAATCCGGGACAGCCTGAGCCTGTCAAGAAGATCGTGAACGAGCAGGGCATCGTGATCCAGAAGGTCTACAACCTCGGGGTCGGCAAATACGATGTGTGCGTCACCACGGGTCCGAGCTACATGACCAAACGGCAGGAGTCGCTGAACGCGATGACCGAGCTGCTTCAGGGCAACCCCGAGCTATGGGCTGTTGCTGGTGATCTGTTCATCAAGAACATGGATTGGCCGGGTGCTCAGGAGATGGCGAAGCGGTTCGCCAAGACCATTGACCCCAAACTGCTCGGTGACGAGGACGAGTCGCCTGAAATGCAGGCTGCACGGCAACAGATGCAGGCGATGGGACAGGAAATGGAGCAGATGCACCAGATGCTCCAGAACGTCCAGAAGTCGTTCGAGAACCGTGACCTTGAGATTCAGGAGTTTGAGGCGAAGATCAAAGCGTTCGACGCCGAAACGAAGCGAATTTCTGCTGTTCAGGCGGGTATGACCCCTGAACAGATGCAGGACATCGTGATCGGGACCATCCACGCCATGATCAATTCTGGCGATCTTCGGGGCGCTCAGGACGAGATGGAGCAGGAGATGGAGGGTGAAATGCCCCCACAAGCCCCCGGAATGCCTCAAAATGAGCCTATGGAGCCTCAAGAGCCTATGGAGGCACCGATGCCCTCGCAACCCCCGCAAATGACCCCAGGAGCCTGATATGGAACTGCTGAACCCCCTCAATGACACCCTGTTCCCCGCCAAGTCGGTCGCCTATACCGGCACCGCTGGCAGTACGGGAACGTGGAACGCCGGTCCCCAAGGTGTCGTGGTCTGGTCGGATCAGGCGTGTTACGTCGCGGTCGGTGAAGGCGTGACGGCGACAACCTCGTCCACCCCGATCCCGGCGAACAGTCCGATCCCGTTCAAGGTGCCCGAAGGCACAGGCGGTCTGTGGCGCGTCAGTGCGATCCAAGTCAGTGCCGGTGGCACCGTCTATGCGAAGCCGGTGAACATCCGATGAGCTACGGGGTCGCTCTCCGCAACGGCATCCCGTTCACCCTCGGGACGATTGCGGCATTGTGCGTGAACGCGACGGGTCAGGCATGGTCCCCCCTCGCCCTATGGCCCACCGGCACCGAGGCCGGGATGTGGATCGACCCGAGCAACCTGGCCTCTCAGTGGCAAGACTC
>CAYXZX010000176.1:0-5184 GCA_964469455.1 uncultured Rhodocyclaceae bacterium | reverse complement strand
AATAACTTAGATGGTTCTGTTGCTACTGGATACACTGTTATTCCTTGTGCTACTGCTAATCAAGTAGAAGAATGAGAAGTACGATGTGATGGTGGTATTAATATAGTTCCTTTCTATGATGTTGAAACGGACTGAGCAGCTAGTGCTAATGTAGCATTCTGGTTTAATCCAGTTGCTAATGCGATTGTTGTCCCTAGTGGGTCTCAAACACCATGAGCTTGTGCTATTTCAAAAATAGTACAAGTACCTAATTGTGCTTGAACACTAGACGATAAATTAGTAGATAGCATAACAGCTACATACTTATTAAACCAAGAAAATAAACATACAGAAGTAATTAGTGATGTTCTTACAGCAGTATTTGGATGAACAGTTGCTTTCACTTATACAGCCCCAACAAATGTTGCTGTATCTTATGCAGGAGTAATACTTGCTAATGATACTATTGTATGATACCGAACTGACTTTGGAGATGGATACAATGATGTTTGACCAAGCCCAAGTCATTCATATAATACCGATTGAGAATATGAAATTAAATGATATGCTGTAACTTTAAGTGGTAATAAATTATTACTCTATGCAAAAGAAGTTACTATTGTATCGGGTATAATCACTTACTCAGGAACTAATCCACATGTGGTTGCTAGAACATATAAAGTATTAGTCGCAAAAGCATTTCAAGATTATTGTGGTACTACATTAGTTGGAACTCCATATGATGCAAATGGAGGTGCTTATACACTTGTTGGTGATTTTGAAATAGCAACTCCTATCATCATAGATGAATTAGAAGATAATGCAGATTATCAGGCAAAAGATATTGTTTGTAAGAAAGAAATATTTGCAACACATATTAAGCGGATTGCAACTCCCTGAGTTCCTGCAAACTCAGTAGCTTATGAGATGTCTACAACAGTTGCAGCTACTTATGGATGAGCTAATGATGCAACTAATACATATATACATCTTATATATCCTATACAGTCTGGAAATCCATTGACTCCAATCTGACCACAATTAACTGAATATTTTTCTAATCCACAGAACTGAGTATTATTCACAGATGTTGCAACAGTACAAGCAATGACTGATAACGTTTTAGTACAAATGTGATTATCTGTATGAGATGCTGTATATGCAGTTAACACAGATAATGAGCCAATTTGGTTCTTATCGCCAGCGGCAGTAGCTGTATTATGAGATCCAACATATTTACATATATATTATGGCACATCAGATGCCCATAATGGTTATGACCAAAAAGCAGATGTAACTAATATAGCGGCTAATAGTAATATTCTTTTATGAGGTTGAAATTGAGGCTGTACTCCAATTCAAGAAATTAAAGAAAAAGACTCTTGCACTGGTGAAGAAACATATAGATATGTTATTGAAGATGGTACGGGAAATCTTGTACCTGTTAAAGATATATATCCAGCATTTGTTGAAGCAGATGTGTTACACGAACCTTGCAAAGAGCCAGTAGTATTAGAAATAAGAGAAAGAGAAGTTTGTTGATTTGTAGATGGTTCTACTTCAAGCTATCAGCTTATTAGATTATACACAAGAGATACAACTACCTGAGCTATGACAATCGTTGGTTATGAAGATGTATTTTGAAATCCAGTAACTTGAACAGTAGTAGAAACTTGTTGTACTTGTAGTAGTATTTGTTGAGAAATAGTAGTTTCGCCCATAGCTAACAGAAGAAGTGATAGTTATGGTGCATTTACTGCTCAACTTAGGACATGGCTTGATGATGGGCAATACGATAGTATATATGCTGGACGATGACCAGTATGAGCTCCTAGAAATCACTACTACGAAGTCAAAGTGTTTGATGCTAGTAATACATTGTTATCAACAACTGTACTATGACCTTATGCAGTAGATCCTAGTAGTGCTACATATCTACAATTCTTAGCTGATATGTCAGTACTTACTGCTAGCTTATGAGTAGAATTTATATGAACTAACCCTGTATTTTGATGGGCTTGATATCAAGTAGAATATAATGATGCTACTGGATTTGGTATTACACTAAGACATGGTATAGATAATCACGCTTGAGGCATTATACGAAATCCTGATATTAAGCAATGTATCTATTATAATCCTTCAGTTGCTGTCATTATGGATAGTATTAATACTACATGAGATTTTAATAATCCAGCTCTTGATGCTTGATGACGAGAATGGACTAACTGACGATGAGTAGTAGCAAATAACAATGTTACAATAATATAATGAGTAGTAAAATAGATCCCGCAAAGATGAATAGAATACAGAGAGGTCAACCTAAAGTATTGGAAGACCTCCCTGATAATATTCAATTTGTATTGAAATCTATCTACTCTACTTGCTGATGACCTATATGATTATATGGTAGCTATGCAAAATGAGATTGGGAGATAGATAGCGACTTAGATATGTGAGTTAAGAATGCAAGAGTATATATTAATATTATAAGAAATATAGCAAGTTATCATAATATAAGAATAGACTGTAACGAGTATAATGAAAACTATCATTTAACTATTATAAAATAAAATGAGTCATAAACAATTAGTTGAGGTATGTAACCTACAAAATGAGATAGATTTATTAAAAACAAATCGGCTTCCTATTTGTGTTAATTGAACTACAACTCGGTATGTTGCAGAAACGAGTACAGTAGACAATACTACTTGATTAGAAAGTGCTCCTGTAAAGATTTATAAACAATGAGCTAATGGTGCAATATCTCTTACAGCACCTGTCGGTACTATAACTGAATGATATTGTTCTGTTGCCTGAGCTGATGTAGAATTTATTGTTGGTTGTGAGTCACAAGTTCTTAGTCTTACTGCCACTGCAACACCTTTGAGTGTAACACTATGAACTACATTAAACTTTACTAATCCAGTATCAACTTTATATACTACACCAGCTGTTGCTTATGTAGATAAAGTAATTGTTGATTGGGGTGATTGAGAATACTTTATTGGTTCTCCTTGATTATGATGAGCACAAACTCATATACCAAATGTTAGTTTAGCTAGTGGTACTTATCAAGCTAGATTATATGTTAGCACTCTTGATTGAGATATATTTCAGTTGGCTACTTTATGATATACATACAATCAAGCTACTAATGCAGTAGTATCAACATGACTATCAACCTCATCTGCTTTTGCATATAGATATATTAGAAATCTTATACAAAGAATAAATACTACTACTAATACTATTACATATCAAACTGATACATGAGCTACTACCACAATAGGTGCTGGTAATCTATTCTATGCTGATTGCAAAACTCCACAAGAACAAACAATAGAAGAATTAGTATTGTCTAACTGACAGCCAGTATATGAGGTTGTTGCAACTGCATTAGTTCTTACAGAAAATTCTAGTCAAAATAGAATTATTTGAGCTCAGGCACTATGAGCTACAATAAATACAAACCCCACATTTGCAGGAGCAAGAGATGTTACTGTTTACAATCAATATAATGTTACCATTGCTTTTGAATATACAACAACAAACAATGCAACATTCCATAGAGTAAATATCCCAAGAGGTTGAACATTCTCAAATATTCTTAAAAGAGATGACTATACAAACGAGGGTACATACACAGCAGGTAGAATTGTTTTTGCATACACAGCAGGTGCAGTTGGTCCAGTAGCAACACCAAATGAAATAAACATTAATTGGACTACATAATTTATTTTTCTTTACTCAAAAACAATGAGCCAAAATTGAGATTTGATGTGATGAGCTAGTCCAGTGTTTACAGACCTTGCAAATGGTACAGTAGATTTAGACGGACAACAAACAGCACAAAGACCTATCAATGAACTAACTACTATGACAAGAAACTTAGTAGACCCTAATGCAGATTATGAAGTAATATATGATGCTTCTACTAATACACATGTAAGAGTATTAGCAACAAGAGCTAGTCAAACTAACTATCTTGCAGATGGAGTTAATGATACAAGGACTTGAAGTTTATGAAATATAAATACTTCTATATTTGCAGCACGAGATCATATACATCCTATAACTAAAATATCTCCTCTTGCTACAGCTCCTACAATAACATTCTCTTGATTTACAACTCCTGCTCCTGCTACACCATTAGCTATGACATATCTAAGAAGTACAGAAGAAACTATAACTTATTTCCGACAATGAACTGCCACTATACCAAATGTAGCTTGATGGAGAACTTGTGTTATAAGTAATGTTGCTTGATATAATACACCAAGTATTGAGGTAAAAAATATATATAGACTAAGTGCGATGGCTTGATACCCTTGAGCAAATACTATGGAGGCTGGACAGTCTTGTCCTAACCGGGCTTGAAGTACTACTACATACTTTTATAATGCTTCAATAGCACCTTGAGCAGTAGTAAATATTAGCAATCTTAGAATAGAGGCTACATATACATTGAACTAATTTAACTTAAAAATTATAAAAAATGATAGTTATTAAAACAGTAAAAGATATAAGCTCTCTTAAACATTGAGACTCTTGGGTAAGTCAAGAGTATCTCGATCTTGTTAGTAATCAATGAGAGGTTATTGATACAGAAAAGATTGCTTCTGTATATAAAAAATGGGAGGATCTTGTTCAAAAAGAAATGAATAAGAAATCAGAAGCTAAAAAGCTATCAAATATGTCTGAGAAAGAATTAGTTGATTATGCAATAAGTCTTTGAATAGAGGCATCAGTAAAACACAAAAGAGCAGATACTGAGAATAAGATATTATCTATTATTTAATATAAATATAATGCCGAAAATCGTTGACTCAGGAGTTAAAAAGGTTATGAAAACTTGAAAAACAAAAGCAGAGGCTTATGCTATAATAACTACGACATTAAAAAAAGCAAAGATATTAGATAAGAAGTGAAACCTCACTGCTCTATGAAAAAAGAGAAATGCTATGACAAGTAAGCAAAGGGAAAAAATATCTATTGCAAAAATGAGAAAAAAAAGTAAAAGTAAATCATCTAGTAATAAACTATCTAAATGAAAAAAATAACTGACAAATCTAAAATGAGACAAAATCTCCAATATGAAAGGAAGTACGAAAAGACTAAAAGGAGAAATAGAAATACTGAAACTGCTGTCCGTATGCAGGCAAAGAGGGACACAGAAAAAAGGCTTTGAAGGAAACTTAAATC
>CAYXZX010000175.1:0-5202 GCA_964469455.1 uncultured Rhodocyclaceae bacterium | reverse complement strand
ACCCTGCCGCAGCAGGGCGCCAAGCTCGCGCATTTCTGCTCCATGTGCGGGCCGCACTTCTGTTCGATGAAGATCAGCCAGGACGTGCGCGACTTCGCCGCCAGCCATCACCTCTCGGAAAACGATGCGCTGGCGGAAGGCATGAAGGAAAAAGCCGTCGAGTTCGTCAAGCAGGGCGGGGAAATCTATCGGAAAGGCTAATCGCTAGTGCCTGTACCCCCCGTGGCCGGGACCGCCATAAAGGTAGCCGCCACGCCCGCCGTCCCAGTGGCGGCCGCCGTGGTCGTGATAGGGCGGCCACCAGCAACACCCGGCCAGGCCGGCCACGAGCATCAGTGACACAAGGAATTTCGCGAGTCGCGACATGATGTTGCTCCACTGGTTGATCACGCCCCCTTAACGTGCCAGAGGGCGCTGGTGGCCGACGCACCGCAGTGGCCAATTGTTTCCAGATGTAAGCCGTGGCGCCCCGGGCATAGAATGGCCCCCATCGCCATTTCCGCGGAGGCCGCCATGAACACTTCATCCTTCGTCCTGACCAGCCCCGACATCGCCGCCGGCGCGACGATCGCGCCGCGCTTCGTCTTCAACAGCTTCGGCTGCACCGGCGACAACGTTTCGCCGGAGCTGCGCTGGCAGGGCGCGCCGGCAGGCACGAAAAGCTTCGCCGTCACTGTCTACGATCCCGACGCGCCGACCGGCAGCGGCTGGTGGCATTGGGTGGTGTTCAATCTGCCCGCCGACGCCGCCGGCCTGGCCCAGGGAGTCGGCGATCCCGCCGCTCATCGATTGCCCAAGGGCGCCATCCAGAGCCGCACCGACTTCGGCGTGCCGGGTTGGGGCGGTCCTTGCCCGCCGCCCGGCGACAAGCCTCACCGCTACGTGTTCACCGTCCATGCCCTCGGCATCGACCACATGGGCCTCGAAGCCGACGCGCCGGCGGCCATGGTCGGCTTCACCATCAATGCCAATCGGCTGGCCTCGGCCAGCTTCACAGCCTATTTCGGCCGTTGATGGAATGCCGGCCTGGTTGCGGCGCCTGCTGCATCGCGCCGTCGATCAGCAGCCTGGCCAAGCCCGCCGGCGAGGCTTGCCGTCATCTGACGGCTGACTTTCGCTGCGCGGTATTCGGCCGGCCCGAGCGGCCCGCCTGCTGCGCGGGGCTGCGGCCATCTGCCGACATGTGCGGCGAGACGCGCGAGCAGGCGCTGGCCTGGCTGGCCGAACTCGAACACGCGACCGCGGCGAGCCAAGGGCCGCGGGTCGGCATGCTAGACTCGCGCCCCCTTGACACGCGCCGACCCTGAATGGATTTCACCCCGCTGCTGCACGCGCTGATTCTCGGCATTGTCGAGGGCTTGACGGAATTCCTGCCCGTATCGAGCACCGGTCACCTGATCCTCGCCGGCGACCTGCTGAAATTCAACGACGAGCGAGGCAAGCTGTTCGAGATCGTCATCCAGTCCGGCGCCATTCTCGCCGTCTGCTGGGAATACCGGACGAAAATCGCCAGCGTGCTTGGCGGCCTCGCCCGCGACGCGGCAGCGCAGCGCCTCGTGCTCAACCTGTTCGTCGCCTTCCTGCCGCTCGCCATTCTCGGTCTCCTGTTCGGAAAGGTCATCAAGGCGCATCTGTTCCAGCCGGTGCCGGTGGCCATCGCCTTCATCGTCGGCGCCTTCATCATCCTCTGGGCGGAAAAGCGCGAGCATCGCATCCGCGTCGAGAACGTGGACGAACTCGACTTGATCGACGCCTTCAAGCTTGGCCTGTGCCAGGCGCTGGCGCTGATACCTGGCACGTCGCGCTCGGGCGCCACCATCATCGGCGGCCTGCTGCTGGGGCTTTCGCGCAAGGCGGCGACGGAGTTCTCGTTCTTCCTGGCCATCCCGACATTGCTGGTCGCCACGGCCTACCAGCTCTACAAGGAACGGGCGCTGCTCACGTTCGACGACCTCGGCATCTGGGTGGTCGGCTTCATCGCGTCCTTCGTGTCGGCATTCCTCTGCGTGCGGTGGCTGTTGCGCTTCATTTCGACGCACGACTTCACCCTTTTCGCCTGGTATCGCATCGCCTTCGGCATCGTCGTCATCGCCACCTGGCAATGGGGGCTGGTCGACTGGACCACGCCATGACGCCCTCGATTCTCTACCTGCACGGCTTCACCAGCGGTCCGCAGTCCGTCAAGTCGATGGCGCTGCATGCGCAGATGCATCGGCGCGGCTTTGGCGACCGCTTCGCCTGTCCGCAACTGCCGGCGTCACCAAGGGAGGCCATCGCGCTGGCCGAGGACATCATCGTCACGAAAGTCAGCCGTGGCGAGACGCCGACACTGGTCGGTTCCTCGCTGGGTGGCTATTACGCCACGTGGCTGGCCGAGCGTCATGGCCTCAAGGCCGTGCTGGTCAATCCGGCCGTCGTCGCCAGGCTGGCGCCGGAGCTATTTGTCGGCCCGCACGCCTTCATCTACACGGGTGAGCCGTTCGAGTTCACCTGGACACATGTCGAGGAATTGCGTGCCCTCGAGGTGCCCGCGCTGGCGCGCCCCGACCGCTATTGGCTGCTGCTTGAGGCCGGCGACGAAACGCTCGACTACCGCGATGCGGCCGCACGCTATGCCGGCGCGCGCCAGACCGTCCTAGCGGGTGGCGACCACAGCTTCACGCGCTGGAACGATTACCTCGACGACATCGTCGACTTCTGCCAATGAACGTCCTGTTCGAAGAAGACGGCGCCTTCAAGGCGGGCGCCGTGCTCGCCGACAACGTCACGTCGTTGCAGGTCGAACTGGCCTCGGGCAAGCGCAGCAAGGTCAAGGCCGCCAACGTGCTGCTGCGCTTCGACGCGCCGACACCGGGCGAATTGCTCGATCGGGCCGAGCGCGACGCGGCGGACATCGACGTCGATTTCCTATGGGAAATGTGCCCGGAGGCGGAATTCGGCTTCGAGGAATTCGCCGCCGAGTATGCCGGCCACAAGCCCTCCGCCGTCGAGGCCGCCGCCCTGCTGCTGCGCCTGCATTCGGCGCCGATGTACTTCCACCGGAAAGGCAAGGGGCGCTTCCGCAAGGCGCCGCCGGAGATCCTGCAGGCCGCGCTGGCGGGGCAGGAGAAGAAGCGCCAGCAGGCGCTGGCCATCGAGCGCATGGTCGAGGAACTCAAGGCCGGCACGCTGCCCGCGGAGTGTGCCGCCATCCTGCCTCAGCTGCTCTACAAGCCGGACCGCAACCGGCCGGAAACCAAGGCACTGGAAGCCGCCTGCGCCGACACCGGGCTGTCGGTTCCGCGCCTGCTGCGGCGGTGTGGCGCGCTGGCGGACACCCATCAATACCACCTTGGCCGCTTTCTGTTCGAGTACTTCCCCGCCGGCACCGAATTCCCGCCCTGCGCCGAACCGGTCGAACCCGGCGGCCTGCCGGTCGCCGAGGTCTGCGCCTTCTCGATCGACGACGCGCACACCACCGAGATCGACGACGCCCTGTCGCTCGTGGAACTGCCGGACGGCGGCATGCAGGTGGGCATTCACATTGCGGCACCGGGCCTCGGCATCGCCCCGGACAGCGACCTCGGCCGCGTCGCCCGCCATCGGCTGTCCACGGTGTACATGCCCGGCCGCAAGATCACCATGCTGCCCGACTCGGTGGTCGAGCGCTTCACCCTTGGCGCAGGCAAGACCGTGCCCGCGGTGTCGCTTTATCTCGACGTCGCCGCCGACCTGTCGCTGCGCGGCCGCGAGACCAGGCTGGAACGGGTGCCGGTGGTCGCCAACCTGCGCCACCACGATATCGAACCGCTGTTCAACGAGGCCACGCTTGCGGCGGGCCTCGGCGACTTTCCTTTCGCCAACGAACTGAGGCGGCTCTGGGAACTGGCGACCGTGCTGGAAGCCGGTCGCGGGCAGTCGCGGAACGGCCCGCAGCGCAAGGACTACAACTTCGTGGTCGACTGGAACGCGGCGAGCGAGGACGGTCCCGGCGTCGTCGCCATCGACGAGCGGCCCCGTGGCTCGCCGCTCGACACGCTGGTCGCCGAGTTGATGATCGTCGCCAACGCCACCTGGGGCGCCATGCTGCGCGATGCCAGGGTGGCGGCGCTCTATCGTGCCCAGACGGTCGGCAAGGTGCGCATGACCACCGCCGCCGCGCCGCACGAAGGGCTCGGTGTCGATTGCTACGCCTGGTCATCGTCGCCGCTGCGCCGCCATGTCGACCTGGTCAACCAGTGGCAGCTGATCGCCCACCTGCGTGGCGAGACGCCACCCTTCACCGCCAAGTCGGCAGAACTTCTCGCGGCCTTGCGCGACTTCGAGCTGACCTACGCGGCCTACGCCGATTTCCAGCGCGGCATGGAGAACTACTGGTGCCTGCGCTGGCTGCGCCACGCGCAGGAGTCAGCCGTGGCGGCACGCGTGCTGCGCGAAAGCCTGGTCAGGCTCGAGCATCTGCCGCTGGTGCTGAAGGTGCCGTCCCTCCCCGCGCTCGATCGTGGGATGCGCGTGCAGCTGGCCATCGACAGCATCGACCTGCTCGATTCCGAATGCCGTGCCAGGTTCGTCGAAGTGCTGCCCGCCGAGTCATCCGACGACGCCATGGGCGACACCGTCGAGGAAGACGCGCCAGAGTAAAATCGGCGGCTATGCCTGCACTGGCCTGGCCGCCCCCGCTCGACCGACTGGATCCGGACCGACGCAACCTGACGGTCGCGGTGGCCCTGTCCCTGTTCCTGCACGCGATCCTCCTGTCCATCCACTTCAAGCTGCCCGAAGCACTGAACAAGGCGACGGAACAGGCGCTCGACGTCATTCTGGTCAACGCCAAGACCAAGACCCGGCCCACCAAGGCGCAGGCGAAAGCGCAGGCCAACCTGGACGGCGGCGGCAACACCGACGACAACCGCCGGGCCAAGACGCCGCTGCCGGTTTCGCCGACGGTGCGCGAAGGCAACGATATCCGGGAGGCGCACCAGCGCATCGCCCAGCTCGAAGCCGAGCAGCAGCAGATGATGACGCGCCCGCAAGGCCAGAAGGCCGTCGCCAGCGTCACGCGTAGCGAGGACGTGCCGGCGCCGGCGAACCCCACGCCATCCGGTGTCGACCTGGCATCGGCGGCCATGAACCTCGCCCGGCTGGAAGGCCAGATCGCCCGCAAAATCGAGGAATACAACAAGCGTCCGCGCAAGAAGTTCATCGGCGCGCGCGTCGAGGAAT
>CAYXZX010000174.1:0-5207 GCA_964469455.1 uncultured Rhodocyclaceae bacterium | reverse complement strand
CTGGGGCGCCATCGGCGCGCGCACCACCGAAAGCCAGGTGCACCGCGAGCTGGCCTCGGGTCTTTCTTGCCCGGTCGGTTTCAAGAACGGCACCGACGGCAACATCAAGATCGCCGTGGACGCCATCAAGGCCGCCGCCGCCACCCATCACTTCCTGTCGGTGACCAAGGCGGGCCACTCCGCCATCGTCTCCACCAACGGCAACGAGGACTGCCACGTCATCCTGCGTGGTGGCAAGCATGCCAACTACGATGCCGCCAGCGTCGAGGCCGCCTGCAACGAGCTCGGAAAGTCAGGCCTGGCGGCACGCGTCATGGTGGACTTCTCGCACGCCAACAGCCGCAAGGACTACAAGCGGCAGATCGAGGTGGCGCAGGACGTTGCCGGACAACTGGCCAACGGCGAGGACCGCATCTTCGGCGTCATGATCGAGTCGCACCTCAATCCCGGCCGGCAGGATCTGAAGCCCGGCATCGCCCTCGACCACGGCGTGTCCATCACCGATGCCTGCATCGGCTGGGACGACACCAGGGTCGTGCTCGACGTTCTTGCCGAGGCGGTCAGGAAGCGGCGGCTGGCGCTGGCGGCGCGCTGAAGCGAACCGTCACCCGCGAACCGCGACCGGCTTCGCCCTCCGTGACACTGACCGTCGCGCCGTGCCGCTCGGCGATGCGGGCGACGATCGACAGTCCGAGCCCGCTGCCTTCGGTGTCCTGACCCGCCAGGCGGTGGAAACGGTCGAAGATGCGCTCGCGTTCGGGCGCGGGAATGCCCGGACCTGTATCGGTGACGGCAAGAATGCCCGGCGCAACCTTCACCAGCACCTGGCCGGCCGGTGGCGTGTAGCGGATGGCGTTGTCCAGCAGATTGCGCAGGAGGATGCGCAGCATGTCGGCGTTGCCGGCGACTTGCGTCGGCAGCGCGTCGAGTTCGAGCGATATCCGTTTCGCCATCGCTTGCGGCCCATGGGCGGCGCAGACTTCCTCCGCCAGCCGGTCGAGCGCCACGCCCTCCCCGGGGGCCGTTTGCTCGGGATCGAGCCGCGCCAGCGTCAGCAACTGGTCGACCAGGCGCGAAGCACGGCGGCAACTGGCGATCAGTTGCTCGATGGCATGGTCGCGCTCGTCGGCGTCGCGCGCGCGCATCGCCACCTGCGCCTGCGCCGCCAGTGCCGCCAGCGGCGTGCGCAACTCGTGGGCGGCATCGGCGGTGAAGCGCCGCTCCGATTCGAGTGTCTCTTCGACGCGGGCGAACAGATCGTTGATGGCTTCGACCAGCGGGCGGATCTCCCGCGGTGCGCTGGCCGGTGCCAGGGGCTGCAGGCGGCTCGGTTCCCGCGCCGTGATCTGTTCCGCCACGTCCTCGAGCGGCTTGAGTGCCCGCCAGGTCGCCAGCCAGATCCAGAGACCGAACACCGGCAGGCCGAACAGCATCGGGCTGAGCAATCGCCTGGCCATGCTGCGGACGAGATCATTGTGCTGTTCGACAGTCTCCTCGGAGTGCGCGGGCCAGTCTTCGAGCAGTTCGTCGAGCTCGTGGTGAATGCCGACATAAACCCAGATGCTGGTGGCCAGCCAGGCCGCCGTGATGCCGCCAAGCAGGAGCGTTACCAGCCGGCGACGCAAGGAGAACCAGCGCGTCGTCATTTCGGGATCGTGTAGCCGACGCCGCGCAGCGTCTTGATGAAATCGGGGCCGAGCTTTTTCCGGAGGTGGTGGATATGCACCTCGAGCGCGTTGCTGTCCGGTTCGTCCCGCCAGCCGTAGATCGAGCCTTCCAGTTGGGTGCGTGTCATGACGCGGCCGGCATTGGCCAGCAGCGCATGCAGCACCGCGAACTCGCGCGCCGACAGCTCGACCGGAAAGTCAGCGACGGTGACGCGCCGGCTGGCGGGATCGAGGACGACATCGCCATGGTTAAGAAGAGGCGCTGCGCGGCCGGCCGTCCGGCGCGACAGGGCGCGCAGGCGGGCAGCCAGTTCGTCGATGTCGACGGGCTTGACCAGGTAATCGTCGGCGCCGGCGTCGAGGCCGGCGATCTTCTCTGCCGTGGCGTCGCGCGCGGTGAGGATCAATACCGGCAATTGCTGGCCGCGCCCCCGCAGCCGCCGCAGCAGCTCCATACCGGCGAGTCTGGGCAGACCGAGATCGAGCACCAGCAGGTCGAACTCTTCGCTGGCCAGCGCGCGGTCGGCCGCTTCGCCATCCTTCAGCCAGTCGACGGCGAACCCGGACTGGCGCAGCCCGACCATCAGGCCGTCGCCGAGCTGCGGATCATCTTCGACGATCAGGACGCGCATGGCCGGATTCTAGCGGCTTAGCAACCAGGCCACGGCGCCGACCCAGCCGACGAGCGCCACGGCTGCAAGCGGGCGGGCGCTGACGATGGCTTCCTGCGCCGCGCCGATCTTCAGGCCGGTGACCATGGCCCGGGGCAGGTTCTCGCGATGGACGAGGCTGCCGGCGGCGACGCCGAGCAGATGAACCATGACGACCGCCAGCATGGTGCTCGCGAGACCCTCATGCAATTCCTCGAACAGCTCGCCGCCAATTTCCTGATAGGTCAGCCAGCCGCTGGCGCCGGTCAGCAACCCCAGCGCCAGCAACAGGACGATGGCCCAGGCACCGGCCGGGTTGTGGCCGACATGATGCTGCGGCCGCCGGCCCAGCAGGCTCTTCAGGTAGGCCAGCGCCGCCGCCGGTGCCCGCAGGAAGTCGCCGAAGCGGGCATGCCGGCTGCCCACCAGGCCCCAGATCAGCCGGAACAGCGCGACGCCGACGACGGTGCCGCCGGCGCCAACGTGCACCAGGCGCCATTCCTCGCTGTCGCCGGTGATCCATGCCAGGGCAAAGCCGGCCGCCATCAGCCAGTGGCCGAGGCGCACCGGCAGGTCCCAGACCAGGATCGTCCGCTCAGTCGTGGTCATGGCGTCGGCCCTCCATGCCGGGTATGCGCAATTCGCGCTCGCGGTAGCTGCCCTGTTCGGCCTGCGTATGGCAGGCGCCGCAATTGGCGGCGCTGCCGACGCGCTTGTCCCGCCATACTGCGACGGGCACCTCGTCGTGCTCCTTGCGGAACCAGTCGGTCAAAGTCAGCCGTGGCAACTCGCCGGTCTTGATGGCGGATCGGGCGACGCGACGACCGGTGCCGGCGTTGCTGACCAGGAAGTCCTCGATCTGCCGACGCGTCGCTGCGTCGAGACCGGCGTTGTCACCGTAGTGCTTGTCGAGCCCGCCGATGACGCGCCGCCAGTCGTCGGCGGCCAGCAGCGCCGGCGGGAACGCCAGATGGCAACTGCCGCATTCGGACTTGAAAGCCGGCGGGGCGCCGCTCGGGACGGGCAGCCGGTCGGCCAGGGCGCCGGCAGACGTTGCGGCGAGGACAATGGCGAGGATCGCGCGTTTCATGTCAGCGGCCCTCGGTGACGAAGGCGATGAAGTCGGCCTTCTCGCCGGCGCTGCATTCGCGGCCGACCACTTCCTTGCAATTGCGCTTGAACCACTTTTCCACCTTGGCGGGGTCGGTGAGGCGCTCGGCGTTGGCGCTCGGCGCCAGCGGCTTGATCGACTTGCGGGTGACGATGTGCTCGCCGGCCTGCGCCGGCTGGTCGGTATGGCAGGCGGCGCACGATGCCAGCTTCTCGGATACGCCGAACTTGCGCGCGTAGAAGTCGGCGCCACGCGGCGCAGACGCCTGAAAGCCGGAGCCGGCGGCTGCTTCGTAGGGTTGTCGGATTTCAGCGGGGGTCGCGGCGAAGGCCATCGGGCAGGCCACTACCAGGATCAGCGGGATCGGGATTTTCATTGTCCGGCTCCTTGTCGGGTTGAACATGGAACCGGAGTATGGGCGGGCTGACTTAGGGTTTTCTTAGCGCCGTCTTAACGGAAGCTTAATTGCCGGCCGGGCGCCGCAGGATGCCCGAGCGATACGCCTGGGACGCTCCTTCGTAATAGCCGACCGCCTCCTCCAGCAGTTGCCGGCCTCGTTCGCTGTCGGGAAGTTCCTTGCCGGTCGCCGGATCGACCAGCCGCCAGCGCTTCTGCGGACGCAGTTCGACCAGCACGTTGTCTTCCAGGTATCCGACGGTCTGGTAGTTGGCGAGAAAGGCGCGTTGGTGTCTTGGCCCCTCGTTGACGATGTCATGGCCGAAGAAACGCGATCGGTAGCTGAAGTTGAGGAGCGCCAGCAAGGTTGGCGGCACGTCGATCTGCGAGGCCAGGGTGTCGATGCGTGCCGGTGCGACATGGCCGGGGGCGTAGATGATCAAGGGTATCAGGAACTTTTCAACCGGCAGGTCGGTCTTGCCGCGCCCCGAGGCAGTGTGGTCGGCGACGATGACGAACACGGTATCGCGGAACCAGGGCCGGGTGCGGGCGCGCTCGATGAAGTCGCCGATGGCCCAGTCGGTGTACTTGACGGCCCCCTCGCGCCCGCTGCCCGACGGAATGTCGATGCGGCCGTCCGGATAGGTGAACGGGCGGTGATTCGAAGTCGTCATGACATGGGCGAAGAACCGCTTGCCGTCGGCATGGCGCTGGTCGAGCTGGTCGAGCGCGAGGGTGAACAGGTCCTCGTCGGCGACGCCCCAGATGTTCTCCATGTGGATGGCCGCCGGCGGGATGGCGGTGCGGTCGATCACCGTGTAGCCGTTGCCGCCGAAAAAGGCGTTCATGTTGTCGAAGTAGCCGTAGCCGCCATAGATGTAGAGCGGCTCGTAGCCCCGCGCGGCGAAGATTTCGCCGAGGGTGTACAAGCGGTCGTTGTCGGGCCGCTTGACGATGGAATTGCCCGGCGTCGGCGGGATGGACAGCGTCACCGCCTCGAGGCCGCGCACCGTGCGGGTGCCGGTGGCGTAGACCCGCGTGAACAACATGCCTTCGGCGGCGAGCTTGTCCAATCGCGGCGTGAGGTTCTCCTTGTTGCCAAAAGAGGACAGGAATTCGGCGGACAGGCTTTCGACGGTCACCAGCACGACGTTCAGGCGCTTTTCCGGACCCTGGCCGACGATGTCGCGTTCCACGGCCAGCGGCGCCTGATCGGCGAAACGCTGTGGCCCGATGTGTTCGAACTCTGACCGCAGCACCTTGTAGACCCGCTCCATCCCTTGCGTGCGATAGAACTGGGCATAGTCGATCTCGTTGGTACGGAAGGCGTGCCAGAACTCGTAGTGACCGTTGCCGGCAAGTTGCGTCGCCTGGGCCTGTTCG
>CAYXZX010000173.1:0-5268 GCA_964469455.1 uncultured Rhodocyclaceae bacterium | reverse complement strand
CGCGCCTGGAAATAGCCCGAGGTCAGGTCGGACAGGGCCTTGCCCGGCGCCGCCTGCACGGCCATGCCCTCCAGCGCTTCGCTGGGCAGGATGCGCAGCTTCAGCGAATCTAAGAAAAAGCGCGCGAGCTTCATCGAACTGGCCGCCACCTGCTCTTCGCTCTCGCCGGTCACGCCGGCGACCTTCTTCAGCCAATCGCGGGCCTGCGCCACCTTTGCGTCGTTGGGCGCGAGATCGCGCCCGGCCACGGCTTGCGCCGGGTCGGTGCCGAGATCGACCGGCGCGGGTTGCGCGCCGACGGGCGCCGCCAGGAACATGGAACACAGGACGGCAAGTGCAAGCTTCTTCTTCATGAGCTTCCCTCAGTGAGCGGATTGAACAGCGGCAGGTGGCAGGGGTGGCACGGGCGCGCCCGCGCCCGCGTTGAGCGGCTCCGGTTGCCAGCCGAGCGCCGCCACCATGATGAGGAAACTGATGACGTAGGCCAGCGCCACGTGCCAGCCGTGCCGCAGCCACTGGCCCACCGACTTGGCCTCGGGATACATGTTCGACAGGGCGACCCCCGCCGACGAACCAAACCAGATCATCGAGCCGCCAAAGCCGACGGCATAGGCCAGGAAACCCCAGTCATAGCCGTCCTGCTTCAGCGCCAGCGCGGTCAGCGGGATGTTGTCGAACACCGCCGAAACGAAACCGAGGCCAAACGCCGTTTGCCACGATGCCGCCGGCAGCTTCTCGACGGGCATCATCGACGCCGCAGTCACGAGGAAAACCAGGAACAGGCTGCCCTTCAACGATTCACCCAGCACTTCCCAGTCGTGACGGCGCACGGGAATGGTGACCAGGATGGCGGCCCAAACAGCAACGCCGAGGAACGGAAAATCGCTGGCGTGTTCCGGGAATTTCGCGTTCACGCCGATATTGGTGGCCATCGCGAACACCAGGATCAGGATGACGATGAAAATGCGGCCCCAGTCGACATGCGTGCTCGCGTGGGCATGCTTCAGGATCGGCGAATGGGCGTGCTGCTGCTTGGCGGCGATCACACCGAAAATGCCCAGGGCGATCGCGGAGGGAACGAACGCCTCGAAAACGCTCGAAGGATGAACGCCGGCGATCCACATCAGGGTCGTCGTGGTATCACCCACCACCGAGAAGGCGCCGCCGGCGTTGGAAGCGGCGACGATTGCCGCGAGGTAGCCGATGTGCACCTTGGCCTTGAACAACTGGTGCGCCATGGCGCCGCCGATCAGCGCGGCGGCAATGTTGTCGAGGAAGCTGGAGATCACCCAGACCATCGCCAGCATGACGAAGGCACCCTTCCAGTCATCCGGCAGGAACTTGGGAAGGATGACCGGCACATGGCTCTTCTCGAAATGCCGCGCCAGGACGGCAAAGCCCATCAGCAGGCAGAACAGGTTGGCCAGCGTCACCCATTCGTGGCCGAAATGCCCGACCAGGCCGGCGACGCCGGCGCCTGTCCTGAAGCCGGTAAACAAGACCTTGTACAGAGCTATGGTCGTCAACCCGGTGAGGGCAACGTAGAAAGTCTGGTTATGAAAGAGCGCGACGCCCAGCAGCGTCAGCGCGAACAGGATGAAATCGACCGGTATGCCGGCGATCTCGATCAAATGGACCGGTGACTCGACGGGCGACGCCAGCGCCACGGAACTGGCCAGCGACAGGATGAGCGCCATGGCCTGGCGCGGTATGAGGGTAGCCATGCCGCAGTCCTTCAAACGATTTGAGTTGTGCAATTCTATCAAGGGGTGCGGCAAGCTCTTGCGAACGGGTATCATCGATTTTCCGAATCTGCCCAGAAGGAGACTTCGATGGTGCGTTTGGTCCATTCCCGCCTGGCGGCCGCGGCGTGCGTGCTGTTGGCCCCATTCTCGATCGCCGCCCAGACCCAGGAGAGCCCCCCGCTTTCCTACGGCCAGTCCCTTTACCTGCCCGTCTATTCGCATCTCTATCACGGCGACGTCAATCCCAAGACCGGCAAGCCTAACGAGACGCTGGTATCCACGCATATCAGCATCCGCAACACCGATCCGCGCATGGCCATGAAAGTCATCAGCGCGCGCTACTACAACACCGATGGCAAGCTGCTGAAGGAATTCCTGCCGGCGCCGCAGACGATCCCGCCGTACGGCACCCATGAACTCTACGTCGCGCGCTCCGATTCCTCGGGCGGCTCGGGTGCCAATTTCGTCATCGAATGGAGCGCCGAGCGGCCCATCAATCCACCATTGGTGGAAGCCCTGCACGCCGATATCCGCGAGGCGCGCACGCTGCTGTTCGTCACCACCGCCCGGCCGATCCAGACGCGCTGACGCGCGCACCGCCGAGCCCGCGGCCGGCGTATCGCGACGGCTGACTTTCGCTCAGCCGCCATCCATCAGGTAGAGCGCCGATTCCATCTCGAACCGGCCGTGCGGCGAAGCCATGGCGATCAGCGTGTGGCCGGGCTGGATGACGAAATCGGCCGGCGGGTTGAACACCCAGTCGCCGCGCGTGCGCACCGCCATCAGCACGTAGCTGGCGCCCTTGAGGCCTAGTTCGCCGAGCGGCTTGGGATTGAAGCGCAACGGCACGACCACTTCCTCGATGCGGAGCTTGTGCTCGGAGCGCAGCATCTCGTCGAGAAAGGACATCACGTGCGGCCGCACCATGGCCGAGGCGATGCGCATGCCACCCGTGAAGTTGGGGGAAACGATGGCGTCGGCGCCGGCCTTCTTCAGCTTGTCGGCGTTGCGGATCTCGTTGCAGCGCGCCACCACGCGCACCCCCGGCGAGAGCTGCTTGGCGGTGATGACGATCATCAGGTTGCGGCTGTCGTCGCCAGTGATCGCGAACACGCCCTTGGCATCGCGAATGTTGGCCTCGACCAGGATGTCGTCGTCGACCGCGTCGCCGTGGATGTAGAGCATGCCGGGCTTGCGCTCGGCGTATGTTTCCAGTTCCTCGAGCCGCTCGTCGATGGCAATGTAGTGGCGGTTGGTCGCCTCGAGTTCCTGGGCGACGTTGCGGCCGACCCGGCCGAAGCCGCACACGATGTAATGTCCGCGCAGTGCCTTCATCATCTTGTCCATGCGCCTTCTCCGAAGGGATTTGTCGAAATCGCCGGCCAGGACGATGGCCGTGACGCTGGAAAAAAAATAGGTCATCACGGCGATGCCGGCAAAGGCGATCGCCATGGTGAACATCTCGGTCTCGGGCCGGCGCCAGATCTCCACGCCGGCGCCGTAGCCGATGGTCGCCACCATCAGGAAAGTCATGTAGAGCGCGTCGAGCCAGCCGGTATCGACGCCGCCGAGGTGCTTGTAGCCGAGCGTGCCGACCGCCATGATGACGGCAAACGCCGTCAGGGCAATGCCGATCGACAACCGCGCGCGGCGCAGGGCTTCCTGTGTGTTGGAATCGCCGATCAAGTCAGTTGGCCCGCCAGGCGCTCTGCGTCTACCGGCCCCCGGGCGCCTCGGCCAGCGCCTCGCGGACGCGCGCGATCATGTCCGGGACCGGCGTACCGTAGGGCAGCTTGGCGACGAAGGCGCCATCGGGTCCGAGCAGGTACATGCCGGCCGAATGGTCGATGCTGTAATGGCTGGCGCCCGGCGGCTGTACCTTCTCGTAGCGCACCTTGAAATGTTCGGCGGTCTTGCTTACCAGTTCCGGCGAACCGGTCAGGCCGAGGATGCGCGCGTCGAAGAAGGCGGTGTAGGCCTTGAGCTGCTCGGGTGTGTCGCGCTCCGGATCGAGCGAAATGAAGATCGGCTGCACGCGAACGGCATCGTCGCCAAGCTGCTTGAGGATCTGCGCCGTCTCGACCAGCGTGGTCGGACAGATGTCCGGGCAGAAGGTGTAGCCAAAGCTGATCAGCTGCCAGCGGCCGCGGAAGTCACCGTCCGTCACGGCCCGGCCGTTCGGGTCCTTGAGCAGGTAGCGCGGCACGATGCCCCGTTCCGGGGCCGGGGCTTCAACCGGCTTCTGGCTGGCAGGCAGCAGGCGCGCGATGCGCGCCGCCGCCAGTTCGATCCGAACCCGCAACAGGGCGCTTTCCGGGCAGCCGCCGGGCGGGGCGAGGAATGCCTGGCTGGTGGCGTTCTCGTAGAGTTCGCCCCAGTCGCGCAGCTTGGGCACGTGATCGAGCATCAGGCGCTTGGCGCGGCCGCTCAGCTCCGGTTCGCGGCAGGCGAGTGCCACGCCGTTCAACTGGCCCAGTTCGGCCACGGTGGCGCGGGCCTCGGCCTCGGCGGTGGCGTCGGCGGCATGACTGGACGGCAGGGCAACGAGCATGAGCAGCGGCAGGAACAGGCGAAACATCGGTAACACGGCATTGGCTCCGGCATCGAGGGGAAGTCCGGACATTATGCCGCCGTCCCGGCGCGGCGCGCATGCGGCGTATCAAATCGAAAGCACAGTAATATGTCGCCTCCATGAGACTATCGCTGCGTTTCGTGCTCCCGCTGATGCTCGTCCTCGCGGCCATCGCCTATGGCGTGGCGCCGCTCGTGGACAAGCTGACCCTGCGCTGGTTCGTGCGGGACATGGACATTCGCGCCAAGCTGATCGCCAACGCCATGCACGATCCCCTGGTCGAGCAGCTCAAGGCGGGATCGAAGACCCGGGTGGCCAACTACTTCGCCCGCGTCGCCCAGGACGAACGCCTCTACGCCATCGGCTATTGCGCCACGCCGGAGTCACCGCCGCTGGCGACGCGCTCGCTGCCGGCCGAGATCCGCTGCGACAACCTCGACCAGTGGGAGGAGGCCGAGAGCCCGCTGCTGACGAGTCCGCGCGGCCCGCTGCACGTCGCGGTCAAGCCGCTGGAGGGGGACGAGGAAGACGAGGACGGCCAGGTTGACGCCGAAGCCGCCGGGGAACCGAGGCCGCGCGCCGGCGGCTGGCTGGTGCTGATCCACGACATGAGCTTCGTCGAGCGGCGCAGCGCCGAGACCAAGCGCTATGTCTTCTACTTCTTCATGGGGCTGGCGGCGGTGATCTCGCTGATCACCGTGATCATCGCCCAGTTGTCGTGGCGCGGCTGGGTCTCGGGCATGCGCTCGCTGCTGCGCGGCGAGGGACTGCTGCGCGATCCGGTGAGCAGCAGCAACGCGCCGGAGTTCAAGCCGATCGCCCGCGACCTGCAACGCCTGATCCGCGAACTCGAGACCGAGCATCTATCCCGGGACGAAAGCCAGATCACCTGGACACCGGACAGCCTGCGCGCCATCCTGCACGGCGAACTGCGCGGCGAGGACGTCATCG
>CAYXZX010000172.1:0-5361 GCA_964469455.1 uncultured Rhodocyclaceae bacterium | reverse complement strand
ACAACTTTTCCGACAACATGAATTACCGTCATTACATGAACATCACCCGCATTGCCGTCAAGATTCCGCCGCGCATCCCGAGCATCGAGGAAATTTTTGGCGACTACTTCGGGAGATTCGGCACCTGAGCCACACCCTCGATGCGAACGGCCGGCGAGCCGAGCATCACCGTCGCAACACCTAGAACAGGAGGAGTCGTCATGAACATGTCCGTTTTCGGCCGCAAACCATTCGCCCGCTTGTTGCTTGGGCTATCGGCCTTCGCCGCTCTTGCCGCATCCACCCTCTGCACAGCCGAGGACAAGTATCCATCGCGGCCCATCGAGTTCATCGTGCCCTGGGGGCCAGGCGGCGGTGCCGACCAACTGGCGCGCAAGGTGGGCAAGATGATGGAGGACTCGCTCAAGACCTCTATCCCCGTGGTGAACGCGCCAGGCGCGACCGGCTCCTCCGGCATGACCAAGATGCTGGTCGGCGAAGCGGACGGGTACTCGATGTCGGTCTTCATTGCCGATACCCATGCCTTACTCGCCACCAGCAATCCGAAGTGGAAACCGGAGGACTACAAACCGCTAGCGATCATGCTGCGCCAGCCCTCGGCGTTGTTCGTGCCCACCAACAGCCATTTCAAGACCTGGGCCGACTTCGAGAAGGAAGCGCGCGCCAATCCCGGCAAGCTGAAGGTGGCCGTGCTCGGGCTGGGCAGCATCGACGACATGACGTTGCGCTACCTCGGTAGCAAGGGCGTCAAGGCCAGCGCCATTCCCTTTGCCAACCCAGGCGAGCGCTATCTGTCGATTCTCGGCGGCCATGCCGACGCGCTCTACGAGCAGGCCGGCGATGTCAAGCAGATGCTCGACAACAAGCAGATACGGCCGCTGATCTTCTTCTCGGCCGAAAGACTGGCCGAGTACCCTGACGTACCGACCGCCAAGGAGCTTGGCTACGACGTCATGCTGCCGCAGTTCCGCTCCATCATCGTCAAGGCCGGCACTCCGCCCGAGCGCGTCAAGGTGCTCGCCGACGCACTCGCCCAGGCCGCCGGCGCGACCGAGTACAAGGCCTTCCTCAAGGACAGCTACGCCGACCCCGCCAGTTACCTCGGCCCCGGCGACGCCGACAAGTTCCTGCAGGGCGAACTCGCGGCCATGCGCCGACTGCTCGCCACAATCGGCAAGTAACCGCGTCGTCAGCGGGTCCATCAACCACAATCAACCCGGCACCGAGCGCGGCTGAGCCAGCCGCGTCGCCCCGCTCAACCCACGGAGGCCGTCATGAATGTCCACCTGCGCAGGGACAGCCTGCCCTATATCCTCGTACTGCTGGTTGCCATCGCTCTGTTCGTCAAGGGCGGCGAGATCACCAGCATGGCCACGAGCTCCGACCAACTCGGGCCGGCCTTCTGGCCGCGCCTGATCCTGGTGCTGGCGATGTGCGTCTGCGTCTTCGAGCTCATCTTTCGCATGTTCTGCGAACTGGAGAGCACCGAGGGCCTACTGTCGACCGTGTCCCACAGCATCGAGGCGGCGGCCGGGGAAACCGCCGAAGAGGAAAAGGCCGAGCCCAATCCGCTGCTGCTGGCGATCGGTGTCGGTCTCACCGTGGCCTACGTCTGGCTGCTGCCCACGGTCGGCTTTGCCCTCGGCACCACGCTCTACATGGCGGCCTTCATCTGGCTCGGCGGCTACCGACGGCCATTGGTCCTCGCCACCATCAGCCTCGTCGGCACCACGGCGCTGCTGGTGCTGTTCATGAAAGTCGTGTACGTCTCGCTGCCGCTCGGCAGCGGCGCCTTCGCCGAATTCTCGACCGCTGTCCTGCGCCTGATCGGCGTGCACTGAGAGGAGCCCGTCCATGGAAGTCCTACAACTGCTCGCCGGCGGCTTCGGCCACGTCTTGGCGCCAGCCAACATGCTGGCGCTGGCCATCGGCGTCATCGCCGGCATGCTGGTCGCCGTCCTGCCAGGCCTGACTTTGGTCATGGGCGTGGTGCTGGCCCTGCCCTTCACCTACAAGCTCGGCATCACCCCGGCCGTGATCCTGCTGACGGCGATGTACGTCACCGGCACTTACGGCGGCGCCTTTACCGCCATACTGTTCAAGATTCCAGGTGAGCCGCTCGACGTGCCGCTGCTCTGGGACGGCTGGAAGATGGCGCAGAAGGGACGTCCGGCTGAAGCCCTGGGCTGGACGCTGTTCGCTGCCTTCTTCGCCGGCTTGCTGACGGTCACCTGCATGGTGCTCATGGCAGTGCCCTTTGCCAAGTTCGCCTTGCAGTTCGACGCTCCGGACTACTTCGCGATCATCGCCTTCGGCCTTACCAGCGTTGTCGCGCTCGGTGGTGCCTCACTGACCAATGCCTTCATCAGCCTGTTCATCGGCCTCTTCCTCGCCACCATCGGCGTCGATGAGACCTTCGGCGCCGACCGCTACACCTTCGGCATTCCGTTGCTCGCGGATGGTGTCGAGTACCTGACCGTGATGGTCGGGGCGTACGGCCTCGGCGAGGTTCTGGTCCGTTTCGAGCAAAAGTTCAGCTCGCAGCCGATGGCCATGGACGCCAAGGTGAAGACCAAGCTGCCCGGACTCGGCGAAGCGCTGCGCCTGCGCGCCACCATGCTGCGCAGCTCGCTCATCGGCCTCATCTGCGGCATCGTGCCGGGCGCCGGCGCCACCATCGCCTCCTTCGTCTCCTACGGCATCGAGCGCCAATACGGCGCAGCCCGGGCCAAGCTCGGCACCGGCGTTCCGGAGGGCATCGTCGCGCCGCAGATTGCCTCCACGGCCTCGGTCGGCGGCCACATGGTGCCGCTACTGGTACTGGGCATCCCGGGCAGCGGCGCCACCGCCGTGATCCTCGGCGCCTTCCTGCTGCACGGTGTGCAGCCGGGCCCGCAGATCTTCCAGACGCAGTCCGACATGGTCTACACCCTGTTCGCCTCGATGTTCGTCTCCGTAGTCGCCATGTGCGCGGTCGGCTACTTCGCCATCAAGAGCCTGGTGCGCGTACTCTACTTCCCTGAGGCGGTCACCTCGGCCTTCGTCGTCATGCTCTGCTTCGTCGGTGCCCTGGCGGCGCGCAACAACATCACCGACGTCTGGATGGTGGCAGTGTTCGGCGTCGTCGGCTACCTGTTCGAGAAGTTCCGCTTCCCGATCGCGCCGATGATTCTCGGCACCATTCTCGGGCCGACGGCCGAGCGCACCTTCCAGACCACCATGATCAGCTTCCAGAACGACTTCACCATCTTTTTCCAGCGCCCGGTCAGCGGCATCGTGCTGATGCTGGCCGCCATCGCCCTCGGCGTGCCGGTGATCAAGTCCTGGAAGGACTTGTACATCCCGGCCTTGCGCCGCCGCCTCGGCACCGCCGTGCCGGCCAAGCTGTCTTGACACCATGCATACTCGCAATCTCAGCGTCGCCCGCACGGTACGCGCCCACGTCGACCACCAGGCGGCAACGCGGCCCGAGGCCACCTATCTGATCGCGCCCGAAACGGGGTGCACGATGACGTTCGGCCAACTGCAACGCGCCAGCCGCCGGCTTGCCGCCAGCCTGCGCGACCGCGGCCTCCGGCCGGGCGACAAGGTCGCCCTGCTGATGGGCAACGGTTTCCAGACCTGCCGTCTCTTTATCGGCATCATGTACGGCGGCTATTGCGTCACGCCCGTCAACCTGCTGGCGCAGTCGAGCCAACTCGCTTACGTGATCGAACATTGCGATGCCCGACTCATCTTCGTCGCGCCGGATCAACAAGCGCGCCTCGCCGAGGCGATGGCCACGGTTACTCGTCCCATAGAAACAGTCGTCTGCCATCCCGATACCGAGGAATTCATCGAGGGTCCCGCGGATGATGGCGAGCTTTCACCTGTGGCACCCGAGGACGACGCGCTGCTGATGTACACCTCGGGCACTACCGGCAAGCCCAAGGGCGTGCTGCTTGCCAACCGCGCCGTCATCGCCGGCGGCGAATACGTTTCGCAGGCGCATGAGCTCGGCGAGCGTGACCGGGTGATGGCAGTGTTGCCGGTCTACCATATAAACGCGCAGATCGTCACCGCGACTGCGCCATTAGTGCATGGCGGCAGCCTAGTCATGCCGCAGCGTTTCAGCGCTTCGACATTCTGGGAAACCGTTGCGGCCCACCGCTGCACCTGGATCAACGTCGTTCCAACCATCATTGCCTATCTGCTCAATGGACCCACACCTCAGGAAAAGGGACTCGACATTTCGGCGCTGCGCTTTTGCCGGTCCGCGTCCGCGCCGCTGGCGCCGGCGCATCACCGCGCCTTCGAGGAGAAGTTCAGCGTCGGCATCATCGAGACGATGGGACTGACGGAAACTGCGGCTCCTTGCTTCAGCAATCCGCTCGACCCGAAGCTGCGCAAGATTGGCAGCCCGGGCCAGGCCTACGGCAACTCGGCACAGATCGTCGACGCCGAGGGGCATGTGCTGCCCGCCGGACAGACCGGCGAGATCATGATTCGCGGCGACAACGTGATGACGTGCTACTACAAGAACCCAGACGAGACAGCGCGCACACTGACGACCGACGGCTGGCTGCACACAGGCGATCTCGGCCATCTCGACGAAGACGGCTTCGTGTTCGTCACCGGCCGTCTCAAGGAACTGATCATCAAGGGCGGCGAGAACATAGCGCCTCGCGAGATCGACGAAGCCCTGCTCAAGCATCCTGCGCTGCTCGAGGCCGCCGCAGTGGGCATCCCCGATGAAAATTATGGGCAGGAAATTCTCGCCTGCGTCGTGCTCAAACCCGACCGGCACTGCACCGAGGCCGAACTGCGCGAATACTGTACCGATGCGCTCGGCCCCTACAAGACACCCAAGCAGTTCCGCTTCGTCGACGAACTGCCCAAGGGACCGTCGGGCAAGATCCAGCGCCTCAAGCTGCTAGACCTCGTGGCGCCGGAATAGTCGCAGCGCGACAGCAAGGTAACGCAGGCCGCAATAACCACAAACAGGAGGAAGACATCTTCGGCTTTGCCAAGGCGAGCTATCGGGGCTTGAAAAAGAATGGCAACCAGCTGTTCGTGGTCGCCGCGCTGGCCAATCTGTTCATGGCGCGCCGACACCTGTTCAGGCTTCAGGAGGCAAGGTGCGTCCAGTGAATGCCCACCGGCCCGAAAGGCGGCACAAAGCGCCTCCCCTGAAGCCAGGGTCGCAGCCATTCCATCACTCTCCCCAGACATCCCACTCGGCGTCTTCATCCCTCTCTACTTGTTCACCTTCCTTAACAGGTTTCGAGAAACCTGGCGTCTAAGAGCGCAGATTCCAGAGAATGCTGGGTAGAGAGGTCAACAGGTAGAAACGAAAAACCCCGCAGGGAGCGGGGCTCGGCG
>CAYXZX010000171.1:0-5367 GCA_964469455.1 uncultured Rhodocyclaceae bacterium | reverse complement strand
CGTGCGCGCGGTGAGCGGCGACAAGACGGCCTTCGCCTACTCCGACGAGATCAGCATGCCGGCGCTGCTGGGCGCGGCCCGGGCGACGCGCGCGATAGCCGCCGCCGGCGCCGATGGCCGCGTGCGGAGCCTCGTTCAGCGCCCGACGCAGCCGCTCTACGCGCCGCACGATCCGATACCTTCGCTGGCCGACGCCGAGAAGGTGAAACTGCTCGAGAGGCTGGAGAAGTTCGCGCGCGATCTCGACCCTCGTGTCGCCGAAGTCATGGCCCACATCGCCGGCACCTGGGAAGTCGTCCTGGTCGCGCGCTCGGATGGCCACCTGGCGGCCGATGTGCGGCCGCTGGTGCGCGTGTCGATCACCGTCATCATGGTGGAGGATGGCAAGCGCGAACAGGGATACGCCGGCGGCGGCGGCCGTTACGACTATGCATACTTCAGCGATGAGCGCTTGATGCAGTACGCCAGGGACGCCGTGCATCAGGCCAGCGTCAACCTGGCCGCGAAACCGGCACCAGCCGGCAGCATGGCGGTGGTGCTCGGCGCCGGCTGGCCGGGCATCCTGCTGCACGAGGCCATCGGCCACGGACTGGAGGGCGACTTCAACCGCAAGGGCAGTTCAGCCTTCTCGGGACGCGTCGGCCAGCGCGTCGCGGCGAAGGGCGTCACCGTGGTTGACGACGGCACCATCGCCGACCGGCGCGGTTCGCTGTCGATCGACGACGAAGGCAACCCGACGCGGCGCACGGTGCTGATCGAGGACGGCATCCTCCAGGGCTACCTGCAGGACACGCTCAACGCGCGCCTGATGGGGGTCGAACCGACCGGCAACGGCCGCCGCGAGTCGTTTGCCCATCTGCCCATCCCGCGCATGACGAATACGTACATGCTCAACGGCGACAGGAGCCCCGAGGAGATCATCCGCTCGGTGAGGAGGGGACTGTATGCCGCCAACTTCGGCGGTGGCCAGGTGGACATCACCAGTGGCAAGTTCGTCTTCTCGACTGCCGAGGCTTATCTGATCGAGAACGGCAGGATCACGACGCCGGTCAAGGGCGCGACGCTGATCGGCAACGGCCCGGACATCCTGACGCGTGTTTCGATGATCGGCAACGACATGCGGCTCGACCCCGGCGTCGGCACCTGCGGCAAGGAGGGTCAGAGCGTGCCGGTCGGCGTCGGCCAACCGACGCTGAGGATCGACGGCCTGACCGTCGGCGGCACGGGTGCCGGGTAAATGCCGCCGTGACTTGATTCGCGCTTGTCATTGCGCAATGGTTGTTTGATCATGGTCAAGCATGCCAATAAAATCATCATGGTTGTTGGGGCGTGGCCGTGATTGCCCAGGGCGGACGGTGGGAGCCTGGAAGCAAGGACTGGGCGGGCGAAAGCCGTGCTTCCGCATGGTCACGGGCGAGGTCCGGATGGGCCTGTTGCCCTCGAAGTCTATTGACCACCGTCAAGTTTTTGAGACGGCAGGTCAGCCGGGACCTTAACCTGGATCAAGTGTTGCCACCGATGGCGTCCTTACCCTCCTCACACTAGGGCGATCCGTCGCCGAACCGTTTCGGTTCATCAACCTGTGGAGGAGTCAGCATGAAGAAGTCGATCCGCTTGTCCAGCCTGATGGCTGTGACAGGTCTATCCATGTCGGTCATGAGCGCCTTTGCCGCGCCGCAAAAGGATATCGTGCCGGCCGAGACGGCCTATCAGGCGGGCAGTTCGCCGCTCGGCAGCGTCGATATGTACCAGGACATCAATCCGAAGGCGCCGGCCATGACCAAGGCCGAGTTCGACAAGGCCAGGCAGATCTACTTCCAGCGCTGCGCGGGTTGCCACGGCGTGTTGCGCAAGGGCGCTACCGGCAAGCCGCTGACGCCGGACCTCACGATCGACAAGGGCACCGACTACCTGAAAGTGTTCATCGCCTACGGCTCCCCCGCCGGCATGCCCAACTGGCAGACCTCCGGCGAACTGACCGAGAGCGAAGTCGACCTGATGGCGCGCTATGTCCAGCAGACACCGCCGCAGCCGCCGGAATTCGGCCTCAAGGAAATGAAGGCGACCTGGAAGGTGACGGTCGCGCCGGGCGATCGGCCCAAGAAGAAGATGAACAACTACAACCTGGAAAACATCTTCTCGACGACCCTGCGTGACGCCGGTGAAATCGCCCTCATCGACGGCGACAGCAAGAAGATCATCAACATCATCAAGACCGGTTACGCGGTGCACATCTCGCGCATGTCTGCCTCTGGCCGCTACCTGTTCGTCATCGGCCGCGACGCCAAGATCAACATGGTCGACCTGTGGATGGAGAAGCCCGACTCGGTCGCGGAAGTGCGCGTCGGCCTGGAGGCGCGCTCGGTCGAGACCTCCAAGTTCAAGGGCTACGAGGACAAGCTGGCGATCGCCGGCACCTACTGGCCGCCGCAGTACACCATCATGAACGGCGACACGCTCGAGCCGCTGAAGATCATGGCCACCCGAGGCATGACGGTGGGCGACCAGGAATACCATCCCGAGCCGCGCGTCGCCTCGATTGTTTCCTCTCATTTCAAGCCCGAGTTCGTGGTCAACGTCAAGGAGACCGGCAAGTCCCTGATCGTCGACTACCGCGACGTCAATCAGCTCAAGGTCACCGAAATACCGGTGGCGAAGTTCCTGCATGACGGCGGTTTCGACAGCTCCAAGCGCTACTTCATGATCGCCGCCAACCAATCGAACAAGATCGGTGCCATCGACATGAAGACGGGCACCCTGGCGGGCCTGGTCGAAGTGGGCAAGATCCCGCATCCGGGCCGCGGCGCCAACTTCGTGCATCCGAAGTTCGGGCCGGTCTGGGCCACGGGCCACCTGGGCGACGAGACGATTTCGCTCATCGGCACCGACCCGGTCAAGCACAAGGACCAGGCATGGAAGGTCGTCGAGACGCTCAAGGGCCAGGGCGGCGGATCGCTCTTCCTCAAGAGCCATCCGAAGTCCAACCATCTGTACGTCGATACGCCGCTGAATCCCGATTCGGCGGTGTCGCAGAGTGTCGCCGTGTATGACGTCAACAACCTGGCTGCCGGCTACAAGGTGCTGCCGATCGCCGAGTGGGCGGGCATCAAGGACGATGGCGCCAAGCGTGTGGTTCAGCCGGAGTACAACAAGGCGGGCGACGAAGTGTGGTTCTCGGTCTGGAGCGCCAAGAACAAGGAATCGGCCATCGTCGTGGTCGATGACAAGACGCTCAAGCTCAAGGCCGTGATCAAGGATCCCCGCCTGATCACGCCGACCGGCCACTTCAACACCTTCAACACGCAGCACGACGTGTATTGACCGGTGCCTGACACCGCCACCGGCTGGCAGCCGGTGGCGGCGCGCCGATTCATCAAGGCCGGGGTAGTATTCGTTCCCATTACCGATTCGACGCATCCCCTGTCCCGACAGGACCTTCACCGCGATGACCTCCCGAGAAGACCGCCTGGCGATCGAACCGCGGGCGTTGTTGTCGTGCATCCCCATGTTCGCCGGCATCAAGGCCGAGCGGCTGTCGCGGCTTGGCGCGGCCTGCCGGGTACTTGAACTGCCGGGTCACCGGGCCGTATTCAGCGCCGGCCAGCCCATCAAGGAAGCGCATTTCCTCGCCGCCGGGGCCATCAAGCGCTTTGCGCTGCTGGCCGACCAGGCCGAGAAGGTGCTCGAACTGATGCGCCCCGGCCAGATGCTCGCCCTCAGTGAAGTGTTCAGCGCCGGCACCTACGCCTCGTTCGCCGAAACCGTCGAGCCGAGCGTGGTGATCGCCATCGCCGTCGACGTGCTGCGCGAGGTGGTCGGCCGCGACGCCGTGCTCTGTATGCGCCTGCTCGAGGCGGTGGCTCAAAGCCACTATGTTTCCGAGTTCGAGGTGGTGACGCATCATTCCCATCTCGTCACCCAGCGGGTGCTCGACTACCTGCTCGGCCTGGCGGGAGACCAGCGCGGCATGGCCGGCGAAACCACCGTCCGGCTCGGCGCCAGCAAGGGTCTGATCGCATCGCGGCTGGACATCGCGCCGGAGACATTCTCGCGAACGCTGCGCAAGCTCTCGGAGGACGGCATCATCGTCGTCGAAGGGCGCCTGGTGCACATCCAGAACGTGATGCTGGCCATCGCCGAGCGTTCTTCCGGCGGCGGCCGCGCACCCATGACCTACCAGCGGCAGGAACGCAGCGGCACCGGCCAGGAAATGCCGGCGGCGGCACTTGTGAATGTCTGTGGCCGCCATCGCATGCTCTCCCAGCGGATGGCCACGGCCTGGTGCATGATCGTCCGCGACCTGTCGGCCGCGTCATCGCGCGTCGCCTTGCGCAAGTACGTGCAGCAGTTCGACCGGACCATGGCGCAGCTCGATGCCGCCAGCCTGTCTTCACGGCTGCGCGGCCGTTATAATGACCTTCGGCGTGTCTGGCTGTCGTATCGCGAGGCTCTTACCGGCGTGGCTCCCGACCGGGCCGGCGCCGACCGTGTCTTCGAACTGAGCGAGCAAACCCTCGACGCGGCAGACCTGCTGGCGGCGACGGCGGCGGAGCGTGCCGGCACGGCGGCGGCCCACATGGTCAATGTCGCCGGGCGCAACCGAATGCTATGCGCGCGCCTCGTCAAGCTTTACCTGTTCAACGGCTGGCCGGACCGAACCCGGAAGCTGGGGCGCCTGAGCGATAGTTCGCGCCAGGAGTTTTTCACCAACATGCGCACCCTGGGCACCTACAGCGCCGACTCCCCCGAGGCGCAAGCGCAGTTGCGGGTTGATGCCGAGCAGTGGCAACACTTCCTTGCCGCGCTCGACGCGACGCAGGCGCAGCGGTCGGGCCAGGACCAGGCCATGGCCGTGGTCGCCGCCAGCGAGGAGCTGCTGCGCAACGTCGATACCACCGTCAAGTTGTACGAGCGACTGACCCGGTAAGGGTGCCGGCGGTAGCGGGCGGCCCGTCGGCGCCTGTTGCGATGCGGTAAAATCAGCCAAACGTGGCGCCGGGCCACGACTGACTTTCGCTGGATTCCGCAATGCCATGAAACACATTGTCGATGACGTCCGCATCAAGGAAATCAAGGAGCTCTCGCCACCGTCCCATCTGCTGCGCGAGTTTCCCGCCAGTGAACCGGCGGCGAGCACCACCTTCGAGGCGCGCGGCGCCATCCATCGCATCCTGCACGGTTCCGACGACCGGCTTCTGGTCATCGTCGGGCCCTGTTCGATACACGACTATGATGCCGCCATGGAATATGCGCGGCGTCTGAAGGTCGAACGGCAGCGCCTCGGCGCCGACCTGCAGATCGTCATGCGCGTCTATTTCGAGAAGCCGCGCACCACGGTGGGCTGGAAGGGGCTGATCAACGATCCGC
>CAYXZX010000170.1:0-5471 GCA_964469455.1 uncultured Rhodocyclaceae bacterium | reverse complement strand
GGCCGTATTCGAGCGCGCGGATGTAGTCGGCGTCGTAGTACATCGCTTCCTCGTCACCGGCTTCCTTGGCCTTGGCCTGTTCCAGGAAGCGCGCCGCCTGGTCTTCGGGATCGTTCAGTTCCGAAAAGCCGTTGGCGATTTCGCGGCCGACGATGTAGAGCTCGAAGCGCTCGGTGACGTCCGGGTTGCTGTCGGAGCGCCGGGCCAGCGGCGACACCTCGGTCGGGTAGTCGATGATGAAGGTCGGCTCCCACAGCTCGGCTTCGGTGGTTTCCTCGAAGAGCTGCATCTGCAAGGTGCCGAGGCCGGCATTCGGCTTGACCTCGACCTTGAGATCGGCCAGTTTGTGGCGCAACCAGCCGGCGTCGTTGAGATTGGCAACGCTGTAGCCCGGGTGGTGGTAGTGGATCGCCTCGACCGTGGTCATGCGCCGGAATGGCTTGGACAGGTCGAGCGTGCGCCCCTGGTACTCGAAGGATTCCATGCCCAGCGCCTCGCGCGCCGCCTGGCGGATCAGGCCCTCGGTGAAGTTCATCAGGCTCTTGTAGTCCGCATAGGCCTCGTAGAACTCCATCATGGTGAATTCGGGATTGTGGCGTGGCGACAGGCCCTCGTTGCGGAAGTTGCGGTTGACCTCGAATACTTTCTCGAAGCCGCCGACCACCAGCCGCTTCAGATACAGCTCGGGCGCGATGCGCAGGAAGAGCTGCATGTCGAGCGCGTTGTGGTGTGTCGTAAACGGCTTCGCCGAGGCGCCGCCGGGTATCGGGTGCATCATCGGCGTCTCGACCTCGAGGAAGCCGTGCTCGGTCATGTAGTGTCGGATCGAGGCGATCATGCGGCTGCGGGCGACGAAGGTGAAGCGCGTCTGCTCGTTGGTCATCAGGTCGAGGTAGCGCTGCCGGTACTTCTGCTCGACGTCGGCAAGGCCGTGGAACTTCTCGGGCAGCGGCCGCAACGCTTTCGAGAGCAGGCGGATCTCGGAACAGTTGATGGTCAGCTCGCCGGTCTTGGTCTTCATCAGCGTGCCGACCGCGCCAACGATATCGCCGAGGTCCCAGCGCTTGAAGTCGTTGTACACCTCCTCGCCGACGCCGTCCCGGGTGACGTAGAGCTGGATGCGGCCGGAAAGGTCCTGGATGGTGGCGAAACTGGCCTTGCCCATCACGCGCTTGAGCATGATGCGGCCCGCGACTCTCACCTCGACCGGCAGGGCCTCCAGCTCCTCGCGTTCCTTGGCGCCGTAAAGCTCGTCGAGCCGGCCGGCGGTGTTCTCGCGCCGGAAGTCGTTGGGGTAGGCCTTGCCGGAGTTTCGCCATTCGGCCAGCTTGGCGCGCCGTTCGGCGAGGAGATGGTTTTCGTCGGCAGCGGCCGGGCTTGGTGGTTCGAGGTCGGACATGGTGATTCCTGCGGGCAGATAGTGCAAAGACGACGGATTTTCGCCGATTTCGGCCCGTGGCGACAGCGATTTGTCGAAACGGCGGTGGCTAGGCGTGATGTCTTGTCGCCGAGATATCGGTCCTCCTCCTGTCAATAGCGTTCGCAACTGCCATCGTGGCTGAGCGCCGTTCCCGTGATGAAACGGGCCTCGTCGGAGGCGAGGTAGACGTAAGCGTGAGCGACATCCTCCGGTTCGCTTGTCGTGCCAAGCTTGTTGAGGGAGGCCAGTCCCGCAATCCCTTCCGCTTCCGATGTCCAGACGCCACGGGCCACATAGTCGGCGAGTGCCTCGCGTATCAGCGGCGTCATGGTGACGCCGGGATGGACGGAGTTCCCCCGGATCCGCTTCGGGCCGAGTTCCTTCGCTGCGCACATGGTCAGCATGCGGGCGGCAGCCTTGGAAACGTGGTAGCCGATGTTGTTGGTGCTGCTCATGTAGGAACCGATCGAAAGCGTGTTGATGATCGACGCGCCGCCCGCGTGCATGGGTGCCCGGCGGGCCAGTTCCGGCGTGCAGGACTGGATTCCGAGAAACAGGGCATCGTGATTTACCGCCATCACTTTCCGCAGGTCCGCCAAGGATGTTTCCGCGATGCCGCCGTGGATCGAGATGCCGGCATTGTTGACCAGCACGTCGAGACCGCCGAAGACTGCGACGGCTTCCTCCACCACCCGCCGCCACGACGCCGGATCGGTGACATCGTGCTGAACGATATGAAGCCGGTCGCTGCCGATGGCGGCAATGACCTTGGCCGACTCGTCGATGCGCAGATCGGTGGCAACGACACCGGCTGCGCCCTCCCTGAGGAAGGCGGCGCAGATGGCTACCCCGATGTTGCCGGTTCTTCCCGCGCCCGTGACGATGGCGATGCGGCCATTCAAGCGATTCATGGTGTTCTCCTCGTTGATGGGTTATGTTCTGCAGATCAAGCTATCGATACAACGGCACCGTGGCGATGCGCCGGTCGATTTCCTCGACGGCCTTCTGAAATGTAGATGAGCCGGGCCCGCCGAATCTCTTCCGGAACTCGCGTTCCGATAGGTATTCGGGCAGCTCGGCGAGCGGCGGCAGCAGATCGGCATCGCCCAGCGCTCGTTGCATAAGCGCGTCGATGCGTTCCGGCTGCCGCGTCAGGAGTTCGCCGAACCGCGTACCCGCGCGGTCGGCCGCGAGGTCGGCGAATGAAAAGCCGCTGCCGTAACGGGCATCGTCCAGTTCCTTGTACAGGCCGATCGCGTCGGCCGCCGGTTCCCCCGCCCAGGCGGCAAGCGCCGCCGATATCACGAAATGCTGGGCACTGTCTTCACGGTTTGCCAGCGTCAGCGTCACGGGGCGGGCGCGTGGCCAGCGTGAAGCGTCGGGGATGATATTGGCCAGGTTCTTCCCGGCGAGATGGAACGCCAGCACCAGCAGCGCGACGCGGCGCTGCTCGGGTGGTTGCCGGTCATTGACGGCCAGCATGGGCGCGAGCACCGAGGTCAGTGGAACCACCGCACCTGGCCGATGATGATCGAGCAAGGCCGCGAGGGCGGTCTGGGCCTGCTGGAAGCGAGGCAGGTCGGCCGGCGCGACTGCCAGGCTGCGCGCACGATCGAGCAGCTCCGGTGCCCAGACGAAGTCGATGATGACCGCGTGCCGCCCCGGCTCGAAAGTCAGTTGTCGCACCGCGCCGCGCGCCAGCGTCCATTCCCGCTCGTAGCCAAACGCGCGGACGGCGGCGGCCAGCGCGAACTCGGCCAGCCGGGCGGGAATCGCCGTGCTGCCCAGTGCGGCCGCGGCGATGCGCGGTTCGCCGGCCGCTTCGTTGACCACGGCGCGCAGATTGAGGAAGCGGTCCATGATCGGCAGGGGGATGCGCCGCGTCAGGCGAATTTCGGCCATGTCCTCGCCCATCACGAGCGCGCCGCGGCCATGGAGCACGCGGCTGGCCAGATAGTTGGTGGCGTCGTCGATCAATGTCGCCGGAACGGCGACGCGCCGCTGCTCGCCTGGGCGCATGCGCCGCGGGTCGTTGGTCAGGAGCAGGCGCCGCGCCTGCGCGACCGCATCGGGCGAGATGGCCTCGCCGCGCTCGACCAGGGGACGGCCGTCGGTGACCATCAACAGCAGGGCGAATGCGCCGCCGGCCAGCACCAGCAAGAAGACCAGCAGGCCGCGCACGGCAGGGTTCTTTCGCCCTTCAGGTCAGACGCCCTGCTTCAGGCTGGCCTGGATGAAATCGTCGAGATCGCCGTCGAGCACGGCCTGGGTGTTGCCCACTTCGTAGTTGGTGCGCAGGTCCTTGATGCGCGACTGGTCGAGCACGTAGCTGCGGATCTGGTGGCCCCAGCCGATGTCGGTCTTGGAATCCTCGAGCTTTTGCTGTTCGGTCTGGCGCTTGCGCAGCTCGGCTTCGTAAAGGCGCGACTTCAGCATCGCCATGGCCTCGGCGCGGTTGCGGTGCTGCGAGCGGTCGTTCTGGCACTGCACGACAATGCCCGAGGGCAAGTGCGTGATGCGCACCGCCGAGTCCGTCTTGTTGATGTGCTGGCCGCCGGCGCCCGAGGCGCGGAAAGTGTCGATGCGCAGGTCGGCCGGATTGATGTCGACCTCGATCGAGTCGTCGACCTCGGGATAGGCGAACACCGAGCAGAAACTGGTATGCCGACGGGCGTTGGAATCGAACGGCGATTTCCGGACCAGGCGATGGATGCCGGTCTCGGTGCGCAGGTAGCCGTAGGCATAATCGCCGGTGATCTTCAGCGAGGCGGTCTTGATGCCCGCCACTTCGCCCTCCGATTCCTCGAGTACCTCGACGCCGAAGCCCTTGCGCTCGCAGTAGCGCAGGTACATGCGCAGCAGCATGGCGGCCCAGTCCTGCGCCTCGGTGCCGCCGGCGCCGGCCTGGATGTCGATGAAGCAGTTGTTCGGGTCGGCCGGATTGGCGAACATGCGGCGGAACTCGAGTTCGCCGATGCGCTTTTCGGTGCCGGCGAGGTCGCTCTCGACGGACACCATGGTGTCCTCGTCGTCCTCGGTGCGCGCGAGATCGAACAGTTCACCGGTATCGGCCAGTTCCTGGGCGATGTCGCGCAGATTGACGACGACGCCTTCGAGCGACTTCTTCTCCTTGCCCAGCGCCTGGCCGCGCTCTGCGTCGTTCCAGACCGCAGGGTCTTCGAGTTCGCGATTGAGTTCCTCGAGCTTCAGCGCCTTGGCGTCGAAGTCAAAGATACCTCCGCAGTTCGGCCTGGCGCCGGGAAAGATCGGCGAGGCGGTTGGCGATGCTGTTGATGCGTTCGGCTTCCATGGCGGATCCCTGAAATTTGGCCGCGGATTATACCGCCGGTAGCTCCGCACCAGCCCTCGTTCGGGCGCTGCCTATTTCCTCCGCTCGCCGGTATGACCCGCCCCGGGCTTCCTAGAGCGTCCTCGAACAGTTCTCGGCAATCAAGGAATCATAGATGTCCGCGTAGTCGCTTGCCATGTCCTGAACGATGCGCGGTAAAGGTATTGCCCACGATCGCCAATGATCGTGATCGACAAACCAGCGCAGTGTTTCGATCAGATTGTCTACGTCGCCCGGCGTGAAAGTCCGGCCGCATTCTAGCGCCCGGACTCGCGCACCAAGGGCGCCGATGTCCGAGGCGATAACGGGGAGCCCACCCATGAGCATCTCGGATAGCACCAACGAGTAAGTCTCCGGGAATAGCGACGGGATCACCGCAATATCAATCTCCGAGCAGATTCTCGGCAGATGTCCAGGTTCGTATGGGCCATGAAAGTGCACCCCCGGGACATCCGTCGAGATGGCTCCGCCGAAGAAGTGCAACTCGCAGCGCTCAGGCGAAAATCCAGCGCGCGCGTATGCGTGAAGGAGGAACTCCGCACCCTTCTGGGGTAATACTGCACCAACATACCCGAATCGCAATGGTCCGTTTTCACTGCGTCGCAGCGGTCGCGAGAACGACTTGATGCCATGCCCAACCAACAGGCAATCCATCGACCTATACACTCCTTACAGCAACGCAGCGAAGTATGAGCTGCGGGC
>CAYXZX010000169.1:0-5594 GCA_964469455.1 uncultured Rhodocyclaceae bacterium | reverse complement strand
CGGCGTGGGCGTCGGGCAGCCAGTTGTGCAGCGGCGCCAGGCCGACCTTGGTGCCATAGCCGACCAGCAGGAAGATGAACGACAGCGCCATGATCGCCGGCTCGAGCTGGTCCTTGACGTTGACCAGATGCGTCCATAGCAGCGCGTTGCCGGTTTCACCGAGCACGCGCTCGGCGGCGAAGTAGAGCAGGATGGTGCCGAACAGCGCCTGGGCGATGCCGACGCCGCAGAGGATGAAGTACTTCCACGCCGCCTCGAGCGACGCCGGCGTGCGGTAGAGCGAGACCAGCAGCACGGTGGTCAGCGTCGCGGCTTCCATCGCCACCCAGAGGATGCCGAGGTTGTTGGTGGTCAGCGCCACCAGCATGGTGAACATGAAGAGCTGGTACATGCTCTTGTAGAGCCGCAGGCGCGGTATCGAGAGCCGGCCGTGCGCCTGCTCGTTCTTCATGTACGGACCTGAGAAGATGCTGGTGGTCATGCCGACGAAGGCGGTCAGCGCGACGAAGAAGACGTTCATCGAGTCGATGAAGAACTGTTCGCCAAAGGCGAAGCGAGGCCCCCGGGTAACGATTTCCATGGTCAACAGCGCCGAGGCGAGAAAAGTGCCGACGCTGGCGATGATGTTGAGATGAGGCGCCCAGGTCCGCTCGCCCGCCACCGTCAGCAGCGCGCCGCTGACGAGGGGAATGGCCAGGAGAATGACGAACATGTCCACGCTCAGTCGTCCTTCAGATGTTCCATGTGGCTGATGTCCAGGCTGTCGAACTGGTCGCGGATCTGGAAGAAGAACACGCCGAGGATGATGACGCCGACCAGCACGTCGAGCGCGATGCCGAGTTCGACCACCATCGGCATGCCGTAGGTGGCGCTGGTGGCGGCGAGGAACAGTCCGTTTTCCATGGCGAGGAAGCCGACCACCTGCGGGATGGCCTTGGTGCGCGTGATCATCATCAGGAAGGCGAGCATCACGGCGGCCAGCGCGATGCCGAGCGTGCCGCGGCTGATGGTGTGCGAGAGCAGCGAGATCGGCTGCGCGACGTTGAAGGCAACGATGACCAGGACGATGCCGATCAGCATGGTGGCCGGCACGTTGACCAGCGACTCGACATCCCACTTGACATAGAGGCTGCGCACCAGCCGGTGCAGGATCCACGGCAGCAGCATGGCCTTGAGCAGCAGGGTCAGGCCGGCCGACCAGTAGAGGTGCGTCTGGTGGGTGGTGATGGCGACGACGAGCGTGGAGCCCGCCAGCACCATGCCCTGGAAGCCGAACAGGTTGATCAGCGGCATGACGCGGCGCTGCGCCAGCATGGCGAACGCCAGCAGCAGGATCACGGCCGCGAACAGGTTGATGAGCTGTGCGGACAGTGGCACGGTGCTCATGCGCGCACCTCCAGCAGCAGACGCACCAGCAGGCCGAGCACCGCCAGCAGGAAGGCGGTGCCGAGAAACTCCGGCGCGCGAAAGATGCGCATCTTGGCATTGACCGTCTCGATCAGCGCCAGCACGAATCCGCCGACGGCGAGCTTGACCAGCAGCAGCGGGACCGCGGCGATCATGGCCAGGAAGTTGTCGCGCTCGGCGATGCCCCAGGGAAAGAACAGCGCCAGGCCGAGGCAGGAATAGGCGTAGAGCTTGAGGCTGGCCGCCCATTCGATCAGCGCCAGGTGACGGCCGGAATACTCGAGGATCATGGCCTCGTGGATCATGGTCAGTTCGAGGTGGGTGGCCGGATTGTCCACCGGCACGCGCGCGTTCTCGGCCAGCGAGACGAAAGTGAAGGCGATGCCGGCAAAGGCCATGCTCGGGTAAATCACGATCTCGCGATGGGCCAGTGTCTCGACGATGGTCGCCACCGATGTCGACTGCGAGATCAGCGCGGTGGTGAAGATCACCATCAGCAGCGCCGGTTCGGCGAGAAAGCCGACCAGCATCTCGCGCCGGCCGCCGAGGCTGCCGAACGAGGTGCCGACGTCCATGGCCGCCAGCGAGATGAAGACGCGCGCCAGGCCGAACACGCCCACCAGCGCCAGCGTGTCGGCGGCCGGCGCGAACGGCAGGTCGGTCGACAGGCTGGGGATGATGGCGCAGGCCAGCAGCATGCAGCCGAAGATCAGGAAGGGCGCGGTGCGGAACAGCGACGAGGCGTTGTGCGCCAGCACCACGTCCTTGCGGAACAGCTTGTGCAGCATGTAGTAGGGCTGCAGCAGGGGCGGCGCCGAGCGGCTCTGCAGCCAGGCGCGGCACTGGTTCACCCAGCCGGTCAGCAGCGGCGCCAGCAGCAGCGCCAGGACGATGGCAAACAGCTGGCCGAGCAGTCCGGTCACGGTCTGGCCACCAACAGCAGCAGGATCAGCGTCAGGAAGCTGTACATCAGATACACGGCGATGCGACCGCCCTGCACGCGCACGATCAGGCCGGAGATGCGATCGACCAGCGTCGCCACCGGCAGGTAGAGCCAGTGCCAGAAATGATCCTCGACCTTGACTGTGTAATAGGGCTGCTCGTCGCGGGCCGTCGGAAAGTGGCGCGCCATGCGAAACACCGGCTCGAAAATGCGCCGGATCGGCTGCGAGAAACCTTCGGCGGTGTCCTGCGCGCGCGGCCCGCCGAAATAGAAGCCGCAGTCCCACGCCCGCGACCGGCGCACGCGACCGTGGTAGAGACGCTTCACCAGCCAGCGGCCGAGCAGCACCGAGGCGGCGATGGTGACCAGGAATATCAGCGGCTGGTAGCTGGCGCGGTCCTCGGAGATCGGCGCCAGCATCCACCAGCCCGACTCGCGCACCCGCGCCGCCAGGCCGGTGCCGAGCAGCTGGGTGGTGGCGGCGTCGAGATAGCCGATGACGGTGGACGGCAGGACGCCGAGCAGCAGCGTCAGCAAAGTCAGCCATGACAGGCCGCCGCGTTCCCAGGGCCCGGCGTCGTGGGCATCCTTGAGGTTGGGCTCGCGCATCTGGCCGAGAAAGATGATGCCGTAGAACTTGACCATGGCGAAACCCGCCAATGCCGCCACCAGCGCAATCACCGCCGCGGCCACCGGCACCACCATGTTGAGCCAGGGATGCGGCAACCCGGGTGAAAACAGGAAGGCCTGCAACAGCAGCCATTCCGAGACGAAGCCTGACAGCGGCGGCAGGCCGGCGCTGGCGATCACGCCGAACAGCGCCAGCCAGGCGACCCAGGGCATTCGATGAATCAGCCCGCCGAGCTTGCCCAGGCTGCGTTCCCTGGTCGCATGCAGCACGGAACCGGTGCACAGGAACAGCAGGCTCTTGAAGCCGGCATGGGCAAGGCAGTGATAGAGCACCGCCGTCATCGAAAGCGCGGCCAGCGCTTCCATGCCAAACGAATGGAAGATCAGGGTCAGGCCGATGCCCACCGCCAGCAGGCCGATGTTCTCGATCGAGGAGTAGGCCAGCAGCCGCTTCATGTCCGATTGCACGGTGGAATACAGCACGCCGAACAGGGCCGTGATCAGGCCGACCGTCATCGCCACCACGCCCCACCACCAGAGCGGCGACCCGACCAGGTCGAAACCGACCCGCAACAGGCCGTAGATGGCGGTCTTGAGCATGACGCCCGACATCATGGCCGACACCGGCGAGGGTGCCGCCGGGTGCGCTTCCGGCAGCCAGACGTGCACGGGCACCAGGCCGGCCTTGGCGCCGAAGCCGACCAGCGCCAGCAGGAAGGCGGCCGAGGCCCAGAACGGCGACAGCTCCTGCGCGCGCATGCCGGCGAAGGTGTAGTCGCCGCTTCCCGATGTCATCACGCCGAAGGCGAGCAGGATGGCGATGGCGCCGACGTGGGCGATCAGCAGGTAGAGGTAGCCCGCGCTGCGGATGGCCTCGTGGCGATGATCGGTCGTGACGAGGAAGAACGACGACAAGGCCATGGCCTCCCAGGCCACCATGAAGGCATAAGCATCGTCCGCAAGTAGCACCATGAGCATGCTGGCCAGGAAGACGTGGTATTCGAGGCACAACAGGCCCGGCGCCGTGCCCTCGCCCTTCCGGAAATAGCCGGCGGCATAGACGGAGATGCCGACCGAGGCGAAGCCGAGCAGAACGGCGAAGACCGCGCTGAGATTGTCGAGCCGCAAGTGGAAGGGCAGGGTCGGCAGGCCGATGACCAGAACCGCCGTTTCGGCCGGCTGGCCGAGGAAGCGGAGCGCCACGGCGCCGACACCCAGGCCGACCAGCGCGCCGAGGGGGAACAGCACCTTGGCGATGAAGCCGGTGCTGCGCGGCGACGCCAGACCCACCAGCCCTGTCGCGAGCCACAGGCAGACGGCAATCAAGAGGAAATCTATGGCAAGCGGACTGGACATGACGTTGGCGTAATCAGTCCGTCATTGTATCAGCCGGCCACGGGCGGGCCGTCCGGTCGCAGGGCATCGGCTTCGACATGGCCGGCCCGCTCGTAGATGGCTGCCAGCGCCTGGTCGGCGGTGGGAAATATGTTGGCCTGGGTGACCACATCGAACAGACCGGTGGCACGCATGACATCGATCACCTGCTTCTTCAGGCCCGAGAAGACGACGGTGACGCCGTTGCCGCGCAGGCGGTCGACGATGTGGTGCACCACTTCCTCGCCGGAGGCGTCCATCTCGTTGACACCGTCGGCGACGATCAGCAGGAAGGGCGCTTTCGGGTTGCTGGCGACGGCTTCGAGGATGGCGTCCTCGAAGTACGAGACGTTGGCGAAATACAGGCGTCCATCGAAACGGACGGCGGTGACCACGTCGGATGCGGGCAGGTTGTTCACCTTGGCGTCGCGTAGCGTGCCGTCGTGATAGCGGCCGAGGATGGCGACGCGCGGCGACATGGTGCGGTAGAGGTAGAGGCCGATGGCCAGGCCGGCGCCAACGAGAATGCCATTGTCCAGATGCGGCGCGAAGCCGAGCGTGGCGAGGAAGGTGACGACCGCGGCGATGCCGTCGTGGCGATTGGCCTGCCAGGCGTGCTTGATGGCGTCGAAGTTGATGAGGCCGATCACCGCCATGATGATCACCGCGGCCAGCACGGCCTGGGGCAGGTGATAGAGCAGCGGTGTGAGGAACAGCAGGGTCAACAGCACCAGCAGGCCGGTAAACACCGACGACATGCCGGTTACCGCGCCGGCGTTGATATTGACCGCCGAGCGCGAAAACGAGCCCGAGACCGGGAACGCCTGCGTCAAGCTGCCGACGATGTTGGCCAGGCCCTGGCCGATCAGTTCCTGGTTGGGGTCGATCTTCTGCTTGGTCTTGGCGGCGATCGCCTTGGCGATCGAGATGGCCTCCATGAAGCCGACCAGCGAGATGACCACCGCCGCCGATATCAGGCTGCCGATCATGTCCCAGGAGATGTTCGGCAGACCGAAACGCGGCAGGCCTTCGGGAATCCGGCCCACCACCTCGCCACCGCCGGAGAGCTTGCTGGTCTTGCCCGGACGGACGATGCGCCAGCGCATGCCATCGGTGGCGACACCGGCCGGCACCCTGCCCACGGCGTGGAAGCGTGGCGCGCCGCCATCACCGACTTTGGCGCGCTCGAAGACGATGCTGCGGATGGCCCGGTTGCGCCGCCGGTTTTCGTCCTCGCGGT
>CAYXZX010000168.1:0-5670 GCA_964469455.1 uncultured Rhodocyclaceae bacterium | reverse complement strand
GCGTCACGCCCGGCAGCGGCGTGATCATGTGGCCGCCGGTCTCGGTCTGCCAGAACGTGTCGAGGATGGGGCAGCGGCCACCGCCGACGTTGTTGTAATACCACATCCAGGCTTCCGGGTTGATCGGCTCGCCGACCGAGCCGAGCAGGCGCAGGGAACTGAGGTTGTAGTTCTTCGGATGCGTCGTCGGTGTCGCTTCCGAGGCCTTGATCAGCGAGCGGATCGCGGTCGGCGCGGTGTAGAAGACGCTGACCTTGTGGTTCTGGATCATCTTCCAGAAGCGGCCTGCGTCCGGGTAGGTCGGCACCGACTCGAAGACAATCTCGGTGGCGCCGCAGGCCAGCGGACCGTAGGTGATGTAGGTGTGGCCGGTCACCCAGCCGATGTCAGCCGTGCACCAGAAGACGTCGTTGGCCTTGATGTCGAAGGTCCACTTCATGGTCATCACGGCCAGCAGCAGATAGCCGCCCGAGCTGTGCTGGACACCCTTCGGCTTGCCGGTGGAACCCGACGTGTAGAGCAGGAACAGTGGATGCTCGGCGTCGACCCATTCCGGCTCGCAGACATCCGACTGGCTGGCGACGATCTCGTGGTACCAGACGTCGCGGCCGGCCACCATGTTGCAGGGCCCGCCGGTGCGGCGCACCACCACGACTGACTTTACCTGGTGGCCGGTGGCGAGGCTCAGCGCCTCGTCGACGGCCGGCTTGAGCGGAATGTTCTTGCCGCCGCGGCACTGCTCGTCCATGGTGATGACCGCCGAGGCGCCGGCGTCGAGGATCCGTTCCTCGAGCGACTTGGCGGAGAAGCCGCCGAACACCACCGAGTGGATGGCGCCGATGCGGGCGCAGGCCTGCATGGCGACGATGCCTTCGACCGACATGGCGACGTAGATCAGGACGCGGTCGCCTTTCTTGACGCCCTGCGCCTTGAGGGCATTGGCGAACTTGTTGACCCGGCCGAGCAGGTCCTTGTAGGTGACCCTGGCGACGCTGCCGTCATCGGCCTCGAAAATCAGCGCAACCTTGTCGCCCAGCCCGGCCTCGACGTTCTTGTCGAGGCAGTTGTAGGAGACATTGAGCTTGCCGTCGGCAAACCACTTGTAGAACGGGGCGTTCGACTCGTCGAGCGCCTGGCTGAATGGCTGCTTCCAGGCGAGGTGTTCCCGCGCCAGACGCGCCCAATAACCGGCGTAATCCTGGTCCGCCTCCTTGCACAGGGCCTCATAGGCGGCCATGCCGGAAATCGCGGCGTTCTTGACGGTCTCTTCGGATGGGGGAAAGACACGATTTTCCTGAAGGACCGATTCGATTCCAGACATTTCTTTCTCTCCTCTCGCGTTACATTATTCGGGACTTATTTCCCGGCCGCGCACATCCCGGCCGGACGATTCTAGGCCATTAAAGGCCCTTAGGCTTACACCGCTCTTACTCGCGATGCAGGCTCGCGCAAGCCATTGCTGCACCACGGAATTTCACCGTCGGCCGATGCTAGAATCCGTCCCTCTTCCCCCCGGATCGGAACCATGCAGAAGACCGTCAAGCTGATGGAAGGCTTCATCTTCTGGAGCCGCTGGCTCCAGGCGCCGCTCTACCTCGGCCTGATCATCGCCCAGGGTGTCTATGTGTACCAGTTCATGCACGAACTGATTCACCTCGTGACCAAGGCGGGCTCGCTGACCGAGGTCGAGGTGATGCTGATCGTGCTGGGCCTGATCGACGTCGTCATGATCGCCAACCTGCTGATCATGGTCATCATCGGCGGCTACGAGACCTTCGTTTCCAAGCTCGACCTCGAAGGCAATCCCGACCAGCCGGAATGGCTGTCCCACGTCAACGCCGGCGTGCTCAAGGTGAAGCTGGCGGTGGCGCTGATCAGCATCTCCTCGATTCACCTGCTGCGCACCTTCATCAACGCGTCGCAGATGGAAGACCGCGTCATCGTCGCCCAGATCGCCATCCATGCCTCGTTCCTGATTTCGGCGCTGGCCGTGGCCTGGACCGACAAGATCATGATGCAGACGCTGGCCATCAGCCATCACCAGCGCCAGCACTGAGCCAACCCGCCAAGGAAGATCAACCATGTCCGCCCCCATCAAGCAGGAAGACTTCATCGCCTCCATCGCCGATGCCTTCCAGTACATCAGCTACTACCACCCGGTCGACTACATCAAGGCGCTGGGCGAAGCCTGGCAGCGCGAGGAGTCACCCGCCGCGAAGGACGCCATCGCCCAGATCCTGACCAATTCGCGCATGTGCGCCGAGGGCCACCGGCCGATCTGCCAGGACACGGGCATCGCGCTGGTCTTCCTCAAGGTCGGCATGAACGCGCGCTGGGACGCGAGCCTGAGCGTTCAGGACATGGTCAACGAGGGCGTCCGCCGCGCCTACAACGATCCCGACAACAAGCTGCGCGCCTCGGTGCTGGCCGACCCGGCCGGCAAGCGCACCAACACGCGCGACAACACCCCCGCCGTCGTCCATTACGAGATCGTGCCCGGCGACCACGTCGAGGTCATCTGCGCCGCCAAGGGCGGCGGATCGGAAGCGAAGTCGAAGTTCGCCATGCTCAACCCCTCAGACGACCTGGTCGAGTGGGTGCTGAAGACCGTGCCGACCATGGGCGCCGGCTGGTGCCCTCCGGGCATCCTCGGCATCGGCATCGGCGGCACACCGGAGAAAGCCATGCTGCTGGCCAAGGAGGCCATCATGGCGCCGGTGGACATCCACGAACTGAAGGCCCGTGGGGCCCGAAATCGCGCCGAGGAACTGCGCCTGGAACTGTACGAGAAGGTCAATGCCCTCGGCATCGGCGCGCAGGGGCTGGGTGGCCTGACCACCGTGCTCGACGTCAAGGTGCTCGACTATCCCACCCACGCCGCCAATCTCCCCGTGGCATTGATTCCCAATTGCGCGGCCACCCGCCACGTCCATTTCCATCTGGACGGTTCGGGCCCGGCGAAGCTGGCGCCGCCCGACCTCGCCGACTGGCCGGCGGTGACCTGGACGCCGGATCTCCAGTCGGCCACCCGCGTCAACCTCGACACCCTGACCAAGGCCGAGGTCGCCTCCTGGAAGCCCGGGCAGAAGCTGTTGCTCAACGGCAGGATGCTCACGGGCCGCGATGCCGCCCACAAGCGCATCGTCGACATGCTGGCCAGGGGCGAGAAGCTGCCGGTGGACTTCACCAACCGCGTCATCTACTACGTCGGCCCGGTCGACCCGGTGCGCGACGAGGTCGTCGGCCCGGCCGGCCCGACCACGGCGACGCGCATGGACAAGTTCACCCGCGCCATGCTGGAACAGACCGGCCTGATCGCCATGGTCGGCAAGGCCGAGCGCGGCCCGGTCGCCATCGAGGCCATCAAGGACAACCGGTCGGCCTACCTGATGGCCGTCGGCGGCGCAGCCTATCTGGTGGCCAAGGCGATCAAGTCGGCGAAAGTCGTCGGCTTCGCCGACCTCGGCATGGAGGCCATCTATGAATTCGAGGTGCGCGACATGCCGGTGACGGTCGCCGTCGATGCCGCCGGGTCGGCCGTGCATATCACCGGCCCGACCGAGTGGCGCGTCAAGATCGGCAAGATTCCGGTCGCCAAAGCCTGACCGGGTGTTTCGCGCACTCCGCATCGCGCTGCTGCTGCTCATCCTTGCCACGGTCGCGCAGCAGGCTTGGCTTGCCCGTTCGCGGGCAATATCGTGGCATGATCCCTTGCGCGTGGCCATCTATCCGATCAACGGCGACGGCAGCGCGGCGGCGGCCCGTTATGTCGCCAGCCTGACGCCGACCGGCCTCGCCGCCATCGAGCGCTTCTTCGACGAGGAAGCCAGGCGCCACGGCAAGGACATCGCCCGTCCGGTCGAGATCGCCGTCGCCCCGCCGCTGGCAGAGCTGCCGCCCCAACCCCGGCGGGGCGGCACGGCCCTCGAGAACCTGCTCTGGAGCCTGCAGATGCGGTACTGGGCATGGCGCCACGACGCCGTGCCCGGCATGAAGCCGCAGGCGCGGCTGTTCGTGCTGTTCTTCGACCCCGCCACGCACGACACGCTGCCTCATTCCGTCGGCATCGACCGCGGCATGATCGGCCTCATCAACGCCTATGCCAGCCGGGCGATGGCGGGTTCCAATGCCGTCATCATCACGCACGAACTGCTGCACACCCTCGGCGCCACCGACAAGTACGACCCCGAGAACGGCCTGCCGGTCTTCCCGCAAGGCTATGCCGAACCCGAGCGCTCACCGCGCCATCCGCAAGCGTTCGCCGAGATCATGGGCGGACGCATTCCGCTGGCGGCCAATCGCGCCGTCATTCCGGAAACCCTCGGCCAGACACTGATCGGCGATGCCACCGCCGCCGAGATCGGCTGGGCGACCCGATGAGTTCTCACCACCCAAGGCGCCCGGCATGATCGGCGTCTTTGACTCCGGCCTCGGCGGTCTTTCCGTCCTCGCGGCCATCGCCCGTGCCCTGCCGCGGGCCGACCTCACCTACCTTGCCGACACCGCGCACGTGCCCTACGGCGACAAGCCCGACGGTTTCATTCGCGGCCGCGTGCTCGCCATCGGCCGCCATCTGGTCGAGCGCGGTTGCACGCTATTGGTCGTCGCCTGCAACACCGCCACTGCCCACGCCGTGACGGCCTTGCGCCATCAGCACCCAGGCATTGCCGTCGTCGGCGTCGAGCCCGGCGTCAAGCCGGCGGCGCAGACCACCCGCAGCGGCCGCATCGCCGTGCTCGCGACCGAAGCGACAGCGCGCAGCGAACGGTTGGCACGCCTGATCCGCGACCATGCCGCGAACCTCGATGTCCGCGTGGTGCCCTGCCCGGGCTGGGCCACGCGGGTCGAGACCCTCCAGCTCGACGGCCCGGAATTCGCCGCCGAAGTTCAGGCCATGCTGCAACCATTGCTCGACCACGGCGTCGACCGCATCGTGCTCGGCTGCACGCACTACGCCTTTCTAGCGCCGCTCATGACGCCGGCCGCGCAGGGCCGCGCCGAACTGATCGAAGTCGCCGATGCCGTCGCCCGGCAGGTCGTCCGCCAGCATGGCGCCGAAGGCGGGCAGGCGACCCTGCATCTCGAAGCCACCACCCGTCCCGAGCGGCTCGCCGCCGCCCTGCCCGCGCTGGGCTTGCAGTCGCTCGCGGCGCGGGTCGCTTCGGTCGGGCAGTGCCATCGGTAGCCGGCACCAAACCGACCGCATAGAATCATCGCGTCGGCACCCCGACAAGACAGAGAGGAGACAACATGAAGAAGATCATTTCCGCGCTGGCCGCCGCCCTTGCGTTTGTCATCGCCACCAGTGCCGGGGCGGCCGACAACCGCGTCGTCATCCAGGTCAGCGACAATGACAGCGGGAAGTGGAACCTGGCCTTGAACAACGCCAGGAACCTCCAGACCGCTTTGGGCAAGGACAACGTCGACATCGAGCTGGTCGCGTATGGTCCGGGCATCGCCATGCTCAAGGCCGACTCGCTGGTCGGCAATCGGATCGAGGATGCCGGCAAGGACGGTGTCCGCGTCGTTGCCTGCGAAAACACCATGAAGAACCAGAAACTGGTCAAGGACGACATGCTGCGCGGCATCGCCTACGCACCTGCCGGTGTCGTCCAGATCATGGAGCGCCAGAAGCAGGGCTGGAGCTACATCCGCCCCTGACCGGGCCGG
>CAYXZX010000167.1:0-5707 GCA_964469455.1 uncultured Rhodocyclaceae bacterium | reverse complement strand
GCACGTTCGATCATGCGGTTCACCTGCCACTGCTGGGCGATCGAAAGCACATTATTGACCGTCCAGTACAGCACCAGGCCAGCCGGGAAAAACAGGAACATTCCGGTGAACACGACAGGCATGATGAGCATGATCTTGGCCTGCATGGGATCCGGCGGCGTCGGGTTCAGCTTGGTCTGGATCAACATGGTCGCGCCCATGATGAGCGGCAGAATGAAGTATGGGTCCCTGATGGAAAGATCCGTGATCCAGCCCAACCAGGGCGCGCCGCGCATTTCGACGGTGCCGAGCAGCACCCAGTAAAGCGCGATGAAGACAGGTATCTGCACCAGGATGGGCAGGCAGCCACCGAGCGGATTGACTTTTTCCTTCTTGTACAACTCCATCATCGCCTGATTCATGCGCTGCTTGTCGTCGCCGAAGGTCTCCTTCAGCTTCTGCAGCTTGGGCGTCAGCACGCGCATCTTGGCCATCGACTTGTACGACGCCGCCGACAACGGGAAGAATGCGGCCTTGATCAGGATGGTAAGGACGATGATGGCCCAGCCCCAGTTGCCGAGGAAACCGTGCAGCCATTGCAACGCCCAGAAAATCGGGGCGGCGATCATGGTCAGCCAGCCATAGTCCACCACCAGATCAAGCCCCGGCGCGATCTTGGCGAGCTTGTCCTGCTCCTGCGGACCGGCGTAGAGTGGTACCGTCAATTTTCCGGTGGCCCCCGGCGCCACGGTGGCAACAGGCAAGATCACCCCCGCGGCAAACTGGTCCTTGCTGGTTTCGCGCAGGTAGAACTCCCGTTCCCCCTTGCCCGCCGGCAGCCAGGCCGACACGAAATAGTGCTGGACCATCGCCACCCAGCCATTATCGGTCTTGGCCGGTACCTTGGCCTTGTTCTTGGCAATATCCTCGAATGTCGCCTTCTGGAACTTATCCGCTTCGGAATAGAAGGCCGGCCCGGTAAACGTTGACATCATGCTGTTGGCGCCCTCCGGCGGCCGACCGTCACGGGTCAGCTGGAAATAGGCGTGGGGCGCGATCGCCTCGCCGGTGCCATTGGCAATCTCGAATTCGACATCGATCAGATAACTGCCGCGTCTAAACACATAGGTCTTGGCCACCCCGACACCGCTGGATGTCGAGGTCGCCAGCCGCACCCGCAATTCGTTTTCGCCATCCTTCATGTCCGCATTGCCGGACGAGACCTGCCACACGGTCTTGTGGTTGGGCAATCCCTGCCCGATCAGCCCACTTTGCGCCGCATAGGCATGTTTCGCTTCGAACAGCACGAGGTTCCGCTGGCGGTCTTCGGCGGAAAGGTGACGCAGCAGTTCCAGCTTGGTCAGATCACCCCCCGTCGCCGAAATCTCCGCTTCGTAGAGATCGGTCCTAGCGATCACCTTGGCCGACGAATCCGCCGCGCCAGCTACGGTCGCCGGGATAGTCGCAGGCGCCGGCGCAGCAACCGGCGTCGGTACGTCGGCAACACCGGGTGCCGGCGATTTCGCAGCAGCCACCGTCTGAGTAGACGGCTGCACTTGGGGAACACCCTGCTTCTGCCAGGCTTCCCACAGCATGATCAGCGAGAAACTGAAGATCAGGAAAAGGATAAGTCTTTGATTATCCATTTTTAATAAAATCTAGGGAACCGGATCATAACCGCCCGGATGCCAGGGATGGCAACATCCTATGCGGCGCAATGAAAGCCCAAGCCCCTTGAACAGGCCGTGGCGCCCTAGGCTTTCGATTGCATACTCGGAACAACTTGGATGGAAACGACAAGTTCGTCCGAGAAACGGACTGATCGCGTATTGATAAGCCCGTATCAGACCCACCAAGGACATCGCCGGCCACGACCGCGCGTTCATGCCGCCAATCCCGCCAGCAAGGTATCAATGTCCGCTCGCAATTGCCGGCGTTGCGGGCTTCGACCCTCGGGCGTCGCTAGTGCAACCGGTCTCGACAGGCGAACGACAATATCGACGCTCGGCAGCAAAGGCAACCGGACACGAAAAGCTTCCCTCACCAAACGCTTGATCAGATTACGCAATATCGAGCGGCGGGCCAATCTTTTCGGAATCATCAATCCTAGACGCGCAGTCGAAACGTCATTGGTGCAATAGCGGATCTCGAAAATCGCACCCCGCAACCGACGGGCCTTGAACGTCAAGGCTTTGAACTGCGAAGCCTGCCGCAACCGGACTGCCTTTGGAAAACGAAGGTCTTCGACTGCCGCGTCCACCATTTTTCGCGGCTCGTCAGGCTATCCGTTATACACCCAGGCGATGGCGGCCCTTGGCGCGCCGGGCGCGGATGACGGCCTTGCCGCCGCGCGTGCGCATGCGCACCAGAAAACCATGCGTACGCTTGCGCCGCACGACAGAAGGTTGATAGGTACGTTTCATGGAAGTGGCCTTTTGCGAAAAAACGTGCGATTACATCGTTCAGGTCAGAATTTGTCAAGGATAACTTCCAGGTCACCCTTGTGGATAACTTTCCGCCAAGCCGTTACAATCGGCTTTCGATATCCGCACCGGCCTTGGCCGATTGGTGTAATTATTATAAATTTCAATAATATACGTGATAAACGTTTCCTTGGAAAGCGATAGCCCGTCAACCGACCTCTGGTCGCACTGCCTCGTCCGCCTTCAGCAGGACTTGCCAAGCCAGCAGTTCAACTCCTGGATCAAGCCCTTGCGGCTGGAACAGGATGTGTCCGGCGCTTTTCGGCTCTTCGCTCCCAACCGCTTCGTCTTGCAGTGGGTCCGGGAACGCTATCTGCCCTTGATCGAGGCCCTGCTCAGAAAGGATGGACAAGCAACCGGCGTTGATCTGGTACTGGTCTTGGCGGAAGCATCCGTGCCATCGAACGAAGGGCCGCACGCCATCGGTATTTCGCCCGTGGAACTTGCGGAAAAAAGCGATAACTCCTCCAACCCCGCATCCCGGCCGCTCGAAGCACGGAACTCCGAACAGTTGTACGAAAAGACCCGACTGAATCCCGGTTTCACTTTCGAAACACTCGTCACCGGGCGCTCGAACGACCTCGCGCGGGCGGCCGCCCAGCAGGTGGCTTTAAATCCCGGTACCTCCTACAACCCGCTGTTCGTCTATGGCGGGGTCGGCCTGGGCAAAACCCACCTGGTTCATGCGCTCGGCAATGAAGTCTGGCGCTCGAACAGCCAGAAGGTCATTCGCTATGTGCACGCCCACGACTACATCGCGGATCTTGTCCGCGCCTACCAGCAAAAAGCTTTCGATAGCTTCAAGCGCTATTACTGCTCCCTCGACGTCCTCATCATCGATGACATTCAATTCCTGGGCGGCAACAAGGAACGCACACAGGAAGAGTTTTTCTTTGCTTTCAATACATTAATTGAAGCAAAGAAGCAGATCGTCATTACCTGCGATACCTACCCGAAGGATATTCAGGGCCTGGAAAACAGGCTTATCTCGCGTTTCGACTGGGGTTTGACGGTGCAGATCGAACCACCGGAACTTGAAATGCGCGTCGCCATCCTCAAGAAAAAGGCCGAAGTCACGGGCCTGCCACTGGGCGACGATGTCGCTTTCCTCATTGCCAAGAACCTGCGTTCCAACGTCCGCGAACTCGAAGGTGCCCTGAACCGGGTCATCGCTTTCGCCGGATTTCACAGTCGCGAGCTCAGCATCGAGGTGGCCAAGGAAGCGCTCAAGGACGTCATAGGCGCCCATAACCGCCAAATTACGCTCGAACTGATCCAGAAATACGTTGCCGACTACTACAAGATCAAGGTCGCGGAAATGTATTCACAGAAGCGCACGCGTGCCATTGCCAGGCCCCGCCAAGTGGCCATGTGGCTGGCGCGCGAACTGACACCCCACAGCTTGCCGGAAATTGGCGAAGCCTTCGGGGGACGCGACCACACCACTGTCCTTCATGCCTGCCGAACCATTGGCGATCTACGCGGCAAGGACGGGCAACTCAATAACGATGTTCACGTCCTTCTGCAATCCATCAAGGGATGAGCACGGGAACAACTTGTTAACAATTGTGAGTAATCCCGAGTATTCCTGCTCTACGCCATTTCATCCACAATCATCAACATCGACAAAACGGTCTTGCTCCCAGAACGTTAAAATACATAGATTGATGAGTCGCAAGAAAAAAAGCTACTTATCCACACGCCCTGACCTTCTCTACTATCAATATCAAACGGAGATATAAAAAATGCTCCTGTTCAAAGGCCCCCGCGACCAGATCCTCACGCCTTTGCAGTCGGTTTGCGGAATTGTCGAGAAACGCCATACCCTGCCAATTCTTTCCAACGTATTGATGGAGAAGAACGGCGAGAATCTGACTTTGCTGGCTACCGACATTGAAATCCAGATTCGCACCAGCACGGCGGCGGCAAGCACGGAAATAGCAGCTTTGACGGTAGGCGCACGCAAACTCCAGGATATCCTCCGCTCACTGCCGGATGCTGCGGAAGTCAGTCTTTCCCTGGATGACAAGCGTCTTCAGGTCAAGGCAGGCAAGAGCCGATTCAATTTACAGACGCTGCCGGCGGAAGATTTTCCCCGCATGTCAACCGCAGATGGGCAGACGGTGCGGATTAGCCTGACCCAGAAGCAATTCAAGCGCCTGCTGGCACTTGTGCAGTACTCGATGGCTCAACAGGACATCCGTTACTACCTCAATGGCCTTCTGCTCATCATCGACGGGGCCGAGATGCGGGTGATCGCCACCGACGGGCACAGGCTAGCTTTTGCCAGCGAAGTGCTGCCGGAAAGCATGCCACGGAGCGAGGTCATTCTGCCCCGGAAGACGATTCTGGAACTGTCGCGTCAGCTCGCGGACAACGACGAGCCCTTGGAGATCGTGCTGGCGCCGACGCAGGCCCAGTTCCGCTTCGGCAACATCGAGCTCGTTTCCAAGCTCATCGACGGCAAGTTCCCGGACTACGAGCGCGTCATTCCTCAACAGCATGGCAAGGTACTGCAGTTGCCGCGTGACATGCTGCTGCATTCGCTGATGCGTGCCGCCATCCTGACCAACGAAAAGTTCCGTGGCGTCCGTCTGGTGTTAAGCAACGACAGCTTGAAAATCCTATCGACCAACGCCGAACAGGAAGAAGCGCAAGAGGAAATCGAGGTTCCTTACCAAGGCGAAAGCCTGGATGTGGGTTTCAACGTGACGTACCTGCTCGACGTTCTCAACAATGTCGATGTCGAGACGATCGAGTGCCGTCTGGCGGACGCCAGTTCCAGCGCCTTGTTCAAGTTGCCCGGCAACGAGCGCTTCAAGTACGTCGTCATGCCGATGCGCATTTGATCATGGATGGATTGGAAGTTTGATGACGCAGGACAGCAAGCCCGCCACCGAGAACGGCGGCTACGACGAAGACTCGATTCAGCAGCTCGAAGGCTTGGAAGCCGTGCGCAAGCGCCCGGGCATGTACATCGGCGACACCTCCGACGGCACCGGCCTTCACCACATGGTCTTCGAGGTGGTCGACAATGCCATCGACGAGGCGCTGGCGGGCTACTGCGATGACATCGTGATCACCATCCATACCGACAACTCGATCTCGGTGGTCGACAACGGGCGTGGCATTCCGACTGGCGTCAAGTTTGACGACAAGCATGAGCCCAAGCGGTCGGCGGCCGAGATCGTCATGTGCGTGCTGCATGCCGGCGGCAAGTTCAACCAGAATTCCTACAAGGTCTC
>CAYXZX010000166.1:0-5751 GCA_964469455.1 uncultured Rhodocyclaceae bacterium | reverse complement strand
GCGCCACCTTGCCCGCCATGTCGAGCATCTCGGCGATGGTGGTCGGGCAGGCGGAAATCGCCATGACCATGTGCTTGAGGCCGTCTTCGATGCGCTTGGCGATTTCGATTTCGCCTTCCCTCGTCAGCAGTTCCACCGAACCCATCTCGCGCATGTACATGCGCACCGGGTCGGTGGTGCGGCCGAACTCGGAGTCGACGCTCGATAACGCCTGCTCGGCTTCCTCCTCGACCTCCTGCTCGTCGACCTGGGCGGGCGCGGCTTCCGCCAGCAGCATGTCGTCGGCGGCCGGCGCCTCGTCGAACACCTGGATGCCCATGTCGTTGAACGTCGAGATGATCGATTCGATCTGCTCGGCATCGACGAGATCGTCGGGCAGGTGGTCGTTGATTTCCGCGTAGGTCAGGAAGCCACGTTCCTTGCCCAAGGCGATGAGTGTCTTGAGCCGGGTGCGCTTGGTCTCGATATCGACCGGCGCTTGCGGCAAGGCAAGTTCGGGCGGCAGGCTGCGGCCCTTGCGCCCCTTGGTTTCGCTGCCCTTGGTGGCCGGCTTCTGCGCGGGTTTCGCGGGGGCGGAGGGAGCAGCTATGGCCGGTTTTTCTTGCTTGATGTTGGCGGCGGCTTCCTTGACTCTTGCGGGGGCCGCCTTGACGCCGTCCTTGGCGCCAGGTTTGGGCTTGGCGACTGCCTTGGCCGGAGGGGCACTTGGCGCCTTGGCCGGGACTGCCTTCTTGCCCTTGGGCGCCGGATTTTCGACCCTTGGCTTGGCGCCGGCTTTCTTGGGCGCTGCTTTTACGGGTGCCTTGGCGGTCGCCTTTGCAGGAGACTTGGCCTTGGCGGCCGGCTTGGAGGACTTCGCGGTTTCCTTGGGCATGATATTGATTTTCCTAGGAATCTTGTCCTGGGCGCCATCCGCTCGCGAGAATCGCGCCAAGCTCTGTTAGGGAAACGTGCCAGTATAGCAGAACGCCGTGCCCCTACCTAGGCTGCAAGCGGACCTTTGTTGCCAGCAGTTCGGCTCGCCGCGTTTCTTCTTCGATCGTAAGGCCGCGCATCCTTGCCTTGGCGTTCAGTTCATCGATTTCGGCTTTGAGTGCGGAGGCGCGCAGACGTTCAATGGCATCCAGAAAAACGGTTTCCTCCTCGCCTTCGTCCATCGCATGGTCGGCGGTTCGGCCGATCGCTTCAGCGATGGTGGCTTCGAACGTCTCGCCACGGAAATATTCCATCAGGGTGCCGAGGTTGCCGCCGGGCAGATCGCCGTGGTCGATCGCTCGGGCGATCGCCAGCAGCGCCAATGCTTCCGGCCTGTCGCCATCGATGAGTTCTACCGGCAGCCGTGCGGCCCGCTCGGGACGGTGCAGCACCGCCTCCAGCAGCGTCTTGGCCAGGGAAATCTCGATCGACCGACGGCGTGGCGGTGGTGCCGGTCGGCTGCCGTAGCCCTTGGCGGCGGGCTTGATGCCGCATTGCGCCTCGACTTCGGCCTGCGTCATGGCCGCCGCTTCGGCGACGGCCTTGGTCAGTTGCACACGCAGGACCGGGGCCGACAGCTTCACCAGATAAGGTTTCGCTTCGTGCACCAGACGGGCGCGGCCTTCGGCGGTGGCCAGGTCGACGCCCGATTTCAGTTCGCGCAGCAGGAACTCGGTCAAGGTCGTGGGATGCCGCACCAGCGCTCGGTAGGCCTCGGCGCTCTCGGTGCGCACGAAGCTGTCGGGGTCGTGCTCAGGCGGCAGGAACAGGAAGCCGACCGACTTGTCGTCCGAGAGCTGGTCGAGGCTGGCCTCCAGGGCCCGCCATGCCGCCTTGCGGCCGGCGGCGTCGCCGTCGAAGCAGAAAACGATCTTCGATGCCTGGCGCAGCAGCTTGTGCACGTGGCTCGGCGTGCAGGCCGTGCCAAGCGTGGCAACGGCGTTGCCGACACCATGCTGGGCGAGCGCCACCACGTCCATGTAGCCCTCGACGACAATCACGGTGTCGTCGTCGCGGATCGCCTGCCGGGCCTGGACGAGGCCGTAAAGCTCGCGGCCTTTCTCGAACAGCGGTGTCTCAGGGGAGTTCAGGTACTTGGGTTCGCCCTGGCCGATGACGCGCCCGCCGAAGCCTATGACGTTGCCGCGCTGGTCGAGAATCGGGAACATCACCCGGTCGCGGAAGCGGTCGTAGCGGCGGCCCTGCTCGTTCTCGATGACCAGCCCGCACTCCAGCAGCGCCGGATCCTTGTAGTCGGGAAAGACCTTTTCCAAGCCCTGCCATTCGTCGGGCGCGTAGCCGAGGCCGAAGCGCGCGGCGATTTCGCCGGTCAGGCCGCGCCCCTTCAGGTAGTCGATGGCCTTCGGCGAGGACTTCAATTGTTCCTTGTAGAAGCGCGCGGCGCGCAGCATCAGTTCGGTCAGCGGCGCTTTCTTGGCGCGTTCGCTTTGTACCCGCTCGGAAACCTTCGGCACCTGCATGCCCACCGAATGGGCGAGATCCTCGACCGCCTCGATGAAACCGAGGCCGGAATACTGCATCAGGAAGCCCAGGGCGCTACCGTGGGCGCCGCAGCCGAAGCAGTGGTAGAACTGCTTGGCCGGGCTGACCGTGAAGGATGGCGTCTTTTCGGAGTGGAAGGGGCAGCAGGCCTGGTAGTTGGCGCCGCCCTTCTTGAGCGGCACGTAGCGTTCGATCACATCGACGATGTCGACGCGCGCCAGCAGTTCCTGAATGAAGCTTTCCGGTATCACTCCGGAATTATGCGCCGGCGAGTTTCGCTTTCACCAGCTTAGAGACTTCGCCCATGTCGGCGCGGCCGGCCACCTTGGGCTTGACCAGCGCAATCACCTTGCCCATGTCGGCCGGACCCTTGGCGCCGGACTCGGCGACCGCGGCGGCGACGATGGAGGCGACTTCGTCAGCCGACAAGCCGGCGGGCATGTAGGCCATCAGCACCTCGACCTCGAACTTCTCGGCGTCGGCCAAGTCCTGGCGCTTGGCGGCCTCGTACTGGGTGATGGAGTCCTTGCGTTGCTTGAGCATCTTCTCGATGACGGCGACGATGCCGGCGTCGTCGAGTTCGATGCGCTCATCGACCTCTTTCTGCTTCACGGCGGCCATGAGCAGGCGGATGGCGGCGAGGCGAGACTTTTCCCCGGCCTTCATGGCCGTCTTCATGTCTTCGGCGATGCGGGTCTTCAAGGTCATGTCATTGATCTCCACAAACACAAAAACCGCCCCCCTTTCGGCCGGGGCGGTTCTCGCTGGAATCGGGCTTGGCTCTTAGTAGAGCTTGGGCGGCAGCGTCTGGCTGCGGATGCGCTTGTGATGGCGCTTCACGGCGGCGGCCAGCTTGCGCTTGCGCTCGGAGGTGGGCTTCTCGTAGAACTCGCGTGAGCGCAGTTCGGTGAGCGTGCCGGCCTTTTCGATGGTGCGCTTGAAGCGGCGGATCGCCACTTCAAAGGGCTCGTTTTCCTTGAGGCGGATACCGGGCATTGATTCGATCCTGGTTGATGGGCTTGAAGAGGCGCGGATTTTAGCCATTTTTCGGGCGATGTCAAAGTAAAATCGCCGGTCCATGCTGGTATTAGGCATCGAATCCTCCTGCGACGAAACCGGCGTCGCCCTCTACGACACCGATAGAGGCCTGCTCGGTCACGTCGTGCATTCCCAGGTGGCCATGCACGAGGCCTTTGGCGGCGTGGTGCCCGAACTGGCGTCGCGTGACCACATCAGGCGGCTTGTTCCTCTGCTGCGATCAGTTCTCGAGCAATCCGGGAAGCGCAAGGAGGACATCGAGGGCATCGCCTACACGGCTGGGCCGGGGCTGGCCGGCGCGCTGCTGGTCGGCGCCGGCTTCGCCGCCTCGCTGTCGGTGGCGCTCGATGTGCCGGCGCTGCCCGTCCATCACCTCGAAGGCCACTTGCTGTCGCCGCTGCTGGCGGCCGATCCCCCCGTCTTTCCTTTCGTGGCGCTGCTGGTTTCCGGGGGGCACACGCAGCTGATGCGTGTGACGGGCGTGGGCGCATACGAGTTGCTCGGCGAGTCCGTCGACGATGCCGCCGGCGAGGCCTTCGACAAGACCGCCAAGCTGCTTGGCCTCGGCTATCCCGGCGGACCGCAGCTTGCGGCGCTGGCGGAACAGGGAGCGCCGAGCGGGCTGAGACTGCCGCGGCCGATGCTGAAAAGCGGCGACTTCCAGTTCAGTTTTTCCGGCCTCAAGACCGCGGTGCTGACCATGGTCCATGGCCGGACACTCGCGGAGCGCGAGCGCGCCGATCTGGCCTGGGAATTCCAGGAGGCCGTCACCGAGGTGCTGGCTGCAAAGTCAGTCATGGCGGTACGCCACTGCGATCTCGACCGGCTGGTGGTCGCGGGCGGGGTCGGCGCCAACCGGCGCTTGCGGCAGCGCCTGGATGCCGATGCGGCGAAGCACGGCATTCGCGTACATTACCCGGAAGTCGCCCTGTGCACCGACAACGGTGCGATGATCGCCTACTGCGGTGCTCAGCGTCTGTTGGCGGGGGAGCGAGGGCCGCGCCATGGTGCCTTCGGCGTCAAGCCGCGCTGGCCGCTCGACACGCTGCGGGTGGTGTGAATTACTCCAGGCCGCCGAGATAGACGGTAACGGCGACGATCTCCAGTTCGGTGAGCTTGGAAGCCACCGTGTGCATCACCGCGTTGTCGTTGGTGCGGGCGCGCTTGTTGAATTCCTTGAGTTGCGTTTGCAGGTAGGCGGGATGCTGTCCGGCCAGACGCGGCAGTTGCGTCGTGCCATGGGCAGCCGGACCGTGGCAGGTGGCGCAGGCAGGCACTCCGGAATACTGGTTGCCCTTGATGTAGATATACCTGCCGACGCCGGCCAGGTCGGCGTCACCAGGCCGGCGTGACTTCGGCGGCTTGCCGGCGAAGAATTCCGCCAGGGATGCGATCTCGCCATCGGTGAGATCGGCAGCCATTTCCGTCATCGCGTCGCTCTTGCGCCGGCCGTCACGGAAGTCCTTCAACTGCTTGGCAATGTACTCGGCGTGCTGCGCAGCCAGCCGCGGATAGATGGCGCTGGCGCTCTCGCCTTCCGGGCCGTGGCACAAGGCGCAACGCCCCTCGATGATGCTCGTCGCCTTGCGGTCGGCGGCGGTGGCCGGCGATGTCGAAACGGCGAGCATCCAGGCCGCTGCCACCATCGAGAGTTCTTTCATGCGCGCTCCTTGGCACTCCTGCCGATCCTGGGCTCGGTGCCGGCGAAGAGGCGCTGAATGTTGGGGCGATGGCGCCAGATCAGCAAGGCCGACATTAGTGCCACGGCGGTGACGATCTCGATCCGTTCGATCAGGAAGCCGCCGGCGATCGGGGCGGCGATGGCAGCGACCAGCGCCGAGAGGGACGAATAGCGGGTCAGCAGGGCGGTGAGCAGCCAGGCGCCCGTTGCCACCAGGGCCAGGTAGCCTGAAAATCCTGCCAGCACCCCCAGTGCCGTGGCAACACCCTTGCCACCCTTGAAGCGCAGGAATAGCGGGAACAGGTGGCCGAGAAAGGCACCGGCGCCTGCTGCGGCTATGGCCAGCGCGCCCGCGCCGAGGCGCGCGGCCAGCCAGACGGCGAACCAGCCCTTGAGCGCATCGCCCAGCAGGGTGAGGACGGCGGCGGTCTTGTTGCCGGTGCGCAGCACGTTGGTGGCGCCGGGGTTGCCGGAGCCGTGGCTGCGCGGATCGGCCAACCCGAAGGCCTTCGACACGACGACGGCGAAGGGAATCGAGCCGAGCAGGTATCCGA